>JAWWPY010000351.1:0-51905 GCA_033854735.1 Streptosporangiaceae bacterium | reverse complement strand
ACCGGCGCTGCTGACGCTTGCAGCAGAGCGTTGGATTGTCTGTCGCGGCTACTCCAGCCACAGGCCGCTCCCGATGGCCGTCAAAGCCGGTCGACTGCGGCCATGGAAATCTTCAGCAGGTTTGCAGTGCCTGCGGCTGGGGCCGCGATGGGTGTCTCGCTAGGCGCAGCCACAGGTCTGCCAGTCGCCGAAGCTGCCGGAATCGGTGCTGGTGGCGCACAAGTACTGGGCGCTTTCGTAACCCGCGGGCATGAACTCCGAGCCCGCCGTCTTCTTCGCCGGAGACTTCACAGGTACTTCCCCCTACGGTGAGCCAGACTTTCGCTATCGAGACCGTCCCAGCGAAGGCACGCTTGGGAAGGGAGCGTGCGCCGATAACCTCAAGCTGGAGATAAGCCATCGGCTGCCCCGAAGCGCCTCAGGAATGAGCCGTGCATGCTGACTCATCCAGCTTCGAGAGAGGTATCAGTAATGATCCATCAAAACGAACCACCATGATGCGTCCACACCCCATTTCTCGCCGCCGAATTCCGCCTGAATCTCTTGTGTCTGATTATTCACGTAACCGGGTATGAAATTCAGAATATCTAGAATTAGTTGCGGAGCCGCACGGGAACTAGGGTCGAACCAAGTCTTCACCATCTTAAATCCGTAGGCGAGCATCCAGTGGCCCGGCTGACCCTCACTCAAGACAAGGGAACCGAACGGGCCACCACAATTCATTGTAGAGACACGACGCACGAGTTCTTCAGAGAAGTCCAAACCGGAGAGCAACCCCGAAGCGAAGTGGATGAACCGATCTGAGTGAATTACAAGGACTCCGACGTTATCAACTTCAATTCTAGTCCCGAATCCTCCACCGATAACTTCCCATTGGCCAGGGAAAACATTTTCGATCCCTAGCTGGATGAATTCATCTACCGCATCCATCTGCCCTCGCTACCCTCAATTCGCATTAATGAACCCTACGCGTCGATGCCGACGTTCAGCCATAAGGAATGCAAATAATGCATTCACATAGTTCCATTAACCGCAACTCCTTTCCACAGCAACCTCGACAACGTCTATCCATGGATTTCGCGTCGCCATAGGCCTTCGCTCAGTGCAAGGCTAGATGGCTTCAGGACTAGTCGTTCCAGTGCTTTCCGTCTTCGGGGCAAAGTTGGCCCGTGCCATTGCACTCAGTACATTCCCCGAACGTGTATGGCACCTTGCCGTCCCCATGGCATACAGGGCATGTGTAAAGATCTCTATGGCATCGATGACAGGCAGTCATCATTACCTCCCCCTATGTGTGGTGAATCAGAGCCTGATGTCACAAGCCCCGGCAGACTAGTCGCGGAGAGGTCAGTCTTTTGTCCTGGTTCACACGTAAACCAAGCTATCGAGCTAAACGTCTGCCTCTGCGCTGGTGTCTGGTATGACTCGATATTAGCTGGTTTGCGAAATCCTCATCTCATCGACGCATTTCGATAAGGCAAAGATCACAATTGATCTTGGATGTGTGCGTCGAATCACTGAGGTCCTCTCCCAGAACTACGCAGAGTCGGCGCGGACAGAACTGAGCACAGCCCATCTCCACGACGCCAGGCCTCCTTCCCAAACCCCTGTTATTCGGGCACACCCTCACATCGGCATTGCTGGATCACCGGCATAACCCCAGATGAGACGGCACGCTCATCGGCAGATCCGGACGAGTCCAGTGTGGTGCGTTCGCGTCATTATGGATCTTGGGTGTCGGCTACGCACATGGCCCAGACGATCTTGCCGTCCTTGTCGTGTGGGGCGAAGCAGCCCCACTGGGTGCTGAGGGTCTCAACGAGGAGAAGTCCGCGTCCGCTCTCGGCGGCTAATCCGGCTGTCTCCGGTGCAGGAGCTTGGTCATCGGGGTCCCACACCCGGATCAGAACATGGTGGCCGTTCGACGTGAGCCAGAGCCTGACCGTGGGGACGCCGATTGCCTGCCCAGGGTCTTGCCGTGGCGGGAATGTTCGGAGACCGCAGCATGATCAAACTACCTAAGTGGCATTAGGTCATGAGACGGCCAATCCAGCTGACCGGGTTTTTGTATCCCTGCATTTCATGAACGGCTTCCGGGAACTCCGGTTCCTGAACATGGTCGCCGCGTTCGGGACGGCTCCCGGCGTCACTGCCGCGGAGCTTGTGATCGAGGCTTTCTATCCAGTCGGCCCGGCCACTGCCCAGGCGCTCGAAGGACCCAGCGAATGATCACTGGCATGCGGGCGTGTGCCCTCAGCCGGGCGCGTCCCGTCCCGGCGTAGCTGATCGCAGTCCGCGAACGGCCGCCCGGCGTGGCGGTACGTCTAGCCGGAGGAGCAGGATGGCGCAGGCGAGCCAGCCGCAGAACCGGATCCCAGGGCCCATTCCCGCGATGGAGGTGAGCCATGGGGGGATGGCAGCCGAGTTGGCCAGGAACGGCCAGGCGGTGGCGTAGCCAGCGACGATCGCCGCGCTGAGGAGGCGGCGCCAGCCCACCAGCGGCAAGGCGGCGCGCGCGCTGGGCGCCACGGTCAGCATCGTCGCCGCGAGCCCGATGAGCAGCGCGAACCCCCACGACGGCCACCCGTACTGCGGATACCGGTGGTGCATGATGACCCAGCCGGTCACGTCGAGCAGGGCCGCGGCCCAGGCAGCCACGGCGGCAGCCAGCCGGAGACCGGCCAGCGCGGCCAGCACAACGAGCGCCCAGGCCGCCAGCGGCACCCACACGCTAGGGCCGAACTCGGGCGGCGGGCCGGCCACCCGGGCTCCAGGCCCCCAGCCAGCCCGCGCCGTCGATGCGTGCGTGAGAAGGACGGCGACCGGCGCCAGCAGTGCGAGGATGCTCCCGGTGTCATGCAGCCACCGGCCCGCCGGGGAGCTGAACACGCTGCGCGCCCAGGCCCGCAGCCCCCCGGCCAGCAGGTTGGCTGCCTCGGCCAGGCCCGGCCGCGTCTGCCGCGGCCCGGCGGCGGCGAGCAGCACCCCGACCATCTCCTCCTGGTAGATCGCGCGGTACCGCGGTGGGTACCACCCAAGCAACCGCCGGTACCGCTGCTCCAGGCTCTCCCTCACGCCATTCCTCCTGTCCACGTGACGCCGAGACGGCCCAGCCGGCCGGCCGCCGCGGTGGCATTCCGCTGCTGCCGCCGCGCCTGTGCCGCCAGCAGCCGGGCACCGGAATCGGTGAGCCGGTAGTAGCGGCGCAGCCGTGAGGAGATGATTTCCTCCCGCTCCACCTCAACCAGCCCATCGGCCCGCAGCCGGTCCAGCACTCCATACAGCGTCCCGGCCTTCAGCGTGACCTCTCCTTCGGAGATCTGGGAGACGTCCTGGATGACGCCGTAGCCATGCTGTGGTCCCGCCGCGAGCGCGGTCAGGATGAGGAAGGCGGGCTCCCTCAGTGGTTTCTCGTTCATGCAGACACGATATATCCGTAGCGGATATATATCAACTCCCTGGCACCAGTCAGGCACTACCACGGCGCGCCGGGCCGTTGCCCTCCCCCGGCACGGCAGCCCCTCCCGGCACGGCTGCGGCCCCTCCCGGCCCGGCGGCCCTACCGGCGCCGCGGGGCCCCGCACGCTCCACGAATCGTCCCAGCCAGCTCCACGAGCTGAGCGTCCCGGCCAGCCGCGCCGCGACCTCCTCATAGTCATCATCGGAGAACAGCGCCATCGCCATCGCGAAATAGACCATCACGTGCGGCGGCAGCTTCCCGTCCGACCGCCGGGCCTGCCATCCCACCGCGGCGACCGCGTCATCAACCACATCACGCGGCACCGAGGCAGCCAGCGCCCCGATCGAGATCTGCTCCGTCAGACAGCCGCCACCAGCCACCACGCCATTCGGCGCCATGGCCCGTGATCATGAGGGCACCAGGCCCATCGCCGTAGGTTCCAGTATCGTCTGACATATTGTGTACGATCTAGCGGTGGGCATTAGAAACTATCTGATTGAAGGCGTTTCCGGCACCGGCAAAACTTCGGTCTGCAAAGAATTGCAGCGACGCGGCTACCATGCCATTAACGGCGACAATGAATTGGCTTATCAAGGCGATCCGGAAACTGGTAAGCCGACAGACAGCCAAGCGCACGAGAACCACATTTGGCATGTCGATAAAGTAAAAGCCATAGTCGCCAACCAGGATGAGGCGGTGACATTTTTCTGCGGTGGTTCTAGGAATTTTTCGAAATTCATAGATCTATTTGACGGCGCCTTTGTCCTTGAAGTCGACCTTGACACATTGAACCGACGGCTTGACGAGCGATGCCGACTGGACCCAGATGATTGGGGCGGAAAACCAAGCGAACGGGAACTCATTGTGCGATTGCATCAAACGAAAGAAGACATTCCGAAAAACGGTATCATAATCGACGCCACCGCGCCCATCGCGCGTGTCGTTGATGAGATCCTTCGTCAAAGTCCGCGAGACGCGAAAGACGCCGTGCAGCGCAACTGAGCGGAGACATCAAGATCGTCGTGCCATTAGAGCTTGCCTCCGATTAACCCGTAGTTTCTGGTGATTCGGGTTCATGATGTGCTATGAGTGTGGCGGAGGGAACCAGGGAGACGCTGGCGGCGAAGTTCGAGGCGATCTTTCCGCACCTAGATGAGCGGCAGCGACGGCTGGTAATGGGGGCCGAAGCCCGGGCCCTGGGTCATGGGGGAGACGCATCGGGAGCCAGGGAGACAGCGACCGGTTCCGTGCCCTGGCCAGCGAGACACACTAGCACGCCAAAGACGAGGAATACGTGCGTCGCGTGTTCGCTAGCTGGCGGTCTGCCTCCAGGTCGGTCTGGACGTATTGCCCCATCGTGAATGCCATGTCTGAGTGACCGATGCGCGGGGGACCAGGCTAGGACAGATTGATCCTTGGAAGGTCCGGCCCTGTCAGGTCTCGATCGGCTTCTGCCACAGCAGGAAGTAGCGCCAGAAGACCAGCCGCCTCACCTGCGCGCGGGGCAGAAGCGCCGACGCCTGCTGCCGCAGCTGGCGGGTAGTCAGGGATGGATCAAGAACGACGGGATGCATGTGACATTGGATGGTGCCACCCGCTTGGCCTCTTCGATCATGGCCGGGGAGCGGTCAAGGGCGTCGACGTGTTCCGCTCGCTTGGCCAGTTCCACGGTGAAAGCCCCGGCGCCACAGCCGACATCAAGTACCCGATTACATGGACGTGGCAGGTGCCGCAAGAGCAGGCGGTGGTAGTAGGCGTTGTGATCCCAGTCCAGCGCGTTCATGTTCCAGATTGTGCTAGGCGGCGTGCCCGTTGCGTGCCCGATCAGTCCGTCAGAGCGGGGGACTCACGGTAACTCGCGGATACGCCGCCATACCCGATGACTTGCGGCCGGGCAGGTCATAGCGTCCGGCCGACGACCTCCTGTCATGAGTCAAGAAGTTGGCAGATTTTGATCTTGCTCGGTCGGGATTCTCCATCTTTGGAGGGGCTCCTCATCGTGTTCGCGTGAGCGTGGGTGGGCCCCCGGAAGTAGGTCTGGCGCGGTGTGCGGCCTCCTATCAGGGGCGGCGGTCCGCAAGGACGCAGAACTCGTTCCCCTCTGGGTCGGCAAGTACGACCCAGCTCTCATCGCCTTGACCGACGTCGGCATGTCGAGCACCCAGCTCGAGCAGGCGACGGACCTCTTCGTCCTGTTCCCGGTCGGTTGGGTTGACGTCGAGGTGGAGCCTGTTCTTGACGGTCTTGCCCTCGGGCACGTGCGCGAATGTCAACGTCGGTGGCACTGGGCCAAGGTGGTTCTTGCCTTCAGGCACCATAGGGGAGCCAATTGTGACAATTCCGTCGTCTTCGTCTTGCACCTCGTAGTCAAGGACCGAGCACCAGAACCGAGCGAGACCGTTGGGATCGGCACAGTCGATCGCAAGCTCGGTGAACTTACTGGTCATGTCAGGACCTCCCAGTCAAGTAGCCGTCCCGCCAGTTGCCCCACCGTGGCCGAGGACACCCCATGCCGACGTGCTGCCTCGGCCAGCGACAAATCGCCCTTCAACACGGCCAATACGACCTGGATCTGCTCGTCCACCGACACCTGCCGTGACGGAACGCTGGACCGTGCCCGAGGCGTGTTCCAGAACACCAGATCCGATGCGCTGAAACAGTGCGGCCGCGCAGGATCAGGTAGCCCTCAGCTTTCATGCAGAAACCCTGTCGTCATCTGGGCCATGACATCAACTGCCGCCGTCGGCTCCGCCGGAGCCGACACCGCCGCCTGCCTCAAGCCGGCGGCGCTCGCCTTTGCGGTCCCGGCCCGTCCTGATATACGGATAGTGCAGGTCGAACGCCGGGCGCTCGGAGCGGATGCGCGGTATCGAGGTAAAGTTGTGCCGCGGCGGCGGGCAGGAGGTCGCCCACTCGAGCGAGTTGGCAAAACCCCACGGGTCATCGGCGGTGACCCGCTCACCGTACTTATGCGTTTTGTAGATGTTGTAAAGGAAGATGAAGGTGGACGTGCCCAGGAAGAGCGACCCGATCGTCGAGATCTGGTTCAGCGTGGTCACGCTGCCCGGCAGGCCGAGGTAATGCACCACGCGCCTCGGCATCCCCTCGACGCCAATCCAGTGCTGCACCAGGAATGTCATGTTGAAGCCGATGAACACCGCCCAGAAATGCCACTTTCCGAGCGCGTGGTCGAGCATCTTGCCCGTCCATTTCGGCCACCAGAAGTAGAAGCCGCCGAACATGCAGAACACCACCGTGCCGAACAGCACGTAGTGGAAGTGCGCCACAACGAAGTAGGAGTCGCTGACGGCGAAATCGAGCGGCGGGGAAGCCAGGATGACACCGGTCAGGCCGCCGAAGAGGAAAACAACCAGGAATCCGAGGATGAACAGCATCGCGGGTTCGAAGGTGATCTGCCCGCGCCAGATGGTCCCTACCCAGTTGAAGAACTTAACTCCCGTTGGCACGGCGATCAGGAAGGTCATGAACGAGAAGAACGGCAGCAGCACGGCACCCGTCGTGAACATGTGGTGCGCCCACACCGTCATGGACAAGCCGGCGATCGCGATGGTAGCGCCGACCAGCCCCTTGTAGCCGAAAAGCGGCTTGCGGCTGAACACCGGCAGGATCTCGGTGGCGATGCCAAAGAACGGCAGCGCCACGATATAGACCTCCGGATGGCCGAAGAACCAGAACAAGTGCTGCCACAAGATCGCCCCGCCGCTGGACGCGCTGAACACCTGGGCGCCGAGTTTGCGGTCGGCTTCCAGCACGAGAAGTGCTGCCGTGAGCACCGGGAAGGCCATCAGTACGAGCATGCTGGTCAGCAGGATGTTCCAGGTGAAGATCGGCATCCGGAACATCGTCATGCCGGGAGCCCGCATACCCAGGATCGTGGTGATGAAGTTGACAGCGCCAAGGATGGTGCCGAGCCCGGCAAGCACCAGGCCCATGATCCACATATCGCCGCCGACCCCGGGCGAGTATGGCGAGTTATTTAGCGGCGCGTAGGCGTACCAGCCGAACGAGGCAGCGCCGCCCGGCGTCAGGAAACTCACCAGCAAGATCAGCCCGCCGAACAAGAACATGTAATAGCTCAGCAGGTTCAGCCGCGGGAACGCCACGTCAGGTGCCCCGATCTGCAACGGCATGATCTCGTTCGCGAACCCCACGAACAGCGGCGTCGCGAACAGCAGCAGCATGATCGCGCCATGCATGGTAAACAGCTCGTTGTACTGCTGAGCTGAGACCAGGTGATTATCCGGCCCGAACAGCTGGACCCGCATGATCATCGCCATCAGCCCGGCGATCATGAAGAAGGCGAACGAGGTAATCAGGTACAGGTGGCCGATTACCTTGTGGTCGGTCGACGAGAGCCAGTCAGCGAGGACCGAGCCTTTCCGGTAGCTGCTCGGCGCGGTGATCATGGCCTGCTGGCGAGGATCGACTGTGGTCACTGGGTACCCCCGGAGGCATTCTGCAGCGCCTGCTGCGTCTTTATCCAATGCTTGAACTGCGCCGGCGAAACGATCTTCACGGCGAAGAGCATCCGGCTGTGGTTCAAACCGCAGAACTCAGAGCAGCGTCCGGTCCAGGTTCCGGTCCGGGTAGGCGTCACTTCGAAGTGGTTTGGGTGGCCCGGGATGACGTCGCGCTTGAACTCGAAGGGCACGATCCAGAACGAGTGGACCACGTCGAGCGACACCAGGTTGAACCGCACGGTCTCATGCTCGGGAATTTCCAGCAGCGGAAGGAGTTGGCGATTGAAGGACTGATTCGGGTTCGACATGGCGCCAAGCTCGGTCACGACGGCCGTGGCGCCATTCACGCCGTTCACGCTCTTTACGCCGCTCGCACGATACTGCGGATACTGGAACTCCCAGCCCCACTGAAAGCCGGTCACATTGACCACCACATCGGGACGCCGCGAGAATTTGTCAACGTAGCTCTCGTCCCGTGCGGTGAAGTAGAACAGGCCCCCGACCATGATAAACGGCAGGACCGTGTAAAGGATCTCGAGCGGCAGGTTATAGCGCACTTGCGCGGGCACTCTGTCTCCGCGCTTGCGGTAGAAGATTACTGCCCAGATGAGCGCGCCCCAGATGAGGGCACCTACAAGGAGCGCCGCGGCCCAGGACCCCTGCCACAGAGTCAGGACTACCTGGCCCTGCTTCGTCGCCGGCGGCAGGAACCCGAGCCGCGGCAGGTCCTTCGAATCGCAACCGGTTGTGAGGACGGCCAAGGCGAGCAGGACGGGGCGCGGCACCCAGCGCCGGATCTGGCGTGCTCTCTCCCCGCGGCGCGGGGCACTCCGGATGGGACTCATGCCTTCCCCGCGGATGACTCCCGGCGCCCTTGGCCCGGCCACTACTCGATGCATCGGTCCTCCCGCAAGGTCGTTGATTCCGCTGGGCTGGCCCATGCTGCCGTCGTAGGTTGCGTACAGCTTCGGGTCCGGTGCCGGGACCGAGCCCATCGCCTTAAGCCACAGGTTCTGGTGCAGCGTGTCGCGGACGAGGTTGAACTTGAGCATGTCCCGCACGCCAGGATCGTCGCTCATGTTGTAGAGCCGGGCGGTCTGCGCCCGGCTCTGGGCCTCGGCGGCCGGGTTGGCGCGGAAGTCAGCGGCATCCGGCAGTTCCATCCCTGGAATAGGTACTGCATGGCGACGGTCATCTCGCCATAGGCGCCGCCGGGCGCCTCCTGCAGCTTGTGCGCGTACACCGGATCGGGCTTCTCGGGCCGGGAGTCAAACCGCAGGCGGCCGGTATGACGGAACATGAACAGCTCCCTCGCGTGGTTCGAAGGCGCCCGCCGCACGTTCCATTCCCTGACACGCTGCGGGTACCACGCCACTAGGCCGCTTCTTGACCCGCACATCGTCGGTACCCTGAATCGCGACCGGCATGCACGCCGACCCCATTTTCTCTCCGCCAGGTCGAGCCGTTTCGCGGCACGCTGTCCCGCCCTGGTGGCGCCTGGCGACACCTTCGCCGAACCACAGGCTCGGCTTGAGGCCGAACACGGTAACCGCACACACGGTCGCCGCGTGCGATGGGCTCGAAATGACATCCTGCGCCGTCGTGCAGTCCATGCAGCAGTCTGAGATTCACAGGTCCCTGAGCTGGCCGATTGTGCGCCAGCCCGCATGATACGTACGGCGATCTCTAGAAAGGTGCGACGAAGTTCATCGTTCCGTGTCTAACGCTCTGGGTGGCGATGTGGCCGCCGGCACGCTCCGGTCCGTAAGGAGCGGATCGAGGAACCAGGCGTCGACGGCGACGTCGGTCCGCGCGCTGCGGGCTGAACGCCAGGAACGTGAGGACCCTTCCAGGGCGCCTGACCTCACCAGTCCTAGGGAAGGAAAGCTCGTGAACATCAGCACACACCAGGTAGTGCAGCTGCTGGAGAGCCAGGGCAACCACGACCGGGCCCAGCAGGCCAGCCAGCAGCTCCCGGGCCAGTTCGACACCGACAATGGCCAGCACGCCGATCTGCTGTCGAAGCTTGGCCTTGACAGCAGGAGTCTCAGCAACCAGCTCGGCGGCCTCAGGAAACTGCACTGACCCACTGGCCGGGAGCGGCTTCGGTGGAGCCGCCGGGCCTGTGGCGTTGCCGTCGGCGGCGCCCACCAGCCCGGGGTGCTGTTCAGAGATCCGTCGCGCTCACCCCCTACGGCCGCGTAGCGGTAGCTGCTAGCTGCGGGCGACCGCAGTACGCCAATCAACAGGAGATGCTCCGATGACAGAGAAATACCCCCCAGCGTCCATACCACCGTCTGAGTGGGACGAGCCAGTCGCGCCGCTGTCGGCGGACGAGGATCAGGGCACTGCGGACGTCGTCAAGGATCAGGCCGCTGACCTGGGTCACGGCACTGTTCAGGCGGGGAAGCGTGCTGTCGCTGTCGCTCAGGAGCAAGCGTCGGGCGTGGCGGCGGAGGCCGGCCGGCAGGGCAGGGACTTGCTGCGCCAGGCACAGGAGGAGCTGGGACAGCAAGCAGCTCATGGGCAGCGGCGGCTAGCGGGCGAGCTGCTCGCGCTGAGCGACGAGTTGAACTCGATGGCCGATGGTCCGGGTCAGGGTGGCGTGGCGGTCGGCCTGGCGCGTCAGGCGGCGGCCAGGACCCGGGATGCCGGGCAGTGGCTGGATGACCGCAGGCCCGCACAGGTCGTGGGCGACGTGCAGTCTTTCGCGCGCCGCAGGCCGGGAGTATTCCTGGCCCTTGCGGTCGGCGCGGGCCTGGTGGCTGGCCGGTTCACCCGCGGCCTGACCACCGGGGACGACGAAGCCGGCATCGGGGGCACGCCGTGAGCAGCCCGGTCGATCCGGCTGGGCCGGTAGCTGGCTCGCGGGCGTCGGTCGGGGAGATGTTCTCGGATGTCGCCCAGGATCTCAGCATGCTGATGCGACAGGAGATCGACCTCGCTAAAGCCGAGATCCGCCAGTCAGCGACCCGGGCAGGCAAAGGCGCCGGGATGCTCGCGGGCGCCGGCCTCAGCGGCCACATGGTCGCACTGTTCGTCTCCGTCGCTGCCTGGTGGGGCCTGGGCGAGGTGACCGGGCATGCCTGGTCCGCGTTGATCGTCGCGGCCATCTGGCTGATCGTCGCCGCGGTCCTCGGGCTGCTGGGCCGCAGGGAGATCACGGCAGTGTCCGGTATGCCGCAGACAGCACAGACGGTGAAGAAAATCCCTGACGCAGTTAAAGGAAACGAGGGCATGTCATGACGAGCGATCCGGACCAGATCCGTGAGCAGATCGAGGAGACACGCAGCAGCCTCAGCCAAGACGTCAACACCCTGGCCGACACGGTCAATCCCGCTCACGCGGCAAAACGCAAGGCCGCACGTGCGCGTTCCGCCGTGCTCGGGGCAAAGGACACGGTCATGGGCGCGGCGTCCCAGTCCTCTTCCGGCGCGAGCTCCGCAGTTGGGGACACGGTGTCGGCCGCCCAGGACAAGCTTCGCAGCCAGGCATCTGGTAATCCCCTCGCCGTCGGCCTGATGGCGGTCGGCGCAGGCTGGCTGCTCGGCTCCCTTCTTCCCGCCAGCCGCGCTGAGGAGCAGGCCGCCATGAGGGTGAAGGAACTCGCCGGGCCAGCCGTCACCGGTGCCGCCAAGGAGACCGTAGGCAATCTTCAGGACTCCGCGCAGCAAGCCGCCGAATCAGTCAGGACCACCGCCGCCGACGCGGCGACCGCCGTCAAAGACGAAGCTGCGACCTCTGCGCAAGACGTCCGCGACCAGGCGCAGACAGCCCGAGAAGCCGTGAATGACAGTCGGCAATAACGCAAGACCGGAAACGATCAGCGCGGAGGCGACCCGCCAAGCAGCACCCGGCAGCAACGCCGTGTTCTCTGTGGTGGGATCTCACTCTGGTCAGCGATCCAGGCGCACGTCCCTCCCCTTGTGGGAGGGGGACGAGGTTTTCCACCGGTCACCGAACCACCGAGCCGAGGAATGTGATGACGACACCACCAGCCCCGCCCGCGCCGTCAGCGGAGAACCCGCCGCCACAGCAGCAGGCGTACCCGGGCAGTACCGGGCAGATGAGTCCCCAGCCCGCGGACGAGATGCGCAACTACACCGGCCGCGGATTGCTCGACGGGCGGCGGGCCCTGATCACGGGCGGAGACTCCGGTATCGGCCGCGCGGTCGCGGTGGCCTTCGCCAAGGAGGGCGCCGATGTGTCCATCGCCTACCTGTCCACACGCGAGGACACCGACGCCCGGCATACCGCCGGGCTGGTGCAGGCGGCCGGCCGCCGCTGCGCGGCCATCCGCGGCGACCTGGCCGTCGAAGGCAACTGCGGTGAGGCCGTGCACCGCACTGTGGACGAGCTGGGCGGGCTGGACATCCTGGTCAACAACATCGCAACCCAGAACCCGGTCGAGGATCTCAGCGAGCTGTCCAGCGAGCAGTGGGAACGGACATTCCGAGTCAACATCTTCAGCTACTTCTGGACCACCCGCGCCGCGCTGAACCACCTCCCCGACAGCGGCGCCATCATCAACACCTCCTCGATCAACGGGCTGCGCGGCAACAAGACCCTGATCGACTACGCAGCGACCAAAGGTGCCGTCCTCGCCTTCACCTATTCCCTGGCCCAGTCGCTCCAGGATCGCGGCATCCGGGTCAACTGCGTCGCCCCCGGCCCGGTATGGACACCGCTGATCCCGGCCACCTTCCCACAGGAGAAGGTAGAGAAGTTCGGGCAGCAGGTCCCGATGGGACGAGCCGCGCAGCCGGACGAGATCGCCCCCTCGTACGTGTTCTTCGCCGCGCCGCGGCTGTCCAGCTACTACTCCGGGGAGGTGCTGGCCCCCATCGGAGGCGAAACCCTGCCCGGATGACCCCGCGCCGGCAGCCGGAGAACCCAATGATCCTTGGGTATGGCCAAAGGCGAATGAACGCTCACGCAAAGGCCCGCCGGTTACCCGAGGGCAATGGCCAGGCAGGTTAGGTGATGACGTCGTCGACGGTGACGTTAACGGTGACGTCCTGGAGGCCCACTTTGGAGCGTAGTTCAGTCACGGCTCGCAGTTGGACTTCGCGGGCGACTGCGTCGAGTGGGTCGCCGTATTGGACAGCGATTGCGAGGTCGATCACAGCGGTGCGGCCGAGGACGCCGACTGCGGCGTGGGGGTGGCGGTGGCGGAGGGTAGCTTTTTCGGCTAGGCCGGCGGTCTTGCTGTGGGTGCTCCGGCCGAAGGCGACTCTGACTCCGGGGACGTTGCGAGCGGCGTCGCGCGCAATCCTGGCTACCACGCGGGCGGCGATGCGGATGGCTCCGCTGTCGCTGAGCTGGAGGGTGTACCAAACGTCGGCGATGAGTTTGCGGATCTGGCTGGCTACTGCAGCCGTCAAGGCTGCAGGAACGGCAACGTGTTCGGCGGCGAGGTGGCGCACGGGTTCCCAGACCCGGCCGAATTCCCGCAGCGCGGCTTGGCAGTGAAGGCAGTGGTGTTGGTGTTCTGTGGGCTGGTCTGCGTGCCCATCGGCGGCCTGCTCGAGCAGTTCATCGATGTCGGCACCGCAGGCGAGGCGGGAGGTTGTGCCGTTGAGGAGCTGGCGGGCGTCGTGGACCGGCTGGCCAAGATCCGTCATTGCCCGTTCACCTCCACTCTTCCAGCGTCTGACTCAGTGTGCGCCTTCCGCGGAACAGGTGGCTACGGACGGCGGGAATGCTGCTTCCGGTGATGCGTGCGATCTCAGCGTTAGACAGTCCCTCGAAATGACGCAAGACGATTGCTATGCGCTGCGGCGGTGGCAGAGCGGTGACGGCGTCAGTGACGGCATCGACGGTCAGGTCGCGTTCCAGATGCTGGGCGGGCTCGTCGCCCGCATCGGGGACGTCGCCGAGCAGATCTAGGGACTCGGTGGCCCGCGTCCGGGTGATCCGGTTTAGCGCCCTGCGTGTGACGATTCGGTACAGCCAGGTGGAGAAGCTGGAACTCGCCTTGAACCGCGGAAGTTGCTGCCAGGCCGTGACGAGCGCTTCCTGGGCGACGTCCTCGGCGTCGTGATGGTTGCCGAGCAGCCGCAGCGCGACACGGTAGGCGAGCCGGCCATGACGGTCGACGAGCTCGGCATAGGCGTCGATGTAGCCTTCCTGGGCACGCTGGACGAGATAGCCGTCCTCGACTTCTGCTCCCACCGCCACTCCCGCGCCTGAAGGACTCGCCTGCCACGGTCCAGCCAGGTCACCGGATGGCCCGGCACCGGCTGCCACACCGCCAGACCGGGGTCCCTTGAGCACTTTCCCGGCCGTGCTGGCGTCTCCTTCCCTGGGATCGGCAGATGATGTGCGACGTTTCTGGGCGGAGTGTGTCTAACAGTGGAGAGCCGGCCGCGTCGGGTCGGCCCGACGCGGCCGGTGCCTTCGCCGCTCGTCATGCCTCGATAGAGAGAGTGCTGCCTGATGACCCAGACAAGCTCCGGAGCGTCGGCCAAGCCGGCTCCGAGGATTAGTGAGACCAGCCCGGCCACCATTGACCGTCTGTCCGCCGATGAGGGCAAGATCAGCGTGGCGCAGGGTGTCGTGCAGAAGATTGCAGGAGTGGCGTGCCGCGAGATCAGCGGCGTGCACGCCATGGGTGTCTCGACCAGCCGCGCGTTCGGCGCGGTCCGTGAGCGGATCCCTGGCAGCTCGGGCCCGAACGTCGCCCAGGGGGTAGGCGTGGAGGTCGGGGAGACCCAGGCGGCGATTGATCTGGACATCGTCGTGGAGTACGGCGTCAGCATCGCTGATCTGGGCAGGGCCATCCAGCGGAACGTCAAGCAGGCTGTGGAGCGCATGACTGGCCTCGAGGTCGTTGAGGTTAACATCAACGTCGATGACCTCTACATGCCGGACAGCGGCGACGAGGACCAGGACCCGTCGTCGCGGGTGTCATGAGCGAGTGCCTCCCCGCCGGGGGAACTGGCGCAGCGATGGGCGTGGTCGATGGCGTCGATCTCGACGCTGTCGCCTCAGCGGTCCGCGACTGCGGGGGCGTCGATGACCTGTGCTCCGGTCCGTGGGGCGGAGTGGTCTCCTACCTGCCGGGACGGCAGGTACCCGGGGTGCGGGTGGCCTCAGATCATGTGGTGATTTCCGTTCGCGGCCGGTGGGACGTTCCGGTCGCTGACCTTGCCCGTCAGGTCCGGGCCGCTGTCAGGCGGTTGGTCGCCCCGCGGCGGGTAGACATCGTCGTAGTCGATCTGAGCGAAGGTGTTGCCGAAAGGCCGGCTGGCGTTCAGCGCGATGAGGTGAGCTCGTGGATGACGAGCAGTCATGGCGACATGCCCGGCGCGAGTTCATCCGCGCCCATCACCCCGACCACGGTGGCGATCCCGCCGCTTTCATGAAGGGTCTAGCCGCTCTAGACCGGCCCCCGGCCGATGCGCCGGCCGCCCGGGTAGTGGTGATCGCGGACACGCCGTTGCTGGCGAGTCTGCTGACGCCCCTGATGCGCCGGATCGGCTGGCGCCGCCCGCCACCGCGGGTCGGTAAGACCACACGTTGACTTGTGAATGTGAGATGACATGACACGTACCACCCTCGGGACCGTGATAGGCCTCGCGCTCGGCCTGGCGCTGGCGTTCGGCAGCTTCGGACAGATGCTGATCGTGGCGCTGTTCGCCGCGATCGGATTCATCGTCGCGAAGGTGCTGGAAGGCGAACTGGACCTGAGCCCCTACCTGTCGCGTCGGCGCAACGGCCGATGACGACCGAAACGGCCGGCCGGTCTGCGGTACCCGGCTCTGCGGCCGGGCACACCGAGCTGGGCGTGATCAGCATCAACGACCGGGTCGTGGAGAAACTGGCCGCCCGTGCTGCGGTCGAGATCCCGGATGCTGGTGGGGCAGCGCCCCGGGTCCTGGGTCATTCAGTGAACGCTGGCGCCGCTTTCGGGGGACGCGGGACGAGCCTGACCGCGCTGCCGAAAGCCTCGGCCGACGTCGACGGCTCGATCGTGATCCTGGACCTGTCGATCAGCGTGCGGTGGCCCGCGCCAGTGCCTGAGGTCAGCAGCGCGGTCCGCGAGCACGTCCGCAGCCGGGTCAGCGAGTTGACCGGCCTGACCGTCACCGAGGTGTCCATCTCGGTCACCGACCTGGTCACCCGGCCCCCCGCGCCTCCCCGGGTGCGCTGACAGCAGCAAGGACAGACATATGAGACTCGCGAATCGTGCCCTGGCGGCCTTGCTGAGCCTGGCGCTGATCGCCGCGGGCGTGCTGCTGGTCATCGAAGTCATTGCCGACCGAGTGAACCACCACCCGTCGGTCCTGGACTGGCACCCGGTCTATCACTGGGCCAAACGCACCACCTGGAACGCCGGCAGCGTCCGCGTGGCCTGCGCGCTAATGATACTGCTCGGGCTGGTGCTGCTGATCGCCGAATTGAAACCAGCACGGGTGTCCCGCCTGGCCACAGACCCCGCCCAGGCCGACGCAGCCGACATTGACACGGCCTACACCCGCCGCGGCGTGGCCGCCGCCATCCGCTCAGCCGTCATGGGCGTTGACGGTGTCCGGGCGGCTTCCGTGAAGGCAAAACGGCGCACGGTCGCGGTCGCGGCCACCGCCGCCGCCCGTGATAAGGCCGCCGCCCGGAGCTTGCGCGATCCGATCTCGGCCGCTGCCCGCCAGCGTCTGGCGGTAATGAAGCTTCGCCGGCCGCCTTCGGTGTCGGTGCGAGTCACACCCAGGAGCCGCTGATGCACGCCGACCGCACCAACCGCGTCATGCTGCTGCTGCTGGCACTGTTGCTGATCGGCACAGGCCTCGACGCCGGAGCCGCATCCGTCGGCGCGTTTGGGACTGCTACCCGGCACAGCTCCCTGATCGCCAATCCGACGGGGGACTTCGTCGGCACCCAGGGTGACTGGCTCTGGCCCGTCGCCGCTGTGGCCGCGTTGATCGTCGCGCTGCTCACGTTGCGCTGGCTATTCGCGCTGCTGTTCTCGACCGACCGCTCCGGTGACCTGCTGATCCACTCGGGCAGTCCCGAGGGGCGCACCACCCTCGCCCCCGGAGCCCTGACCGAAGCAGTAGTGGAAGAGATCGAAGGCTACCGGGGCGTGAACTCCGCACGGGCCAGGCTCCTCGGTGACCCTGATGAACCCGAACTCGTCGTCACCGCGGCGCTGGAGGAAACCTCCGACTTCGCCGCGCTGCGTCAGCGCATCGAAACCGGAGCTCTCACCCACGCCCGCTCTGCGGTGGGCGACCCATCACTGCCCGTCCAGCTGGATCTGACCGTCACCACAAAACGTTCCACCCGGGTCGCCTGAACCCAGGCTGCCGGAGCAACGCCGACAAGGAGATAGAACGATGAGTGCAGAGGACAAGGCCAAGAACGCCGCCGAGAAGGCGACCGGCAAGGTCAAGGAAAACCTCGGCAAAGCGGCCGACGACAAGTCCCTCGAAGCCGAAGGCCAGAGCGATCAGGCCAAAGGCGACCTCAAAGACGCCGGTGAAAAGGTTAAAGACGCCTTCAAGAAGTGACGCCCCCATCCTGACCGCGTCACCGCTCAGGTGGGCGGTGGCACCGCCGGCCATCCAGCCCGGGCGGACCAGCATGCCCCGTTTCTCGCTCTGGAGGCGAGCACATGACCAGTGACCTGCAGCACGACCCTCTTGCCGAACTCTCCGCTCAGGGCGTGGCGGTCTGGCTGGACGACCTGTCCCGCGAACTGCTGGCCAGCGGTGAGCTTCAGTCGCTCGTCACCCGGCGGCACGTTGTCGGGGTGACTACCAACCCCACCATCTTCGCTTCGGCCCTGTCCAAAGGCGACCGGTACAACCACCAGCTGCATGACCTCGCCGAGCATGGTGCGGATATAGAGACCGCGGTGCTTGCCGTCACTACCGACGATGTCCGCGCCGGCTGCGACGTCCTTGCCCCGGTCTATGAGCAGACCGCTGGCATGGACGGCTGCGTCTCCATCGAGGTCGATCCACGGCTGAGCCGCGACGCCGCCGCGACTGTCGGCATGGCACGCACGCTGCGGGACACAGTGAACCGGGGCAACCTGTTCATCAAGATCCCCGCCACCCGGGAGGGGCTCACCGCGATCACGCAGGTGATCAGCGAGGGAATCAGCGTCAACGTGACACTGATCTTCTCCCTCGACCGGTACCGCGCCGTCATGGACGCTTATCTCAGCGGCCTGGAACAAGCCCACGCCGCCGGCCGGAATCTCGCCGGGATCCGGTCAGTTGCCTCCTTTTTCGTCTCCCGCGTTGACACCGAAGTCGATACTCGCCTCGACCGGCTCACCACCGCCGAAGCCACGGACTTGAAAGGCAGAGCAGCGATCGCCAACGCTCGCCTGGCATACCAGGCTTACGAGGAACTGATCGCCACCCAGCGATGGCAGCAGCTAGCTGCCCTCAGGGCGCGGCCCCAGCGACCGCTCTGGGCCTCCACCGGCGCCAAGAACCGCGCCTATCCCGACACTATGTACGTGACCGAACTGATCGCCCCGGACACGGTCAACACTATGCCGGGGGCCACCCTGGCAGCGTTTGCCGACCACGGCCTTGTCAAAGGCAACACCATCAGCGGCAACTACGATCATGCCCGCCTCCTCTTCGATCAGCTGGCGGCCGTCGGTATCGACTTCGACGATGTCACCGATCAGCTGGAACATGAAGGCCTGGCCAAATTCGAGAACAGCTGGGACCAGCTCAGCACCACCATTGCCGCCGAGTTGCACCGGAACCACCCTGCCCCGCGCTCCTGACCGCACGCTTACCCCAGCCACTTGACATTCAGAACGCGATTCCCGACACGTCGGGCAAGCCGGTGGAGGAAGTCGGCACACCGGGTGGCCGCTGGCCTGGAGGCCGACCCTGACGTGCCTGCGGGAAATATTCGCTACTGTGTTCCCGCAGTCGGCGATGACGGGCTCCGGGACTGCCGGTGAACTTCATGCCCTGTCTCGGTAAGGAACCGAAACGCCCGCCGCGATTATCGAGGGCCATGAGTCTGCTGCGAGCCTGCGTCCACGGGGTGTTCCCACCAAGCGGCGACATGCAGGTAGTTGGTGTCGATCAGCGTGCCGTACACGTCGTACCTGTCGCCGCCGCGGCGACGCTGGTCATGAGCCATCGGTTGCCCGGCCCATCGCGATGACCTGGTTGGCGGCGCGCATGCGGAGTTCTTCGATGAGATCCGCCTGGCGCTGGGCCCTGGAGATGAGCTCGTCCAGTCGGCCGGGGTCGAGCCGGTTGTCGCTGTCCGCCAGAGTCCGCAGCGTACGCCACCCGGCGGCTTTGCCTTCCACCCCCAGCCGCAGCATTTCCAGCTCTTCAAGGCTGCTGAGAGGCGATCGGGTCAGCAGGTAACCGTTGAGCTTCAGCCGCGCAGCCTTCTCGCCGATCCATGCGACGTAGACCTTGTAGGCGCGGGCCGGGATGCTGAGCGCGGCCATGATGTCGAGCAGCGCGGCGCGATCTTGCGCGATGTCAGCTGCCAGGCGCTGCAGGGCGCTCTCAGCCGCTGGGCCCTGGTGTGATCCCGCCACCCTGCGTGCCAGCTCGCCGCCGCCTGTCGCACCCGCGAGATGGTCATTGAGGTAGATGCCGAGCAGGTCGTGCCCGGATCGCCTGGTGCCTGTTCCTGCCATGATCGCTCCTTGCCGGACGCTATGTGTATCCCCTTCCTGCCACCCGAGGGACACTTCATGCATCGATGAGGCGCTGGTACTCTCGCGCGGATAATGGCGCGGCAGACCAGCCAGTCGTTCCCAGTCCAGGACGGCCGGGCAGCTACCTGGTGAGTGGCATCGATCACTTATTCAATTTCACTCCGGTAGCCGGTGGTACGGCGGGGCCATCACGTCCGGCGCGCGATCCCGGGCCCGGTACAGGCCTACCGCCGCGGGCAAGCTGAAGCCCGTTCGCCATCACAGGCCTGGTTCTGACCGCCACCGGGCACCGAGCGCCTGGCCGACGGGACTATGCCGCGTCCTGGGCGGGACGGCTGGGCTGTCGGCAGCATGACCATAAGCGGCGCGATCCAAACCAGGCCATGTCGTCCCCTTATCCGGATCCCCGTCCCGATGCGCTAACGGTGCTCCTCACACGTCAGATGCGCTAGGCAGCAAGGCTCGCCAGAGACCCCTGGCTCTCCACGCGGCCAGCACGGATTCAGTCAGCGCGCCGGATATCCCGTGGGTGGTATCGACATTGAGGTCATACGGCCCGAAAGTATGGATCAGATCGAGCTCCACATGGGACCGGCCCTCGCCGATACAGCGATCTCCCCGGTCGCGCTCGCGGCGGTCGATCTCCGCCAGGTCGCAGTGCACGCCGACGAGGAACACATCAAGGCCTTCGAGCAGCCGTGCCAGGTCAATGGCCACCGGCGCTGATTCTCCGGCTCAACGGCGAGATCGACACCATGGTGGATCACGTCATGGCCCGTCACTGCTGCCATCATGGCAAGGCGTCAAGCCCGGGCCTATAGATCGTCGGGCAGGAGCCGGAACCACTTGTGCGGGGTGAGAGGGCGCATCGCGCGGAAGTCGCGCCGGTCCAGCGTGAGCACCGCGTCGGTCCGGTACCGGGCCGCCAGCGCGACATTGACCGCGTCAGCCAGATCGACGTCGAGGCTTGCGTACTGCTGTTGGACCAGGCGTGCGGTGCCTAGGATCTCCAGGCCTGTTTCGGGGATCTGAAAGCGCAGCTGCCGGGCCTGGGCCAGGATGAAGTCGATGATCGCGGTCCGAGCCTGGGATCCGAAACGGACCTTGGCCAGGTGATCAACCTCGGTGAGCACCAGGGGCGAGACGATCACAGTGCCTGCTTCCCGCAAGACTCCCTGGCAAGCTGCGGACTCGCGCGCATTGCGGTCCGATGCAGCGATGACGCCCGAGGTGTCGGCGACGACAATCACTGGGCGGCGGCCCGGGCGACCGTCTCTGTGACTTCATCGCTTGTGGCCGTTTCACCGGTTCCTTCGAAGGCGGGCCAGTCGAAGGGGCCGTCCCATACGCGGTTGCTCATGGCGGCCAGGTGGATGCCTTCCCGGATGATCTGCGCCTCGGGCACGCCCCGGCGTGCGGCGATCTCCTTGATCAGCGCCAGATCCGCGGTATCGGCGTAGACGTTGGTCCTCTTGAGAGGCATGTACCTATGCTAACACACGTCCATATTCTGCCACGTCCCCGGGCTCGCCCGAATGTGCCCCTCAGCCTGTGTCGGCTGCGTATGACCGCTACGTCCGCAGGATCGGCCGGACTCCGGCTCCCATGACAGCCGACTACACCCGCACCGTCCGCAGCGGCCACACGTGGTTGCGGTAGAGCACGGCGAGGTTGCGACCTCGTCGTGCTGGTCGCCCAGCGAGACCACCTGCTGCTAGAGGACGTGG
The DNA here is from genome assembly GCA_033854735.1 of Streptosporangiaceae bacterium. Taxonomy (GTDB): domain Bacteria; phylum Actinomycetota; class Actinomycetes; order Streptosporangiales; family Streptosporangiaceae; genus JAWWPY01. The sequence goes on along the minus strand of JAWWPY010000351.1, from coordinate 30,581 downwards.
CCGTCCTGCCAGACGCTCAGGGACGCGGCATCGGGGCACGGCTGATGACTCAGGCCGTGGCGGCGCCGCGGCCGGCGATGCCTCGGCTATGGTCATTGCCCATGCACGGCATGCCCCTGTGGCTAGGGGACCATCAACTGGCGGGAGATGGCGACGGTGAGCCGGCGGCGCAGACGACCACGCGGCCGCCGCACCGGTCGCGGTGAGCCTGCCGTCGAGCAGGCCCATCCCATCTGGGTGGATGTCTGCGGCCGGCGAATGTTCGTGGTGGGCTTCACGTCGGGTGGCGCCCCGTACGGCATCTTCGAGGACGAGATGGATGTCGATGCGGACGGCCCCGATAGGACCGGGAGCGACCAGCCTTACTGATGCGCCGAGGGCACCGAACGCGGCATGTGCGCGTGGTGTCCGGGCGTGGAACTTGACTTGCCGCAGGAGAACCCTGCTTCAGGGTCCCGGCCCCCCCCGCCCGCATCGCGGCTATGGCAGTGCGTTTCGGAGATGGGGACGTTAGTCGTCCAGAGGGCTAGCGCGGGCAGGGCCAGCGTGAGCTTCCGCGCAGGCGCATAGACCGTTCCCGGTGATGTCGCGCGTCGAGGGGATCGGCAGCAGAGCCCAGCAGCCCGAGCCAGCACCGGTTACGGGCAACCGCACCGTCACCGCTTGACAGGAAACCAAATGGTTTCCTATTGTGGGCTCATGGAAGCGGTGTTCAAGGCGCTGGCCGACCAGACGCGGCGGGAGCTGCTCGACGAGCTGTTTCGCCACGACGGTCAGGCGCTTAGCGCGCTGGCGAGCCGATTCGAGATGACCCGGGTGGCAGTGGCCAAGCATCTGCGCCTGCTGGAGGCCGCCGGCCTGGTCGTCAGCCGTCGTAGTGGCCGGGAAAAGCTGCATTACCTCAACCCAGTCCCGATCCGGCTTGTTCACGACAGGTGGGTGAACAAGTACACCGAGGGCTGGGCCGCTGGCCTCGCCGACCTCAAACACGATATGGAGGCCAACGTGGAGAAGGTGTTCGAGATCTACATCCGCACCACGCCGGAACAGCTCTGGCGGGCGATCACCGATCCGGACGTCCGGGCCCGCTACCAGTTCGGCGCGCGCGTCGAATCCAGCTGGACATCAGGGTCCTCTTACCAGGTGACCCACCAAGGCGCACCGAGGTCGCTGATCGAGGGCGAGAATCTTGAGGTCGACCCGCCGCGCCGGCTGGTGCAGTCGTACCGAGCCGTGTGGGACGACGACACCGCCGCCGAAGGCACCAGCCGCGTGACGTGGGAAATCGAGCCCGTCGGCGACTCCTGCCGGCTCACCGTCACGCACGATCAGCTGCGCGAGAACGCAGACCCACACCTGTACGGCGGGTGGCCAATGATCCTTTCCGGCTTGAAGACCTGGCTCGAGACCGGCCAGGAACTCACCACCCCTGGCTCTCTCATGTACGGAGACACGACGTGACCACGCCCGGCCGCACCTTCACCGCCACCCTGCAGAAGAGCCCACCGCGAAGGAGCACCCGATGACCGCCACCACGACCCACATCACCGGTATCCGCACGGTCAGTATCCCGGTCGACGACCAGGACGCCGCCTTGCGCTTCTACACCGACACCCTCGGCTTCACCATCCTGCGCGACAACCCGGCCCCCAGCGGCGGCCGGTGGATCGAACTCGCGCCCGGCGGCGACAACGCCATCGTCACACTTGAACCCGCGGCAACGGAGGTCACGCGTGGAGCCATCGGCATCCGATTCACCACCGACGACGCCGAAGCTGCTCACACCGCGCTCCTAGCCGCCGGCGTCGACATCGACGAGATCCTGCGCTGGCCCGGCGTGCCCGCTATGTTCGCCTTCCGCGACCCCGACGGCAACGCCTTCTCCATCACCGAAACGGCATAGCCTCAGCAGTCTGGTTGCCCGGGCACCGTGCCGCTGGTCGGCTTGAGCAGCTTGGCTTCGCACTGCTGATGCAGCATCGTTTCCAGTTCGCTGATCGTGGCCTGCACCGCGGGGTCTGTGCTGTGGACCAGGTTGACTAGCTCGAGCGGGTCTCGGGACACGTTGTAGGCTTCGGCCTGGTCGGGGACCTGGTGTGTCTTGACCGTGGTGGCTGCCTGCTTGTGACCTGGCCGGTTCATGTTGCCGTATACATGGGTCATTACATCTCGTTGAGGACCGATAGGGGGATTTGGAGCGCTCCAGAACTGAGGGTTGTCGGAATACCGGGAGTACTTCCATTTCTCACGGCGGCCGTTGGCACCGGTGGCCAGGTGGGCGATGACCGTCTCGACCGTGTTGGGCTGCATCACCGGGCGGTACTCAGAACCGAGCGTAGTCGTCTGGTAGAACCCTCGGCTGACCTCATCCTCGGTCATGAAGTACACGGGCCCCGTTACCTGGCTGGGACTGGTCTCGCCGAGGATGACGCCGGAGAGGTCCCGGCCAACCAGGGGATGGACCTCGGTGTGGCTCTTGGCCAGTTCGTGCTGAAGCCGGGTCGGGTCAAGGCCGGCCAGGCCCAGCATGGTGGGCAGCAGATCAGCATGGCTGGTCATCGCGTCGAGTGTCTGCCGGCCGGCGAACAGCACTGGGTTGTGCACGATGAACGGCACATGGGTGGTCTCCTCGTACGCTTGGTGCCACTTCTGATGCATGCCGCCATGGGCACCCAGCAGATCCCCATGGTCGGAGGTGAAGATCACAATGGTGTTCGCGGCCATGTCCGGGTGGGCGTGGAGCGCGTCGAGGACCCGCTGGATCTGCTGGTTCACGTTCTGCTGTAGCTGATAGTAGAACCGGTGGTACGGGACCGTGTTGGGCGTCGGCTGGAACACCTTTGGATAGAGCTCTACATAGTCCTGCTGGCACTGCGGTTTCCCGGCCAGGTGCTCATGGCTGGTGGCCGCATACTGGGCTGGCTTGAACAGTTCGTACGGGACCGTGCTGTCGGTCAGCTGGCCGCGCAGGTTCCAGCTCGGATTTTCCAGGGTGAAGGCTCCCCACACCGTGACATCGTGCGGGTTGACGTAGGAGTTGACCATCAGCCATGGCCGTCTCGGGTTCCTCCGTTTGCTGAGCTGGTTCAGCAGGTCCACGGCCTGGGTCGCGAACTTTTCGTCCCGGCCGATGGCGCCGGCCGCCGAGGAACCGGAGTTGAGCGGGTTGCTTCCGTGCGGCTCGGGGCCGATCCAGCCGCCGAACCCGTAGGGCCCGAGCCGGTCGGCAGCCAGGTAGGTGTTCTCCGCCTCCGGGTCGGGCTCACCTTTGCTGTTGAAGGTCAGGAGCGGGCTGTAGGTGCCCGGGATGTGTATGTCGGCGTCGGAGACGTGCCACTTGCCCTTGTAATGGGTGTCGTAGCCGCCGGCCCGGAAATAGTTACCCATCGTGGGGACCGTGTTCTGGTCGAGCCAGAACATGTCCATCTCGATGCTGCCCTTCGCTGCGCCCGGCGTCTGGCTATCCCCGTGCAGCGACGGGTACTGGCCGGTGAGAATCGACGTCCGGCTCGGCACGCAGGCCGAGGTCATGATGTAGTGGTTGGTGAACTCTAGCCCGTGGTGGCGCAACGACTCCTCAGCCGTGAGGTGCCTGGCCCGGAACTGCCGTAGTTTGCTGGATTCGTAAGCGACGGGGAAGCGGTACTCATCGCACAAGATGAGGAGCAAGTTGGGACGCTGGCTCAGCCCGCCCCGCGGCCGGAACGGCCAGGTACTTGCGGCGGCCGCCGGCGCGGCATGTGGCTGCTCGACCTGGGCAATGCCTGCGGCCGCGACGCCAGCGCCCTGGATGAAGCGCCGACGCGAGAGCCCGCCCTTCTTATCGTCCATCCCATCCCCTGTCGTCGCGCTAAGTAGTATTCTGAATACTTTAAGTTACCATCGCCACATTACACAAGGGCGTTCCTGCATCGATAAAGCAACTAAGTCCGGATTCGTCGCGTTTTACTTTCTGGTGTAGTGCGCCCAAACGCTCTCATAAAGGGACACTTGCCGCAGCGCGGGAGAAGCGCCTGAATGACTCATGACAAACTGCTCAAAGACATGGTGTGGGTACCCGGAGGCACTTTCCTCATGGGCTCAGATGATTTCTATCCCGAGGAAGGTCCTGTCCATCGGGTCAGCGTCAGTGGCTTTTGGATGGACGAGCATGCCGTGACGGTCGCGGAGTACCGCCGCTTCGTCAGCGCTACCGGATATGTGACTATCGCCGAACGAGCCCCTGATCCCGCCCAGTATCCCGGTGTGGCGCCGGAACTTCTCGAGCCCGGCTCCCTCGTCTTTGACCAGCCGGATAGGCCCGTCGACCTCGGCGATCCCCGCAACTGGTGGTCCTGGGTTCCTGGCGCGCAGTGGCGGCGCCCGGAAGGGCCGGAGAGCACGCTACGGGGCCGGGAGCGGCACCCGGTCACCCACGTCGCCTACGAGGACGCTGCCGCCTTTACCGTCTGGGCTGGCAAAGCGCTGCCCTCCGAAGCTGAATGGGAGCGGGCCGCCAGAGGCGGCCTGGAGGGGGCCGTCTATTGCTGGGGCGACGTTTTCCAGCCGCGGAGCGCCGCGATGGCCAACACCTGGCAAGGCCGCTTCCCGTGGGAAAACCTCAAGACGAATGGCGTCCTGGGCACCATGCCGGTCAAGCGGTTCCCCCCGAACGAGTACGGCCTGTTCGAGATGACCGGAAATGTCTGGGAGTGGACCTCAGACTTCTTCAGCCCCCGGCACCCCGGCAGCTCACCGGCGTGCTGCGTCCCTCGCGACCCGCACGTCCAGACCCCCGAGCACAGCCATGACCGCCTGGCTCCTGACACGCACATTCCCAGGCGGGTCGTCAAGGGAGGCTCCTACCTCTGCGCTCCGAACTACTGCCTGCGCTACCGGCCCGCCGCGCGCCAGGGCCAGGCTGTTGAGACGTCATCAACCCACATCGGTTTCCGCTGCGTGGTCCGGACCTTGACGGCCGGGGACAGCCGCTGAACTGCACGAGGTGTCGTGCGAATAGGTCGGATCAGCCTGGCGTGAGCCGTTCGAGTAGCCGGGCAAGGTCAACGGTGGCGATCCGTACCGAGGAGTCGCTGCAGGCGTAGGGCAGCACAACCATCTCGCCGTGCAGTATCGAGCCGCAGGAGTAGACGACATTCGGAACGTAACCGTCGCGCTCCGACTCGTCGGCCATGAGCAGCGGTTCTGGCAGCGCGGATATCAGGCGCTCGGGCTCGTCCAGGTCGAGCAGGATAGCGCCGATGGCGTACTCCCGCATGGGCCCGACACCGTGCGTGAAGACCAGCCAGCCTGCCGGAGTCTCGATCGGCGAGCCGCAGTTCCCGAGCTGGACCAGCTCCCACGGACGGGTCGGCGCATGGATCGTGACGGCTGGGCCCCAGCGATGCCGGTCGCCCGAGTAAGTGATCGCGCTGCTCTCCCTGTCGTGACGGGACAGCGCTGCGTACCGGCCGCCAAGGCGCCGGGGAAACAGCGCCATGCCCTTGTTCCCCGTCGCCGGGCCGGAGAGCTGGGAGACGGTGAATGTTCGGAAGTCCGCGGTCTCCAGCAGGTGCGATGCGACCCGCCGGCCATCGAACGCCGTGTACGTCGCGTAGTAGGCCCGGTCTGCACCGTCGCTGAAGCGTACGAACCTCGCGTCTTCCATGCCGTGGCTCTCGGCCGGGCCGCTGGGCCAGAGAACTCGCTCGGACAGAGCGTGCTGCTCATCGAACTCGACCTCATAGTTGGACGCCGCCATCCAGCGCACCCAGTCGATAAGCGCCACGGAGTCTCCGCGCGCCGCCTGCTGCAGGGATAGCTCGTCGACTGCGGCATCGAGCTCGCTCATGCTGAAGCGGGGCGGCAGCAAGCTCCACAGGAAGTGCGCGTTCTCGTCCTCATGGCCGAGTTCAGCGAGTTTCTCCTGGAAGAGGTCGCGATCGTAGTCCACAGCGCGTGAGCGCCCGGTGTCGAGGAATCGGCCCGGCTCCTCGATGCTGATCTCCGATTCGGGGCTGATCGTGCCGGTCCGGAACTCTATGCTCGACAGGTGGCCTTCGCCCACGGCCCGCAGGCTCATGACGAATCGAAGTTCCCCGGGCCCGCAGCCGGACTGGTCGGGATGCGGCACGATCGACGGGTTGAACAGCGCCGCGGCCTCCAGCGCGTACTCCTGGGTGAAATACGCACCGATCAGGCGCTGCCGGGCGATGCCTACCTTGATCTGGCCGCCAAGGCGATAGGCGACCAGCCCGAAGTGGTGTTCCAGGGTGCCTTCCAGGTCCCGGTACCGAGAGGTGAACCGGGCCACGGTGCGGGCGAGCGTTCGATCCACTTCGTCTTCGCTCATCCCCAGGACGCGATCGATAACAGACCTGACCCGCGACTCCCCGTGGATCAAGGTCTCCTGGCCGGGCACGAACAGCCGGCTCAGCGTACGAGAGGCGTCGGGCCTCAGCCGATGATGCGTCCGGGTCAGCAGGAAACTCGTGGAGTCGCAGCCCGTCACCGTGGCATCACGGCCAGGCGGCAGCCTTGCTGCATCACGGAGATCATCGCTAGTGTCGATTCCGCGCCCTGGTTGCCATTACGGCTGGTAGGACCGAGGCCGTCGCAGCCGCCGCCGGTCTGTTCGTCGAGCAGGGGCACGTGAGCATCGTTGTCACCGAGGAACCACGCCACGCACATGCCGACGCCGGCCAGCCAGTTCGAGTCGCCGGTGACCGCCGCGGCGCGCATGCATGCGTCCGCCAGCGCGGCAACCTCGATCGGCTGCTGGTCGAAAGCAGGGCGCTCCTCGCCGGGACCCCAGCCGCCGACCGGTACCACCGACAGGTGGCCGTGGCGAGTCTCGCCCGCCAGCAGCCACTCCAGCATGCGCAGGCCGGTCCGGAGAACCCGGTCATTGCCGAGTCGCCAGCCGGCCACGATGACAGCTTCCGCCATCGCCGCGTTCGCATAGCTGAGCCTCGCTGCCGGCCATGGCCAGGTGGCGTTCGCGGGCGGCTCGCCGATAACGGTGATGGCGCCGGCGAGAAGGCCGAGCGCGCCGGGATGGTCAGGCCAGGTTTCGAGGACCTCGCCGGCGCCGAGCGCGGCGAACGCCATGGCGTGCGGCCACGGCGAGCGAACCTGCGCGCTCTGGCCGAATCGGGTTAGCGATTCGTCACGGATTTCCAAGGTGCCGGACCGGGCCGCGGCGGTGCCCAGGCCCCACAATGCGCGGCCCCAGCAATCCTCGGTACCTGGCTGGTCAGTCCAGCGGCCGTCGTAGCCGAGGCGGTTACGGAACCTGCCATCCGGCGCCTGCGCCCGGGCCAGGAAATAGAGGTAGCGCCGCGCCAGCGTGACGAGTTCCGGGGCTGGCGACGGCTCCCGGCATACCACCGCCAGGCCGCGGGCAACGTCGTCGACGCAGTAACCATGATGGTGCTGGGGCACAATGCCCTTAGCGTGCTCCAGCAAGCCAACGTGATCGGTCAGCCGCAGCAGATGGCGGAACGGCGCGGCCGGGCAGGTCATACCGCGGCACCCTGGCGCGTCTCAATGAGCGAGGCCGCGAGTTCCCGATAGGAGCTCGCGACCGCGGTCCACAGCAACTGCGGCGCGAGGTCCGTCGAACGGCGGCTCATGCGCGCAGACAGGCCCGGTTCGGTGAACACCCGGCTCAGCGCGTCGGCGATGTCTGCCGGGTGCCGACGCTGAACCAGCAGTCCCGTGCCGTCGGCGAGCATTTCGACCGCATGCGGGAAACTGGTCGAGACCACCGGCTTTCCCGCAGCGACTGCCTCGATCAGAACCCCGGAGGTCACCTGCTCCAGCGAGTCATAGGGCAGAAGCACGACGTCCGCGGCGTCGATGAGATGGATCAGGGCGTCCGCGGGCAGGAACCGGGAGTCGAAGCAGATGAGATCCTCTACCCCTCGGGCGTTTACACGCTCCTCGAGCAGACGGCGGTAGGCCTCGCCGTCCCGCGCACGAACGCGCGGATGAGTCTGGCCGGCGACCGTATAGGCGACTCGCAGCCCCCGGTCCCGGAGCAGCGCGATCGCGTCGATTGCGTGCTCGATTCCCTTGCCCGGCCCCAGCAGTCCCCAGGTCAATGCCCTGTGCCCGCGGTCTCTCTGACGCGAAGTTGCTGCGACCCGATTGTCAGCAGAGCCGTGCGGTATGACGAAGACCTTCGCAGGACTCGTGCCGTAGATGTCGAGCAACCGCGAGCGCGCCGTCTGCGTCATCGTGACGACCGCGCTGGCGGCGTCGATGACATCAACGAGGATCATGCGCTGTCGCGTCGTGGGGCGGGCCATGACGGTGTGCAAGACCACGATGCTCGGAACGCGCAACGCTTCAAGCAGCGGAATGAGGTCCCGGCCGTCAGGCCCACCATAGATGCCATACTCGTGCTGCACGATCGTGACATCAAAGCAGTTGAGCACCCGTACCGCAGCTGCCGCGCTCGGGGCGGACCCGTTCACGAGGTCATGTACGACCTCAGGCGCGTCGCACCGCGTCGGCTCGTCGAGCACCCGCACTACGCCCGCACGATCGCCTGGCCCGCGAAGATGGGCGAACAGAGCCGCGCTGAAGGTCGCTAGCCCGCATTGGGTGGGGGGGTACGTGCCAAGTAGCGCGTACGCCTTAGGCATAGATCCTCCTTTGTCAGCGGCCGCTGGGCGCACGCTGTGGCGTGCCAGCGGGATCTTCTCCCGACTCACAGCTCGGGGGCGCGGCCGCTTCGCAAGGGCGCACTATGGATCCTGCCCGGCTGCGACATCGTTCCTGGTCGCAGGGCTCGGACAGCCCGCATGGGCCCGCGTGGCGGGCCCGTACAGGCGGTGAAGTGATCGAGGGCTGATATACCCATCGAGGCGTACAGCGAACCCATCGCCGAACAATCCGGGCACCTATTGCGCATCAATGAGGCGAGCGCCCCATATGTGCCTCAGGAACCCTGAGACGTTTCAGGGGCGGAGCCGAACCACCTGTCGGCGAGAGCGCCGACTACGCAGTGTGATGTCAGGTCACCGGAAATAGCCGGCTGCCACCACCACTTCGAGATCGACTGTCGGGTTCGCGGTGGCGGATAAGGATCAGGCTTGAACGCCGTGACAATTGGGCCTAGGGAATCTGGTAGATATGTACCGCGTATGGGCCAAAATTATCGGTAATCGTGTCTTTAGAAATCGAAACAGTGCGATTTTCGCCGTACACTGAAGCTGATGCTGCCGAACCGACGCCGCGCAGCTTAATCACCTGATGACTAACTGCCGCATTTGATAGGTTGAGTACGAAGAAGTAACTCTGGCCTGATGAGCTTCGCCAGGCTACCTGAAGTGGTGATGACGCCGTCGCACCCAGTGACGAGGGGTTGATTGTACCTTGCAGTACGCTCGCCAGCTTCGTAATCGTGGCATCTTGTGCTGTCATTTCAGTAGCCACGGCCGCGGGTGTCACGTCATATGAAAATTTAGGCTTGAGTTGTATAGGGAAGTAAAAGATTCCCCTTGCCCCATGAATAATGGCTTCCCAGACCTCGCCCCGAAACTGATTAGCCGTAATGACAGGATTCGATGAGTAAAATGCACCGGACTCAATAAACACAAACACCGGCTTACTCCCGGCGATCTGGTGAAGGGCAGCTACCTCCTGGCCTATCTGTCCAAGATCGCTGCCATCACCAAAGTTAACCGGGTAGAGGTCAGCGATTATCCAGTTGGCACCGCCGACATACTGCTCATACCAGGCCATACCGCTTGCTTTTGTCGCTATATCATATTGGTTGAAGTGGCCGTTGAAGTTAATGGACACCGGTATTTTCGGGTCAATACTCTTCCATGTTCTGTATGTGCTCTTAATCGTTGCGTATGGTACTTGAGTGCTTATGTCGTCCGGCTCATCTGGTAGCGCCCAGGCCAGTAGGTTCTTATCGCCAACGTCACTGGCTTGATTACTGGCGGGTGCTCGGATCTCATACAGGCCAGCCTGGATAGCACCTTTATCCCAAGCCGTTTCGTCACTACCATCCGGAACTTCAACCACAGTATTGATGCCCCTGCTTTTCCATAGCGCGAAATTAGACGGGGGCTGTACGTAGGCACCGATTGGGAAAAAGTCAATAAGTGAAGCAGGCCCGCTCGCGCGCGGGGGCGCCGGCGAACTGCTGACAGCCGCAGACGCGGAACGGGCGGTGCCCCCCGGCGTCGCGGTACCCCCCGGTGTCGCGGTGCCCCCCAGTGTCGCGGTGCCCTGCGAGGCTCCGCACCCGGCCACCAGAGCTGCGGCCAGGCCGACGCCCAGATAGGCCCGCAGCTTCCGTCGCGCTGCCCCGCGCCCGTTGCTCATGGGTGCTGACAATAGCCTCAGCGCGGGCCAAGATCTCTGTAAGCAGACAAACCGCACGTTGCGCTCCGCGCGCGCTGGCCTGAGCGTGCAGCCGGTCAACGCCGGGGATGTCGGGAACGTGCTGGGCCGGGCGAAGACCGGCCGGCTGGACTGCGTATGTCTGGCCAAGTGAGCGGTAGTGGAACAGCCAGGTGGGCGGCATCGAGACGAGCGCGGACGATCCAGGAGTGTCCGCGGACCGCACTGAGCATGGCCGCGGCGACTCGCCGACGGGCCGCCTGGCCCGAGCAGAGCCAGAGCCCCGGGCGACCAGCATCGCGACCCCACTTCCGCTGGCGCCGTCACGGGCGTGCCGCATCGGTGACCTGGCCGAGGTAGCTGGACAGCCGATCCATGCCCAGATGTCGGATGACATCACATTGTTGGCCACCAACAGAGACTTGGCCGTGTCATATTAAGAGCCAAGTTTTGCCGGGAAGGTGCCGTCAGACCTGCGGCATCGCACGGCCGGGGCGTTGCTGCCGCGCGAGAGTTGCGTGTCCGCCAGGGGGGTCGGCTTCCTGCGCGGTCACCGAGTCAGGCCAAGCAGTGGCAGGCGTTGTCCTCACCCCGAATATAAGTAAATCTGAACAGCCCGAGTCAGCTCGCTAGCGGGGGCAATTGGGGCATGAAGGGCACAAAATGGGCAAGAGGCTGACTAAGTTCTCGGCGCGAGCGATGGCCCGCCGGCCCGGTCTGCCCGCCGCCACGTCGGTGGTTACGCTCCTGGCTGGCGGCATTCTGGCCGTGGCGGCGGCTCCCGCCGCTTCTGCAGCCCTCGCCGTCCCGGCGTTCGTCCAGCAGGTCAGCGCCCACGGGGCCGGCAAGAGCAGCATCTCGGCGACTCCCGCTCTCAACGTGACAGCCGGGGATCGTCTCGTTGTAGAGGTGGGAATCTGGAAGGCGGCCGCCCCCACTACTGCCTCAGTGAGCGACTCGTCGGGTGATCCTTTCGTTGAGGTGACGCACTTCACCGCCTCGGACGGCACCGAGATGAGTGTCTGGACCGCTCCTGTCCGCACCGGGGGGACCGCGCCCACCATTACCGCCAAGCCCACTGCCGCCGGCGACATGTCCATCATTGCCCTGGAGTACTCGGGGCTGTCCACGGTGTCCGACATCACCGCGGTGGACCAGGTGTCGCACTCCGTCGGGTCCACGACATCAGCAGGCACGGTCCAGTCGGTCGCCACGGCGCCCACCACGGCGCCCAATGAGCTGGCTGTCGGGTTTTACGCAGATTCAGGCTTCGGTGACACTCTGGCCGCGGGAGCTGGCTATGCCGTCCGGATCAACGAGTCCCCGGCCAGCGACATCGAGATGCTGGCCGAAGACCAGCCGGTAACCCTCGGGGCGACCCCAGCCGCCAGCGCCCAGACCGGAGCTCACGCCATCTGGCTGATGGCTACCGTCGTCTTCGCGTCCTCGACGCAGAGCGCTCCTGAATCGCCAACCGGAGTCGCGGCCAGTCCCGGCAACAACGCCGCCAACCTGAGCTGGACCGCCCCCGCGAGCGGCGGTAGTCCCATCACGAGCTACACCATCACCCCGTATGCCGGCAGCGTCGCGCAGCCGACGACGGTCGTGTCCGGCAGCCCGCCGGCGACGACAGCAGTGGTCTCAGGACTGACCAACGGCACGGCCTACACCTTCACGGTCAGCGCGGCCAATGCCATCGGGACCAGTCAGCCGTCCGCACCGAGCAGTCAGACGACGCCCGGCCCAGCGCCGCAGGGGGAGTGGAGCTCGCTGCAGACCTTCCCGATGGTCGCCATCAGCTCCATCCTGATGGACAACGGCAGCTTCCTCTTCTGGGACGGCTGGCAGCAGCCCGAGCCCACCGAGGTCTGGAACCCGGCCACACCCCAGACCTTCACCACGATCAACGCGCCTGACAGCGTGTTCTGCGATGGCGCCGCCCAACTTCCCGATGGCCGGATCATCGTCATCGGCGGGTACGGAGGGCTGTCGACCGGCCAGATCGGCATCGTCGACACCAACATCTTCGATCCGGCCACCAACACCTGGAGCAGGGTGGCCAATATGAACTTGCCTCGCTGGTACCCGACGCTCACCGAACTGCCCGACGGCCGCTACGTCGCTATCAGCGGCAACTCCACGACCTCCAGCTCCTGGGCGGACACGCCCGAGGTCTATGACCCGACGGCGAACACGTGGACTCTGCTGTCGAAGATCTCGACCTCCCAGGTACACGAGGAGGAGTACCCCTTCTCCTATTTGATCCCTAACGGCAATGTCCTCAACATCGGCCCGTCTGAGGACGTGACCCATGAATTGAACGTAGACAGCCAGACCTGGACCCAGATCGGTGGGGCAAGTGGGGTGGTCAACGGCTCATCGATCCAGTACCTGCCGGGAAAGATTCTCTACAGCGGCGGCGCCTCGTCGGTGATAAATACCGCGTCGGCCCAGGCCAACACGGCGGTCCTCGACACGAACGCGGCCACGCCCGTCTGGACGCAGACCGCGCCCATGCTCCACCCACGCGTGTACCACACCCTCACGATGCTGGCGAATGGCCAGGTCCTGGCGGTGGGCGGTGGCACGACCAGTGATCAGAGCGTGGGCACGACAGGCGTTCTGCCTACGGAGATCTGGGACCCGACCAGCGAGACGTGGTCAGCGGCGGCGCCGATCGCCACAGCGCGCAACTATCACTCGACCGCTGTGCTGATGCCCGATGGGCGTGTGCTCGTCGCCGGCGGCGGTCACTACAGCGGCCTGAACGCCCAGGCCCAGGAGTCCGCGCAGATCTATTCCCCGTCGTACCTGTTCAATGGGCCCCGTCCCACGATCGCCTCGGCGCCGCCGGTGACGACGTACGGCTCAACCATCTCCGTGTCGACACCCGACGCGGCCTCGATCACAGGCGTCAACCTGGTCTCCCTCGGGACCGACACCCACCAGATGGATATGAACCAGCACTTTGTGCCGCTGAGCTTCACCGCCGGCTCGGGCAGCCTGAACGTCACGATGCCGTCCTCGTCGGCAGTCGCGCCTCCAGGCCACTACATGCTGTTCATCATCAACAAGCAGGGCACCCCGTCCATGGCCAACATCGTCGGCATCAGCCAGCCGACGACCCCGGTCGTGCCGTCCGCCCCGGCCGGCGTGACAGCGACGGCCGGCAACGGCGGTGCGAGCGTGTCGTGGACGGCGCCCAGCAGTGGCAACAGCCCGATCACCAGTTACAGCGTTACGCCGTCTACGGGTACGACGACCCTGGCACCGACGGTGATCAGCGGCAACCCGCCGGCGACCAACGCGACGATCAGCGGCCTGACCAACGGCGTGACCTACACCTTCACCGTGACGGCCACCAACGCCGTGGGCGCCGGCCCCGCTTCCGCGGCGTCCAACGCGGTGACGCCCACGGCCCCGACCGTGCCCGCGGCGCCCACTGGGGTCACCGCCACCGCAGGCAACACAGCGGCCACGGTGACATGGACGGCGCCCGCCATCGGCGGCAGCCCCATCACGAGTTATACGGTGACGCGCTACCTGGCCGGCAACGCCCAGGCCACGACGACAGTAACCGGCTCACCGCCGGCGACCAGCACGGCGGTCACCGGATTGACCAACGGGTCGTCCTACACCTTCAGGGTGAGCGCCAGCAACGCCATCGGTGCCGGGCCAGCCTCAGCCGCGTCCAATGCCGTCACGCCATCGGCTGCGACGGTGCCCAGCTTCGTGCAGCAGGCCAGCACTCACGCGCCCTCGGCGAGCAGCATCTCGGTTACCCCGACGGCGCCGCTCGGCAGCGGAAATCGCCTGGTGGTCGAAGTCGGCGCATGGACTGCGGCCAAGGCAACGACCAGCAGTGTCACCGACTCAGCCGGGGACACGTTCACCGAGGTGAGCCATTTCACCGGCGCGGACCAGACCGAGCAGAGCGTCTGGACGGCGCCGATCACCGCCGGCGCGGGGGGTGACCCTACTGTGACGGCGAAGTTCTCGTCGGCCGCCGATGGGGCGATCACCGCCCTGGAATACAGCGGGCTGTCGGCCACGGCCGGCACCGGCGCGGTTGACCGGCAAGCAAGCGCTTCTGGGACCACGACCACCGCCGCCTCCGTGTCCTCCGGGCCGACGGCCGCGACCAGCGCCGGCAACGAGCTGGCCGTCGGCTTCTACTCCGACTCGGGCTTTGGTGACACCCTGACCGCCGGGTCCGGCTTCACCGCCAGGACCAATATCTCGGGCACCGGCGACATGGAGCTCCTGGCGGAGGATCAGGTCGCCGGAACTGGCGGCACGCCCGCGGCCAGCGTCGCTACCGGCGCCAGGACAGTCTGGGAGATGGCGACGGTGGTCTTCAAGACCGGAAGCCAGGCCTCGCCGACCGCGCCCGCGGCCCCGCTCAACGTGGCGGCCACCGCAGGCGACAAGTCGGCCAAGGTGACCTGGTCAGCACCCGCGAACGGTGGCGCTCCGATCACTTCGTACACCGTCACCCCCTACATCGGCTCGGCCGCCCAGACGGCGACGGTGATCACCGGCAGCCCGCCGGCGACCAGCGCCACTGTCACTGGCCTGACCGACGGAACCGGGTACACCTTCACGGTCACCGCCACGAACGGCGTCGGGACCGGGCCGGCGTCGGCACCGTCCAGCCTGGTCACTCCGGCCGCCCCGACTGTTCCGGGCGCACCAGGGGGCGTGGCCGCGACGGCCGGCAACCAGTCCGCCACGGTGAGCTGGTCTGCCCCGGCCAATGGGGGCAGCCCGATCACCCTCTACACGGTCACTCCGTACCTGGCTGGCGTCGCCCAGGCCGCCACTCAGGTTGCCGGCAGTCCCCCGGTGACGAAGGCCAACATCACCGGGCTGACCAACGGGGACGCGTACACCTTCACGGTCACCGCGACAAATGCGGTGGGCGCCGGGCCGGCATCCGCACCGTCCCAGCCGGTCACACCCACGGCGGTGGTCGCTCCGGCGTTCGTGCAGCAAGTCAGCGCCCACAGATCGGCCCAGGCCAGTATCTCGGTCACGACGCCCGCCAACGTCACGACCGGGAACCGGCTCGTGGTCGAGGTCGCCGGCTGGAGTCCGGGCCACGCCACCGCCGCGAGCGTCACCGACTCGGCCGGTGACACCTTCACCGAGCTGACCACAGCGACGGCCTCCGATGGAACGCAGCTCAGCGTGTGGACAGCGCCGATCACCCAGAGCGGCGGGACCAAGCCCACCGTCATGGCCAAGCCAACCGCCAATGCCGACATGGGCATCGCCGTGCTCGAGTACTCCGGTCTCTCGGCGGCTGCCGGCGCCGGGGCGGTCGATCAGATGGCGTCGGCCACCGGCGCCACGCCAAGCGCCCAGGCCGTAAGCTCCGGCGCCACGGCGGCCACTACGGCCCCCAACGAGCTGTCGGTCGGCTTCTACGCCGACTCCGGCTTCGGCGATACCCTGGCCGCGGACCCCGGCTACACCAGCCGGGTCAACGTGTCGCCAACCGGTGACATCGAGCTGTTCACCGAGGACACCGTCGTCGGGCAGGGCGCCACGCCGGCCCCTAGCGTCTCGACCGGGGCCGCGACCATCTGGGAAATGGCCACGGTCGTGTTCAAGTCATGAGAGAGAGAATCGCGGTGCTGCGCGGCTGCCGCCTGGCGGCTTTTCTCGCCGCCCTCACTCTGGCCGGTGCCCTGAGTTCATGCGGCGGCTCGGACACGGCCCAGTCCGCCCCGGGCTTGAGCTGTACCAACTATGCCCTTCACGGCACCGGCAAGTACCACGACGAGGTGTCGGTCTCAGTCAAGGTCAGCAACTCCACGACTCACCTGGCCCGCTACGCGATCGACGTGGCTCTCACCGCGAGCCATGATGGGCCCGGAGACGCGCCTTCCACGCACGTCACCATCCATGGATCGGTCGCATCGCACGCGTCTACCGAGCTATCCCGCAAGGTACTGACGGCAGGCCCGGTTCAGCGCTGCCGGGTTACCCGGACTACTCGGCTAAGCGGGTCCTGATGCTCTCCCTCGCCGTACCCCGGCTCCGGTCGCGCTGGGAATCGCTGCGCTTCGCCGTTCCCAGCGAGCGGCCGGAGGACGTGACGGTTCCCGGTCGGCGTGGTCTGCAGATCTGCCTGGGGTTGGTGTGGCTTCTCGACGCCGCCCTGCAGTACCAGCCCTTCATGTTCGGGCCGTTCTTCGTCACGCAGGGCATCCAGCCCGCCACCGCGGGCAATCCCTCGATCGTGGCTAGCCCGGCCACCTGGGCCAGCCACGTGATGCTCCGGCACATCGTCATCTACAACGCGATCTTCGCCACGAGTCAGCTGCTCATCGCGGCCGGGATTTTCTTCCGCCGCACTCTCAGGCCTGCGCTGGCCGCCTCGATCGTCTGGGCCCTGCTCGTCTGGTGGTTCGGCGAGAGCCTGGGCGGGATTCTGACCGGCGCATCGCCGCTTGAGGGCCTTCCGGGCGCCGCGGTGCTGTACGCCCTTATCGCCATCATGCTCTGGCCCGCAGCCCGGACTCCGGCACATCAGCTGACCTCGCCGGCCACATCCGGGCCGCTCGGAGCCAAGGCCGCGAACGTGCTGTGGCTCGTGCTGTGGGGAGGCTTCAGCTACTACCTGCTCCTCCCGGATAACCGGTCACCTGACGCGATCGCTGGGCTTTTCGCAGTGACTGACGGCCAGCCTGGCTGGATCGTCTCGATTATGAACGGCCTGTCCGGCCTGACCGGTCAGCGCGGCCTCGAGATCTCCGCCGTCTTGGCCGTCCTCTGCGCCCTTGTTGCTTGCGGCGTCTTCGCCCAGCCGACCGTCCGGCCGACACTCGCCGTGGCGACGGCCCTCGGGTTGTTGTTTTGGATCGCCGAAGGCCTCGGGGCGATCTTCACCGGGCAAGGGACCGACCCCAGCACCGGGCCCCTCCTTATCCTGCTCGCCGCCTGCTTCTGGCCTCGTTCCAGGGCCGACACCGAGCGGGGTCCTGCATCATCGACCAAGCGGTGAGCTCGTCTCCGTAGGGCTATCGCGCCAGCGCCGGGCTACCGCTCCTGCTCGGTGGGGCGGATCAGCATCTCGTTGATCGCGACATGCCGCGGCCGGGTAACGATATAGGTGATCGCGTCGGCGATGTCGTCAGCTTCCATCCTCTGCCCGAACTGGCTTCGCATGCTCTCGAGCACCTCAGGCCGGTTGTGGCCGGCCAGTTCCGTCGCGGTCGCGCCCGGCTCGACCAGTGAGACGCGGACGTAGCGCTTGGCCAGCTCTTGGCGCAGGGACTCGCTGAACGCGCCGACGCCGTGCTTGGTCAGGTTGTAGACGCCGCTGCCGTTGCGGGCCACGCGGCCGGCCACCGAGCTGATGTTAACCATGTCAGCGACCTGGCGCGGACCGTCCTCGGAGGCACGCAGCAGATGGGGGATCGCCGCGTGCGCGCAATAGAGCAGGCCGAGCACGTTGAGTTCAACCATCCGCTGCCACTCAGACAGCGGCGCGCCGACCGCCGGGCCGAGCAGCATCACGCCGGCGTTGTTGACGAGCGTGTCGAGACGGCCCAGCTCGGCGACCGTGCGCTCGACGGCGTCAGTCGCCTGCCGCTCGTCGGTGATGTCGGACTCCAGGACCAGCGCGGTGCCGCCCTGCTCGCGGATACCGGCGGCGAGCGTGTCCAGTCTGTCCCTGCGCCGCGCCGCCAGCGCGACAGCTGCGCCCTGGGCCGCGAACGCGGTGGCCGTGGCCGCGCCGATGCCGCTCGAAGCCCCCGTCACCAGCGTGACAGTGCCACTCAGTATCGGCTTCATCGGGAACTCACCTCTCTAACCCTGGACTGGGCACTACGACCGCAAAAGCATGGCTGGCGGCCATCAGCCGCCATGATCCCCCGGCCAGGCGCAGCAAATCGTCCTAGCCTCCGTGATACACGGCCTCCACGTTGTGACCGTCCAGATCACGCAGGAACACAGCGTAATAGCCCGGGTGGTACTCAGGCCACTCACGCGGGGCGTGCAGCACTTCCACGCCTGCCGTAACAGCGGCGTCGTGGACCGCATCTACGGCGCGACGGTCGGCGGCGCGAAAGGCAAGATGCAGTTCCCTGGCCTCGGAACCAGTGGCCTGGCTGAGCCAGAAGCTGGGGATGCCGTCGGTGCCGGAGAGACCGACCACGAAAGTGTCGCCGTGCGGAAAGCGGATCACCTCGCGTATCCCAATTGGCTCGAAGGTACGCAAGTAGAACGCAAGTGAGGTCTCGACATCAGCAACCTGGATACCCACGTGATCGATCATGGCCGAAGGTTACCGGCGCCCTGCGACAAATCCCTCTCGCCCCGGGCTTGTATCGCTCAGCTGAGTGAAGCGGCGGCCGGACGGGATCCGGGCCGCACGGCAGAGCGACTGGTGGTCAGGCCGCGTACTTCAGCACCAGGTCGCCAACGTGCGGGAGCGCGGCCTCGACGTGCTTGACGGCGCTGCCGCGGACGGCGCGGTACGCCTTGATGATCGTGGGCCGACCGGAGGCCGCCGCGCGGGCGTCGGTCACCGAGAGCAGAGCCTCCGACACCTCCTCGCCGCGCTTGGTCAGGTAGTCGCCGAAAGTGGAGCCCCCGGAGGTGTTGAAGTCCGCCCAGTACGGCTCAAGCTTGCCCACCACCTGCGGAAGCAGGGCCTCCACCATGTAGCGGATGTGGCCCGGCTTGAAGGTGTTCACCGTCTTGTAGGCGAGCTTGACCGCGGTCCCGGAGACACCTGACTTGTCCGAGACCTCCTGCTCAATCAGCATGTAGCAGTCGGCGATCACCTTGGGCCGGGTGTCCGGCGCGAGCAGGATCTCCTGAAGCGTGGCTGCCATGGGTATGTTCTTCTCCTTGCCGCCTGGGCGCTGCCCGTTGGATTCCGCACGCATGGGGCAAATGCGCCGTCCGTCACTAGACGGCGAGCACCCAGCCCTGGTTTACCGCTTTTCGTGCATGACTCGGGCGGCGCCCGCGTCTGCAGACACGCGCAGATCACCCACATCTGAGCCCGTTGACCTCAGCCTTGCTCGGGCGCAGCCGGAATGCGCCGGCGTGCCTGCAGGTCCCCGCAGACGAAGGTGAGCGCCAGGACGGCGGCAATCACGGAGTCCCGTTTCCCGATGGAGCGAAAGCTCGCAAGGCTGGCAGCGGAGTCGAGCGAATCACTCGCCAATGCTGTGGCCGTCCAGCGACGGACATCCCTCACGTCGTTCGATCGTGCCGCGGTAACGGTACCCAGGCCCAGGACCAGGTCCCGGATGCCGATTGTCCGCATGAGCAGCAGATCGGCACCGGATGGCTCCCGCTGGCCCGACAGCCGCATCGGTGCTCCCGGCGCCACAATGAGCGCGATGCCGACCGCAGTCCGGAGCCATCCCATCGTCTCGTAACTCGTGACTGACACGGTCGCAGCGTAGTTCACGCCACCCGACCGGCCACCCGCGGCTGCTCAGAGTGCCCTTGTCCCCGGGCGCCATTGACGGCAGGCGTCACGCCCTATGCGCCGCGGCCGGCAGGTCCGGTGCCCGGGCACTCGCCATGCTGGCGGACGACAGGCAGCGCAGCACGCCGGCTGCCGCCCGCCACGCCTCGTCGCTGTGGCGGCACGGGAGGGCCGCAACGCCGCCGCCGGCCGGGGCCGGGCCCGTCGTGCACTGCTCACGGCTTGTTCCACGCTGGGAAACACCGGGAAGACGTCAATCAGGCCTGTGACGTCCAGAACCCGGTGTACCTGGTGCTGCGGTGCGGCCAGGGACAGCTCACCACCACCGTCCCGCGTCCATTTCAGCACCCGCACCAGCACCCCCAGACCGCCGTAGCCAAGAGACTCCAGGCCCGCCAGGTCCACGATGACGAAGGGCCCGCAGGCCGCCACAGCAGCGATCAGATGAGATGCGGCACCCGGGGTCACGGCCAGGTCAAGCTCCCCGCGCAAAACCACGACTGCCTGACCGCCGACATTACGGATGCTGACATTTACGTTGGGCACGAACCCTCCCTCACAATCCGGCAGCCGGGCACGCTCGAATTCCGGTTACCGGAAGTGCCGATAGCGGCAGAAAATGGAGCGAAGGCGCTTTTGCTGAATCTCGGCATGAAATGCTCCGGAATATCTTGGCGGCATTCGCAGTAAAGCGAATTCCATCAATCGCCGGGTCCGGGGCAGCTAACTAACACTACCACGCGCACGCTGCCCCGGCGAGCCCGATTGTCGTATAGGCAGGCATTCCGGGCCGGTCGCAATTCAACGTCTATGTGACTGCCTGTATAAGGGAGATGTACCCCTGTCACCGGTTAGCTTGGGTGACTGATATGAATTCAGGTTAATTACTAACACGCCGGCCCCGCATTAGGAGCCGCCATGCGGCCCAGCCATGGTTTACCGCTTCCCGGCATGACCAGGTGCAGGGCGAGACCGGCGGCCCGGCGCGAGATGCACCGGGCCGCCGGGCCGCTATACCGTGATCCTTATTGGCCCTGGAAGGGTGGCGGCGGCATCTGCCCCACGGTGAGACTTATCAGCGAGCCCTGGGACTCCACGGTGCCACCAGGCGGGGACTGATGTGTCACCTTCCCGACGGATTCGCAGGTGGAGTCGTTGACGAAAGTGATCTGGCCGGAGGCGAAGCCGGCCGCCCGCAGAGCCGATTGCGCCGGGCCGAGCTTGAGACCCACCACGTTCGGCACGGTGCCTTGGCGCGGGATGATGGACCAGGTGAGGCTGGTGCTGCCGGAGAAGCCCTGTGAATCTGTCGCGCTCACGATCACGGCGAAGTTGCCGATCTGGGTCGGCACGCCGGACACGGCGCCCGAGGAGGGGTCGATCGACAGGCCCGGCGGCAGACCCGATGCCGCCAGGGTGTAGGACGGGTACCCGCCAAAGGCGAAGAAGTACGTCGTGGCGCTGATCAGGCCTACTTGACTGGCTTGGGCACCCGGATTCGTCACGGTGACGAGCGGCCGCGAGATCACGCAGCCACCGGAGTTGGCGTTGAATTCGTTTGACCAGGTGCCCTGCTCAGCGAAGGAACCCGTGCTCAGCACGACGTTGCCCGCGCCACCCGGCACGCTCGGGCTGGTCCCGATCCACGCGCACTTGTCCCCGTTCTCCGGGCTGTTGGAGCCGTTGCCTGCCTGCGTCCAGCCGCCTGGCGGGTTCTGGTCGGTGATGGTCTCGGCGTACTCGTGACCCGCGACGATGGAGAACCCGTCCAGGTTGCCCGGGCTGCCCGGGTTGACGTAGTTCTGCCCGCAGTCGGTGCCCGCGTCCCGCACGTACGGCAGGTTGGTGAACGCGATGTCGCCGTACGAGGAGGACACCGCGCCGCCGCCAGAGAGCGTGCTGTCGCCGTTCCAGTCGTGCCACGCGCAGAACCCGGTACTGGGGAAGCCGTCGGGGTGGTAATTGTGCGGTGAGAAGATGACGTATTGCGCGTTGCGGTTGGCGGCCGCGGTGGTGTTGCCGAAGTGGCCCGCGGCGTTCACCGCCTCCGCCCCGATCTGGTGCCCGGTCGTGGTCGTCGCGATCGAGGTGTTGTCGTACCAGACCCCGGCCAGCGCGCCGCCCAGCGGGTAGCCGACGTGCGGGCCACCGGAGTCCTGGCAATTGGTTGCCCCGGCGGTTGCCTCGCAGTACTGGGTCATGACGGCGGACCACAGCTCGTGGCTGGTGCCCAGGCCCTTGTACATTTCCTGCAGGTGATTGGCGCCGGCGTAGAAGTCGTTGGAGAAGTCGAGATCGCCGCTGCCGTTGATGCTGGATGTACCCCAGCCTGAGCCCCAGAAGACCAGGTAGACCTTCGGGGGGCCAGTGGTCACCCCGATGCCGTCGACACCTCCCCCGTAGCGCAGGTTCTGCGCGGACGCCTGCGCGACCGGGTGCTGCGCCTGGAAGGTGTCCATCCTGGCCTTCGCCGAGCGGGTCGGAACGGCGCCGTGGCGGTAGGGGTGCTGGTACGCAGGCGCGTACGGATTGACTGGCCCGGTGGCTGCTTGCGCGCCCGCGCCGCTGGTCAACGACCCGGCGAGCACGGTGGCGGCCGCCGCGGCGGCCGCACCCGCATACCTCGCCCATCGGCGGGCCGTACGGAGGTTCCTCATCGTGATCCTTTCCTGCAGAGGCGGCGAATCGTCTCGCTGACTGTGGATGTGCTGGTGTGGGGACAGGCCAGCGGCGCACCCGGCACTGAACGCCCTCCGGACCCCGCTACCGTCATCTGCCGCACCGTGACAGCCGGCCCTGGAACAGGGCTGGAACGGCGCTGATACCGAAACCGCCCGAGCCTCTTAGGTGCAGGCCACCTGGGTGACGCTCGCTATGTCCCGGGGCGCGACGACGGAGCCCTCCCGGTTACAGATCGCTCAAGCCCGGAACCCACTCGGGTCACAGCACAGCCGTGACGGCCATGGACGAGGCGTGGAGTTTGGCGCGGACCTGGTCGCCGTCGGGATGGTCGATCTCATCGAATATGCGCAGGGCATGGGTCCAGACCCGGCCCGCGGCGGCAAGCTCGCCCGCGCTGTGGTGGACGTCGCCGAGACGGTCGAGCGTCCCGGCTTCGTTGTAACGATTGGCGCGCTCCC
The DNA here is from genome assembly GCA_033854735.1 of Streptosporangiaceae bacterium. GTDB lineage: Bacteria > Actinomycetota > Actinomycetes > Streptosporangiales > Streptosporangiaceae > JAWWPY01. Next base: position 7,637 of record JAWWPY010000351.1, on the reverse strand, counting down.
GGCAGAGGTCAAGGGACCGCTGGTAGCACGTGATCGCTTGCTGGTGGTCGCCCAGCTGGTGGTGGATGTAGCCGAGGCTGTCCCAGGTGGCTTCCTCCCAGCTGCGTGCGCCCAGCTCCTGGATGGCGGCCAGCGCCCGCTGGCAATAGGTGAGGGCTTGCTGGTAGTGGCCGAGCAGGGCGTGGCTGTAGCCGATCTCGTTGAGGACCATGGCCTGCCCGGCCCGGTGATCTGCCGCACGGTACAGATCTTGGGCTCGCAGGGCGTGGCTGAGCGCATCGGCGGGGTGCTGCCGCTCCGCCAGCCACCCGAGGTTGACGTGCACGTACGCCTGGCTGACGTGGTCGCCGATCGTCCCGAATTGCCGGAGGGCGCGCCGGAACAGAGGGTAGGCGTCGCGGATGCGGCCTGACCTGGCGTAGCCGAGCGCGAGGCGGTGCAGGGAGTGGGCTTCCCCGGCTATGTCACCGGTGCGGCGGGCGGCGTCCAAGCCGGTCTTGCACGCCATAGCCTGGTCATTCCACAGCCCGCGCCGCAGCAGGAAGGTGCTCAGGGTCCACGCGAGCTGCCAGGCGTGGGTACCACGACCGGCGTTGGCCGCCAGCTGGACGGCGACCAGCAGCGTGGCGTGTTCCGCCGTGAACCAGCACACCGCGTCGTCGGCAGTGGCGGGCTCGCCAACGATGACCCCGGTCCGCGGCGGGACCAGGGCGATCGGATCGAGGTACGGTTCCATCAGCATGGCCGCGCTATGGGCAGTGTGCAGGTAGTGGTCGAGGACACGGCGCGTTGCCGCCTCACGGCTGTCGCGGCTGTCGTGGGTGTGGGCCTGTTCGGTGGCGTAGGCGCGGAGCAGGTCGTGGAAGGCGTATCGGCCGGGGACGGGTTCGGAGAGCAGGTGCGCGCCGGTCAGTTCGGCCAGCAGCGCGCGGGCCCGTTCCGGTGGGATCGCGGCGAGGCTGGCTGCGGCGGCGATGGCGATATCCGGGCCTGGGTGCAATCCCAGCAGCCGGAACAGCCACGCCGCGTCGGTGCTCAAGGCGCGGTACGACCAGGAGAACACGGCTCTGACGTCGGTGGCCAGATCACCACCGTGGAAGGGGTCGAGCGCGCGGGTGGCTTCGCTGAGTTCGGTTGCGAAAACGGCGAGGGGGAAGCTGGGGTTGGTGGCGGCGTGGGCGGCGGCGATGGTCAGTGCCAGGGGCAGCCTGGCACAGCCGGCGATGAGGTCGTCGACCGCATCCGGGTCGCTGGCGATCCGGGCCGCCCCGAGGCGGCAGGCGAGTAGGTCGCGGGCCTCGGCGGCGGTGGGCAGATCCAGGGTCAGCGGATATGCGCCTTCCGTGGCCACCAGGCCGGTGAGGTGGTTGCGGCTGGTCACGATGGCCAGGCACCCGGGCGAGCCGGGCAGCAGCGGGCGAACCTGCGCGACGTCTCGCGCGTTGTCGAGTAGGACCAGTACCCGCTTACCGGCGAGCAGGCTGCGATAGAGGGCCGCCTGGGCGGGCAGGCCCGCGGGGATCCGCGCCACCGGGACCCCGAACGCGTCCAGGAATCTGCCCACCGCCTCGCCCGGCTCCAGCGCCGGCCCGCCCGGATCGAAACCGCGCAGGTTGACATGCAACTGCCCGTCCGGGAAGCGGTCTGCGACCTGGTGCGCCCAGTGCACGGCCAGGGCGGTCTTGCCCACCCCGGCAGTGCCCGAGACCGCCACGATGACAACGGCGGGCGCGGGCAAGCCGGCCTCGGCCACCGCGGGCAGGACAGCGTTGAGACGGGCCAGTTCGGCGTCACGGCCGGCGAAGGCGGGCACTGCCGCCAGCAACTGCGCCGGAATCGGCATCTCTGGCGAAGCGGCCGCCGGCGAGCCGGTGTGGGACGCGGCCGCCGGCGAGCCGGTGTGGGACGCGGCCGCCGGCGAGCTGAGGTGGGAAGCGGCCGCCGGGGTGGGTGCGTCGAGTTCAGGATCCTGCCGGAGGATGGCCGTTTCCAGGTCGCGTAGCGCCTTGCCTGGGTCGATCCCCAGTTCCTCATCAAGCGTGTGCCGCAGGCGGTGGTACACGGCCAGCGCATCAGCCTGCCGGCCGCTGCGGTACAGGGCCAGCATGAGTTGTGCGTGGATGTGCTCATCCAGCGGGTGACCGGCGGCCATCCGGTCCAGATCCGGTATGAGCTGCACGTGTTCCCCAGCCGCCAGCCTCGCCCCGAACAGGGCCCGCTTGATCTGAACGCGGAACAGATCCAGCCGCTCCGCCTGCTCCTCTAACCAGGCCGAGCCAGCCAGGTCTGCCATCGGCCGCCCGCGCCACAGCGCTAGCGCGGCTTGTAGGTGCTGAGCTCCGTGCACCGGATCAGCCGACTGCGTCCCTTGCCTCAACAGCCGCTCAGCGAGCTGCACGTCGGTGTGATCACCGCCGAGATCCAGGACGTAGCCGGGCGGGCGGGCGAGGATCGCGGCCTTGCTTCCGAGCACATTGCGCAGGTATGACACATGACTTTGAAGGGTGTTCACCGCGGTCGGCGGCGCGGTCTCCCCCCACACGGCACCGGCCAGACGGCTGGTGGAGACGACCTCGCCACCATGGAGCGCCAAAGCCGCCAGCACCGCTCTACGCCGCACACCGTGCACCGGCCGCGCCCCGCCATCCACCACGACATCAACCGGCCCGAGAAGCCGCACGTGCATGAGAGCCCCCTTCTCGGCCGGAAAAACACCCCTAAATCACCACGAACCTGAGCCGCAGCCGGTTCACCCAGACATTCACTTTTACTTCAACGACCTTTGTCCCCATCACCGAGATACGGCACCCGGGCCGGCCCGGCAGCATCCGCCCAGGGGCCCCGCCACGCACGAGGCCACCCGCAGGTCGCGCGGTTTCAGTGCCGTTTCAGCTCCGTTCCAGCGCTGGCTGCCACAGTGCAGCAACGCCAGGATCGAACGGGACTGCGCGAAGTCTGGGGCCTCCGCGACAGTGTCAACCCGACAGGCGTTTTCGCTTCCGGACCCGTCGCCGACACGTAAAGGATGGTCGTGATGCGTTGCGTGTTTTTCGGGACGCCAGCGTTTGCCGGGCGGATCGACGGCGAGACGTGCTGCGGGTTCTGGGCCGAGGAGCCGGTTGATCACGGCTTCGACCCGCAGCGGCTCATCACCGTCGATCTCGCGCGGACTCCATCGGCCGCTGCCGCCAAGGAGATCACCTGGGATGCCGTGCAGGTCGACGACTGCTTCACCGGACCCAACGGCACCGTGAACGGTACGACCCTCGGGCCGCGCTGGCCGGAGCTGCGGCTCGCCGGAGCGGTCTACCTCGAACGCGGCTTCGTGGCGTCGCTACCCGCCGCGCTGCGCCCGGCATGCCCGCCCGCGGGGATGGAGGGGCAGCCGTACGAGTGCGCCACGGCCGTCTACTGGCCCCATCTGGATGATCCGCGCGCCGGGAAACGCTACGCCGGGCACTACGCCGAGATCTTCCAGGAGCAAGGCTCGCTCGCGAACGTAGCCGTCTACCCGCCGGGCAAATCGCAGCAGCCGCACGCGCGCCCGGTGATGATGTGGATCGATCTCGCATCGTCGGAGCAGTGCGACGCGGGGCCCGACAGCCTGACGGCGATCGGCACCGGGAATGGGCCAAAACGCGGCGCGCTCTTCCTGATCAGCGGCCAGCTCCCGGACCAGTTCTGAACACAACCCAAGGAGACACAATGAACAACCAAGGAGACACAATGAACAACGACCTCGATCCGGCCGCGCCCGCTGCCGAGATCCCGGCCCCGGCCAGCGTCGCCGGCCAGCCGCGCCGCCCGCGCGTCGCGGCGCTGCTCAACACCAGCGCCCTCCCCGCCACGACCGCGCTGCTCGCCGCAATAGGCCCGAAGTTCCCGCCCTTTGCTGGTGACTAGCCGCCATGGCCGCCCCGGTGATGCCGCTCAACGTTGCCTCGCCTGACTGCGCCGAGGCTTTCTTCTGCGGACGGGCCGTGCGCTGCGTGCATCTGCAGCACGCGGCCTCGCTCGCCGAGCTCCGTGACGTTCTCGAACGTCGCGTGGCCGACGCCGCATCGCCCGCGACGCTCGACCTGATCGGCCACTCGACCCGCGACCATCATTTGCTGCGCCTCGGCGGCACGTCGATCGACATGCTCGACCCGGGGGTGGCGCGCTTCTTCCGCGCGCTGGCCGAGGCTCGCCTGCTGCCGCGCCTGCAGATCACCGCCGTTCGCCTCCTCGGCTGCGAGACGGCGGTGACGGACGCTGGCCAGCGCACGCTCCGCATGCTCTGGCAGACTCTCCGCCTGCCGGTCTTCGGCACCCAGAAGCCGCTTCTCAAGAGCCACTCCAACACCAATGGCTTCAACCCCGCCTTCGCCCATATCCTCGTCGAGGCATCCACCCTCACCTGACCGTCCGTCGCCGGACTCAGGAGCGGTCATGGTCGTCGGGTGGTGGCCAGGAGAGAGACCGGGAGGGGTCTGCGGCGTGGATCTGGCGGAGCTGGCCGGCGATCGCCTGGGACTGCGGTGACGCGTGCGGATCAGGGTGGTGGACCCACCAGCCTGATCCCCACCGGAGCACCTTTCCGTACATGGTGAGGATCAGCCCGGCTTCGAACTCGTCGGCGGACGCCCGGACGGAACGGATCAGCGGGTCAGCGTCGGCCGCGGTCTCATAGCTGCCCCGGCCAGGCTGGTAGACCTGGGTCCGCTCGGCCCAGCAGTCGATGAAGATCCACCCGGCGGCAGCCTCCTCGGCGGCGTAGCACAGGACCCGCTCTTCCACGACCAGGCTGGCCGGCCCCAGGAACGCCTCGGCCTCGCTGCGCCGCACATCGCGGCCCTCGAACCGGCTCCGCAGCCCGGCCGTCAGCTCCCGCCAGGTCCCCGGGCCGATCAGGCGGGCTACTGGCAGGTACCCGAGCCCGTGAAACAGCTCCGCGTACACCGAGGCGACCTCGGCCCGGCAGCACCCCGCGGAGCCGAACATCGACGTGAACGGCCCGTGCACCCCGAGCTGGCCGTACCCGCGCAGCCGTTCCCGGGCCTGCTCATAATCGCCGTCCCGCTCATCAAGGAAACACAGGTCCCGCAGCAACTGCCCGGCGACGGTCTCCATCTCCCGGCCATCGCGCGCATACATGCCCGCCCGCTTCATGATCAGCGGAATGGAGTCCAGCCACCGCTGCCGAAGTTCTTCTGCTGACCGCACCCGGCGAGACTACTGCTTCTCCCAGATCGAGACGTGCTGGCGGCTCTCGCAGGTGAAGGGCTCCCGCGTCCACCCGTCCCGGTGTCGTAGACGGGTCGCTGTGATCAGGTTAGGACGCCGGTGCCGCGGGTGGGCTGAGCCAGCGGATCTCGCCGTCACGGACCTCGCCGGTACGGGCCAGCCCGGCCGCGTGGGCGACCCGCTCGGAGGCCAGGTGCCCGGGATGGATATGGGCGGCCACGGTCCACCCGGCCTCCTGCAGGACGGCCACGAGGCTGCGGGCAGCTTCCTTCGCATAACCACGGCCCTGCGCGGGTCGTGCGATCACCCAGGCGACCTCAGCGAATCCGGCCGCGGGGCCGTCTGCTGGCAGCGTCGCCTGAACCGTGCCCACTGCGGTACCGGTGCCGCGCAGGCGAACCGCCCAGTTGCCCCAGAGCTGGTCACCGCCGGGGGAGCGGCGCTCCGTCAGGCGTGCGTAGCGGGCGGCCAGAGCCGCCGCGCTCAACGGCGCGCCGCCGGTGAAGTGATGCAATGCGATGTCATCCAGCAGGGGCGCTAGTTCGGCCGCGTGGGCCACGGTAAGCGGCTCAAGGTCCAGCCGCTCAGTCGGCCAGCCACGGTTAAGGTCGATCATCTCGCGTCGCTCAGATTCCGTTACACCGGGCCGACGGCTGCGGTGGGGGCTGAGAAGGCGCTTGCGCTCACGTCCACGGCTAGTTCGGTCATCTGATGGCCATAGACCGAAGGAGCTACCACGCGCAAGACGACGCACCAGTTCTCCCCGGCTCCATGCGCCGATGAGATCCTGCGGTAATTGTCTCGGAGATAAGAGGCGGCCGCGCGGTTGGTGATGCTGGTCTGGCCACAGATGAGGAACAGCGGCTGCCCACCCTCGGGCGGCCTCACTTTGGCGACCAGAACGTATTCGCGGGAGTCCCGTTCCCGGAGGAACTCCTGACCGGCCGTGACGATCGCGGCTGATTTCGGCGAATCAGGGGCGAAGGAACGGATCGATACGCCAGGCAGGAAGCGGGCCAGATGCGACTGCATGCGGGCATTCGCGGTCGGGCCGCCCACGCAGAACTCGGTGAGGTCCCCTACGCCGTAGGCGCCCTCACCAGAGCCGACAACATCCAGGTCCGCCCTCAGGTCGCGCATCAGCTTCGCGAGCTCGACGATACTGAACACGTCGTGCTTCGAGATCGTCCGCGGCGCCCCGAAGGCCTGCGGTGCGACAATACGGCCGGTGTCACCAGGTGATAGCCCGAAGAACCTGGCCCGTTCCCGCTGCCGCCGGGTGACCCGGGCGCGGCCCCATGCCCATACCGACCCGCCGCTGATGAGACTCGTCATCAGGCCCACCACGATGTTCAGGATGACGGCGGACAACAGGCCCTCCACAGCTTGCCCGGCTGGTACCAAGGACAGCATGCCGGACGAAAGCCCCGGCAACGAGCCACAGCGGCGGCCCGGGCGCACAGCCTCGCGAAACAGGCATGGCGGCCACGCGGTAGGCGGCGAACACCGGCAACGCGCAGCTCCTAGAATCTGTCTGGTGTGCCGACAGGTTAGCTGCTAACCTGTCGGCGTAGACGACAGAATGGATGAGGTGGACCACTGTGAAGGCCTACGGGATCGCGGAGATCGCCCGCGCACTGGGCGAGGACCCGGGCCTGGTCGGCAAGTGGCGCGAGCGCCACAAGCTGCCGGCCCCCGACGCTGAGCTAGCCACCGGGCCGGTCTGGCTCGCCGAGACGATCGAGCCCGTGCTGGCAGCGGGCGGCCCGCCGCCGAAGGCCCCGGGCAGGCGGCTGCGCAAGTTCGAGGTCACCGCCCGCATGACAGCCGGGCTCTATCCCAGCCTTACCAACGACCACCGCTCGAACTTCCAGGCCGCGATCGCCGCCGCTCACCGCACCAGCGACCTGAGATCACCGGCCGTCCTGTGGGACATGCTGGACGAGGCCGTCATCACGATCGAATGCGAGGCCAGCGACTCCCCGGCTGCGGCCGAGGCAGCCCGGTCGATCATCAGGCGGGCGGCCGAGTTCGTTGCCCAGATCGGGGTCCGGGAGATCGAAGTCACCGAGATTTCGCCCACCGATTAGTAAATGAGGGGAAGCGCACCTGGGGCATGCGGACATTAGGCAAACGCCGGTCTTAAACGAGCAGGCTGGTTAGGATCTTGGTGATGCGGCTCACGGTTCTTGGGGCGTGTGGTGCGTGGCCGGAAGCAGGCCAGGCCTGCAGTGGCTACCTCGTCGAGCATGACGATTTCAGGCTGGTCGTCGACCTTGGGGTATGCGACTATGCCGCGGCTGCTGGAGGGTGAGTGCGAGGCGTTCCAGGCTGCCGGTGGCGATACCGCCGGCCGTGGGCGCAGTGGCTGCAGGCCGGGTGGCGCGCCTGGTGTGGGAGAACGGGGTGGG
>JAWWPY010000350.1:0-3967 GCA_033854735.1 Streptosporangiaceae bacterium | reverse complement strand
GGGGCGACACCCACATTCATGCCCGACTGCGATGTGGTCGTGATCGCGGACTGGTGCGGGAAGAGGCTTGACCAGCGTGAGCTACTCGGTTTGCAGAACCTGTGCTGGAGACCGCCGCGCACCTAGCCGGGATGGGATGGCGGTCAGAACGGTGACCGCAAGCAGGGTTGCCAGGAAGACCCCAGCGAGCTGCCATGCGGGGGGCACGGCCAGGGGAGTACCTGAAGCGAGGAGGTGGTACACCGCTATGCCCAGTGGTATCCCGATGATGGCGCCGGGCAGGGCAGGGAGCAGCGCTGCCATCGAGAGACCAGCGGTCACTTGTCCGGCCGTTGCTCCGAGCGCTCGTTCCAAGGCGGAGGAGAACCTGCCGTCGGCAGCGGTCGCCCAGCCGATGAAGGTCGTGTTCACAGCGGCAAGGATGACCAGCATCACGGTGATGATGACCGTCAGCTCGTTGAAGCGGTCAAGTTTCAGGTTGCTGATGGTGAGGTTGGCGATTGGGGTATGGGCATGGCTGGCGAGGATGGCAACGATGCCCGTGACGGTGGTGGTGATGCTGGCGGTGTTGAGGACAGCGCGTCGCGGCCGGCGTGAGAGCTGACGCAAGGCCAGGAGAAGTGGCACGGGCAGGCGCGCGGAAACGGCGATGACCAGTGGTCTGCGGGAAGGGACGCGTGGTGCGTCCGCGAGAGCGGAGACGGTGCTGGTGCGTGCGGCCCGGATGGCGGGAACGAGTGATGAGATAGCGGCGACCGCCAGGGCAATCACTGCGATGATGATGACGGCCGGCACGCTGATCGACGGCGCACCGGGCGCACCGACCAGGCCGGCCCCTGTGCCTGTGAGCAGGGGTGTGATCAACCATCCTGCAAGCAGACCGGCCGCGGCGGCACCCACGGCCAGCGTGAGCTGCTCCACGAGGAGCACGACCGCGACCGTTGCCGGGGTGGCACCAACGGCTTTGAGCAGGCCTACTCGCTTCGACTGCTCGGTCATCCGCCGGCCGGCGAGGACGCCGAGACCGGCGAGGGCGAGGAGGCCGAGCAGCCATCCCCCGACTCCCAGGGCCACCTGCTCGATCCCGATCAGGGCGTTGATCGCGCTCTGGATGCTTTGCCAGGTAAAAGTGCCCGGGTGCTGGGCCATGAAGGCCGGAGCCTGTGCGGGGTCCGCCAGCTTCAGGTTGAGGAGGTAGGCGAGAGGGGCGCCCGACCCGGCGAGACCTGCCACGGCCGAGCGGGTGAGCCACACGAGGCCCATGTTCGGGACTCCCTGACCTCTTTGAAGGGAGCGGCCGATTGCCGCGAAGGGGCAGGCGATGTGGCAGAGGCTGCTGGGGTAGGGCGGGATGGCGGCTGTCACGGCGATCCCGGCCACCCGGAACGACCGGCCGCCGACACGGATGTTGTCGCCGACGTGAACGCCAAGCGCATCGGCGAAGCCGCGCTCGATCACCACCGCGCCCGGGCGGATCCAGCTCCCTTGGGTCACCTTCGGCTGGTCCACTGGGGCCGGCGCCTGGTCTCGCCCTTCGGCCACCACGTCCACCGTGTGCCCCCGGAACCGGACGGCGCTATAGGCCGCTGGGTACGGCCCGCTGTGGGCGGTCACACCGGGTGCCTTGGTCAGCGAGGCGACGGCCGCCGCCAGTTGCGCGGAACTCACCGGCTGAGCTGGCCCGGGGCCGCCGAAACCCTCGATAGCGACGACATCCGGGCCGGCTGTGGCCAGCCGGGTCTGCTGGTACGGCTTGTTGGTCACCCCGCTCAGGGCGAACGCCACCGTCAGGGTGGTCGCAGCCGCCGCGATGACCAAGAACACCATCAGGGCCTCAACCGGGCGGCGTCGGAGGTCCCGGGCAGCGAGCCGCGAGATGAGCACGACCTGGCCTTTCATTCGCCCCCCAGCCCGATGAGCTTCCCGAGGTCGCCCCTGCTGCCGCCCGTCATTCTCGTCTCGTCAACGAATGCGCCGTCACGCATGGAAATCAGGCGATCAGCGGTGGCGGCGACGCGCTGCTCGTGAGTGACGATGACCAGGGTCTGGCCGGATTCGTGAAGCGACTCGAAGAGCCGGAGCACCCCGACGGTGGCCGAACTGTCGAGGTTGCCGGTCGGCTCATCAGCCAACACGATCGTTGGCTGGTTGATGAGTGCCCGTGCGATGGCGACCCGTTGGCGCTGGCCGCCCGAGAGGGCCGAAGGCAGGAATCCGGTCCGGTCTGCGAGTCCTACCTGTTCCAGCAGTTGCCTCGCCCGCGTCCGGGCGGCTTTCGGTGAACGCCCCGCCAGCAGTCCCGGCAGCTCCACGTTCTCGATGGCTGTCAGCTCATCCATGAGATAGAAGCCCTGGAAGACGAAGCCAATCGCCGTGCGGCGAAGATGGGCGAGCGCACGCTCACTGATGCCATTGACACGGTCCCCTGCGAGGTCGATTTCTCCAGCTGACGGCCGCTCGAGGCCTCCGAGGAGATGCAACAGGGTGGACTTGCCGCACCCGCTCGGGCCCATGATGGCCACCGTCTCACCAGGGGCGACATCGAGGTCAACGCCGTCAACGGCACGAACGAGTGCCGCCCCCGAGCCGAACGTCTTGCAAAGACCCGAGGCCCGCAGCACCGGCCGCGTCGATGTCATGACCCATCCCTTCGACGGGCCCAGCTCCGCTCGCATGCCTCCAGCCAGCGAAGGTCCGCCTGGAGCCGCAACACGACTCCCTCCAGCAACAAGGCCGCATTGGAGTGGTCCGGCTCCCCCATGGCAGCCCGCTGTGCGTCTCGCAGCCGCCGCAGCAGCTCGCGTCGCTGGGTGTCGATGATGCTGACCGGGTCAGCCAGCCCCGCCTGGGTGGCAGCAACGAGCTTGAGGTGGAACTCTGCCAGGTCGGGCCTCGGCCAGCTCACCTCCGACAGCCACTGGAAGACCCGCTCCTGACCGGCCGGGGTCAAGTAGTACACCTTCCGTTCGGCCCGCTGAGTGCGACCCCCGGGTGGCTCATCGAGGGCCACCATGCCCGTCTTCTCCAGACGGCCGAGAGTGACGTAGATGTGCCCGGCATTCAGCCCTTCGCCCAGGGAACCGAGGGCTTCCTCGAGCCGAGCGCGCAATTGATAGCCCTGCGAGGGCTCCTTGGCCAACAGCGCCAGGACAACTTCCTGCTGCATGCAAGCTCCATCCATCTAACGGTTAGGCTTAACCTAACGGTTAGATACGAAGGCGTCAAGCGCAGGTAGCAAGACCATGAGCCCGAAGCTGGACGCAGGTCGTAGGACGAGTCCGCAGCGACCACCATCCCCGGCGCATCGGCATTCAGTACGCCGCCGCCGTTCTCCAAACGGAGGCCAATCGAAGACGCGCCTTCGACTAACTCAAGGCCCAAGTGCGGCCGCGTGCGAAAATAATCAACCGTTCTGAGTAGAACGCCCTCGTTGGGCCGTTATGCATCGCTGCGGTCTATCAGGACCGCCCGCACATGCCGCGATGAGGTGCGGATGTCGGCATCTACGTCCCGTGGTCCCCTGGTCGGGCGCGGCGGGAGGTCGACCGGCCGCTGCTGCTGCGGGGCGCGGATGGCGCCGGGGGACGTGGCAACCCGGCGCGCTGATCCTCCTCAGCTTGCCCGGCTGGGACCGGCTCCGTGAGCAGCCGGAGCAGTCCGTCGGCGAAGAAGCGGCCGAAACGGTCAGGCGGCCAGCTGCGTGCTGTGGTGACGCGGTCAAAGACGGCCGGGTCCATTAGCAGCCACACGATGTCGATGGCCTCGGAGCGGTCGAGGTCGGCACGCAGAGGTGTCTTCTCGGTGAGGCCGTCGACGATCCAGCCGGCCGTCACGGCGCGCTGGGCGCTCAACTGCTGGGCGAGCGGGACAAGGCGGTCATCGCTGCGAGCCCCTTCGAGGGCGGCGAGCACCAGCGCGTCCGACCGCTCGGCGGCGGGCACGAGGATCGTGGCCACCGCATCGAGGA
>JAWWPY010000349.1:0-30344 GCA_033854735.1 Streptosporangiaceae bacterium | reverse complement strand
GATCAGCTTCGCCATGGCTCGCAGTACTTTCCCGGGGGGGACGACCCCCCGGACCCCCCGCGAACGTCGCCCTCACTTCGCTGATCTTTGATCAGCTTCGCCATGGCTCGCAGTACTTTCCCGGGGGGGACGACCCCCCGGACCCCCCGCGAACGTCACCCTCACTTCGCTGGCGGCGGGGTGGGTTGGCCTCGCGTCGGGGGAAGTCTTCATTGGCTGCGGACGTAGTTTTCGCTAGCGGCATGGCCAGGTCTGGCGGGGTCACTCGGTCTTGCTGAAAGCGGCGATGGCGATGCTCATCATGGCCAGGCCCATGGCGGCGACGATCCCCAGCGACAGCCAGATCGGGACCACCCAGCCGTCCCAGGTGACGCCCGGTGACAGCGCATGCTGGGCCAGCGGGCTGATGTTCAGGTGGGCGACCACCGCGTGGCGCATCGGGCCCACCACATACGTGAGCGGGTCGATGCGGGTCAGCACGCTGAGCCAGCCTGGCAGCCCGGTCAGCGGGTAGAGCGCGCCGGACAGGAAGAACAGCGGCATCACCAGCATCTGGGTCAGCGCAATGAACGCCTGGAACTGGGTGATCCGCGCGGCCATCATCACGCCGAACGCGGTCAGGGTGAATGCCAGCAGCAGCAACTCCCCCACCAGCGTGATCAGCAGCACCGGGTTGTACGGCACATCCGCGAGCCCGGCCAGGACCAGCATCAGGATGCCCTGGAACGTCGCGATGGTCGCGCCGCCCAGGCACTTGCCGATCACGATGGCCGACCGGCTCACCGGCGCGACCAGCATCTCGCGCAGGAACCCGAACTCCCGGTCCCACACGATGGACGCGGCCGAGAAGATGGCGGTGAACAGTACCGACATCGCGACCACACCCGGGTAGATGAAAGTCTTGAAATTGACACCTGGCGGCATGCCGCCCTTGGCCAGCGATGACAACCCGGTGCCGAGGATGAACAGGAACAGCACCGGCTGGATGAGCGCGGTGACGGCCCGTAGCCGGTCCCGGCGGAACCGGATGAGCTCACGGCGCCACACGATGCTCGTGGCCCGCAGATCCGAGCGCAGGCTGCGCTCGGGAACTGAGACCCTGATCTGCCCGGCCAGCACGCCAGCCTCAGCCAGAGCAGCAGCCCCAGCCGTTGGTGTCTCAGCCGTCCCGGTCTGAGGCGCCATTGTCATCGCCTTCCCCGGAAGCGGGCCGCCATCTGGCGCATAGCATCACTGCCCGTTGCCTCCGCGTCGCGAATGGTGGTCCCGGTGTATGACATGAACACATCGTCGAGTGACGGGCGCGACACGCTGACCGTGCGGATCGGCACGGTCAGCCGCGCGAACAGCTGGGGCACGAACTGCTCCCCAGAGGTCACCGAGAAGGTGACGGCGCCCTCGTGCACTCCGGCCTCGATACCGAAGGCAGTGGCCAGTTCACCGATGGCCGCCGCGTCGTTCTCGGTGTGGATCTGCACCCGGTCCTTGCCGACACTGGCCTTGAGGGCTTCCGGGGTATCTATCGCCACGATCTGGCCGTGATCGATAATCGCGATCCGGTCGCAATGCTCGGCCTCGTCCATATAGTGCGTGGTGAGAAAGATCGTGATGTCCTCACGCGTCTTCAGGTCGTTGATGTACTCCCAGATCGACGAGCGCGTCTGCGGGTCGAGGCCAACCGTCGGCTCGTCGAGAAACAGCACATGCGGCGCGTGCAGCAGGCCCCGCGCGATCTCCAGTCGGCGCTGCATTCCGCCGGAATACGTCATCACCAGGCTGTCGCGGCGGTCCCAGAGGTCCACCATCTCCAGCACCTGCCGCATCCGTGGTGCTACCGCCGCCGCGGGCACGCCGTACAACTCGGCGTGGAAACGCAGGTTCTGCGCGCCGGTCAGGTAGTTATCGAGCGTGGTGTCCTGGAAGACCAGGCCGATATTGCGGCGGACCGCGTCCCGCTCGGTCCTGACGTTGCGGCCGGCCACCCAGGCGTCGCCTGAGGTCGGCTTGGCCAGGGTGCAGAGGATCTTGATCGTGGTCGACTTCCCGGCCCCGTTAGGGCCGAGGAAGCCGAACGTCTCCCCCGCCGGAACCTCGAAGTCGATCCCACGGACCGCCTCGATCTCCCCGTAGCTCTTGGTCAGGCCGGAGACCTTGATGGCCAGCCGGGCCTCGCGTCCGTTCCCGGAATCTGCGGCCGCGCCAACGGCTGGGCCGGTATCCGCCGCCACTGCCACCCGCCTTCCGCCTTCCGCCACGATCCGCACCGAGCCTAGTCCTGACCCCCGTCGGGCTCCTCCGCGCGCACGTCGCCCGACGTTGCGTCGTCGGCGTCGTCGGCGGCCAGAATCCCGTACAACCGGCGGCGGGTATCGGCCAGGATCCGGTGCGCCTGCTCGATCTGAGACGGGCTGCCGGCCTGGGCCACCTGAACGGCAGCCGCCATCACCTGGCCGAACAGCCTGCGCAGTTCTCTGGCATCAGAACTGACCGAACCGGCCACCACATCCCATGGCGCGCGGAGTTCCTCCTGGTGGGCCGCCGCATAGGTGCGTCCCTCGTCAGTGAGGGCGTAGGCCCGGCGGCCGCCCTCGCCGGTCTCGGCCCGGATCAGGCCCTCGTCTTCCATCTGCTGCAGCGCCGGGTAGACGGATCCGGGGCTGGGCCGCCAGACTCCCCCGCTGCGCTCGCCTATCTCCTGGATGATCTGGTAGCCGTTCATCGGCTCCTCGGTCAGCAGCGCGATGGCTGCCGCCCGGACGTTGCCGCGCCGCACTCGCGGGCCGCGCCTGGGCCTCGGGCCGCCCATCCACGGCCCGAAGTCCGCGAATCCGCGGCCGAAGCCGGGGCCGCCAGGATATCCAGGCCCGTCACCGAATGGCACCGGCACCGTGCGACGGCGCAGTCCGTGGCCATGGCCACCCCGGTGGTGCCGCCGCTCGCCTTCTTCTTCGTCTCCTGGGTGATCCCAGGCATCTCCTTCATGCATCTCTCTTGCTCCTCCGCGAAGCTGACTGGGTGTGGGTTTCGGTAGTCCACGTAAGCCCTAGCCCTTCTTCGTTAGCTCAACGATATATCGTTATGGATCGAATAGCAACAGGCGGGTCTGGGCGGCAGGACTCAAGGCCAGGCACCTGCAGGCAGGGAAGCAGGCCGCCGGCGGTGATAGAGATCCGCTGGACAGCCGGCGCTGGCAGGCGAGCTCTGTCGGCTAGCCGTGCGGGCTGAGGGGCTAGCTGAGCGGCAGGTCGTAGATCCGGCGGACGCTGGAGCCGAGCCGCGAGATGTCGGCACCGTAGACGTGCATCGAGATCGCCACATCGTCGCCGATGTTGCGCACCCGGTGAATGTCACCGGGTGGGGCGAACCCGCTCACATCGCCGGTGCCGCTGACGTTCCTGGCCACTTCCGCCAGGGTCGTGCCGCCACGGCGCAACGCGAAGATCTCCTCGTCTTCGGCGCCCTGCAACACGCCGGACACGCACCAGGTGACGTGGTCGTGAATGGGTGTGACCTGCCCGGGCAGCCAGACCATGGCCACGATGGAGAATGACCCGTCCGCTTCGGCGTACAGCAGGTGAGACCGGTAGCCAGCCGGATCGCCGGTGCGCTCGTCCGGCGTGAGAAGCTGCGGGCCCGGCAGGTTCCGCCGCAGCCCGGCCGCGACCTGCTGCGCTGTCCGCTGCCAGTCGTCGCGCTCCCGGACGGCCTGACGGATCGCTGCCACCAAGCTGGCCGGGCACCGGCTGCCCCGACTCGGCATGGCGATCGATGGTGCGCTGGCCAGTGCCATGTGCTCACCCCTCGCAGTCGATACCGGACTCTTCCACGGTAGGGACCACGCGCCGTCGGGCACCAATGCCAATGGCCTTGGCCACGCATCAAGACGGTGGATGATTCGCTGCCCGGGCTCGATCTGCTACGAGTTGATCAGGATGCCGCGGCCGGCCGCGAACCTGGCGAAGTCGTGCACCGGGACCAAGGCGTTGCGCTGGCTGGCCCCGGGAAGGCCGGATGGATTGTGCAGCCGGAGCAGGCCGTCGGCGACACCGGTCACAAGCACGAGATGACCGCCGCGCTCCGGCGGTGTCCGCTCGGGCCAGCGGATCCACGAATGCACGGACGCCATCACGGGCCGGCCCGCGACGGTGTGCGCGATCAGCGAGTCCATCGGCAGGTCGGCCGCGACCTCGGCGCCGATGCCGTAATCCCGGGCGACCCAGTCCACGAACGGCCGGTAGATCAGGCCGCGGACGCGGTCGCCGTCGGGCTGGTAGGCGCCCACCGCCAGGGCACCGGCGACCAGCCGCATCATGGGCGGTACCGGCACCCCCCGCCAAGCCATGATCATCTTCAGGCAGGCCAGGCCGCATACCTTGTGCGACCAGAACTCGTACTCTTCCGGTGTGCTCGCGCCCGAGTCGGCCCACCGCGGATCATCAGCGGCCCGCCGGGAGCCGTCGATGAACTCGGCGGCGAGTTCCGGGGACTCCCATTGCGAGAAGTAGGGCACGTTCACGCTCCCGCAGTATCCAGCCTCGCCCCAAGCTGTGGATACTGATTAGCCGTTAACCACTCTTTGCTTCGCCTTCTTCGTGGGGTGAAGCGGCCCACGCTCCAGCCAGTTCCCGCAGACGCGCCGCTGCGTCGGCCATCGGCTGGCCACCACCCACGGCCACCCCCAGCAGGTAGGCGGTCAGCGGCGCCGCGGGCCTGGCCACGCCGTGGGCCACATCGCGGGCCAGGTCGAGCACTGCCTCGGTGTCGGCCAGCGCCGGGTCGAGGCCGAGTTCGGCGCAGGCCGCCTCGGCCCAGCGTTCGAGCGTGCTCACCGGCGCGCCTCCCGTTGCTGCTGTGCCTGTGGCTCGTCTGTCTCTGGCGGTGCGTCAGCCGGCCAGGTGCGAGCGCGAGCCAGGTCTTCGGCGGTGTCGCAATCAAGCCAGGGCGGTGGCTCAGTTGCGGCCAGATCGTAGCCGATCTGGGCCGGGTCGAGGGCAGCCGGTTCCAGCGGGAGCAGCAGCCCGTGCAGCGAGTTCTGCCCGTAGGCCTGTATCGCCGCGCTGAGCCCGGCCGTCCGCCAGCAACTTGCCAGCCACTGCGGACGGCCCGTGTCATCGACCATGATCACCCCGGATGTGAGCCCCCGTCGGGCGGCGAGCAGCGCGCGCAGATGGCGGGCACGGAGGAACGGCAGGTCAGCGGCGAGCACCAGGACCGTCGGCGCGGACACCTCGGCCAGGCCGCGCCGCAGCGCGGGCACGGGGCCCGACCCGGGCGGCTCTTCGCGGACGAACACGGGCCGGCCGGGGAGCTGCGGACGGTCTGGCCCGACCACCACGATCCGCCGGGCTCCGGCCGCGCTGGCGGCCGACACCACCGAATCGAGCAGCGTACGGGTGCCCACGCGCAGCCCTGGCTTGTCGACCCCCCCGAGCCGCGAGGCACGTCCACCGGCCAGGACTACGGCATCGAAGACAGCGGGCGACCCCGGCATGACAGACCCCGGCATGACAGAGTCCGACGGGACAGAAGGGCGGGCGCCCAGGCCTGGCTCGCTCAGGGACCGCGCCTCCCGTTCAGCCGCCGATCGCGGACATGGGCCTGGCCGGCTGCAAGAACCCCGGGTCGTTGATGCCATGACCGGGCAGCTTGACCGCGACCGCCTTCAGCCAGATCTCCGCCAGCTCGTCGTCGCCTGCCCCCGATCGCATCGGGTCACGCAGGTTGCTCTCCTCGCGGGCGAAGAGGCAGTTCCGGATCTGCCCGTCGGCGGTCAGCCGGACCCGGTCACAGGTGCCACAGAACGGGCGGGTCACCGAGCCGATCACGCCGACCCGGGCGGGCCCCCCATTCACCAGGAAGGCCTCGGCTGGCGCCGAGCCCCGGGCGCCGGGGTCGTCGGGCGTCAGCGAGAACTCCGCGGCCAGGGCGTCCAGGATCTCCTCTGCCGTCACCATGTCGGCGCGGCGCCAGCCGTGCTGGGCGTCGAGCGGCATCTGCTCGATGAAACGCAGCTGATACCCGCGCTCCACGCAGAACCGGAGCAGCGTGACCGTCTCGTCGTCATTGATCCCGCGCATGAGGACCGCGTTCACCTTGACCGGGACCAGGCCTGCGGAGGCCGCGGCGGCCAGGCCCGCCAGCACATCTTCGAGCCTGTCCCGCCGGGCCAGTTTGCGGAATGTCTCCGGCCGCAACGTATCCAGCGACACGTTGATCCTGTCCAGCCCCGCGCTGCGCAGCGCGTTGGCCACCCGGGCCAGCCCGATCCCGTTGGTGGTCAGCGAGATCTCAGGGCGGGGCCGCAGCGCGGCGGTGCGCGCGACGATGTCCGCCAGGCCGCGGCGGAGCAGCGGCTCACCGCCGGTGTACCGGATCTCGGTGATGCCGAGATGCTGCACGCCGATCCGGGCCAGCCGGACCACCTCGTCGTCAGTCAGCAACGACGGGTTCGGCAGCCACTCCAGGCCCTCCGGCGGCATGCAGTAGCTGCAGCGCAGGTTGCACCGGTCGGTCAGGGACAGCCGGAGGTCCGTTGCGACCCGCCCGTAGGAGTCAGCGAGCACGGACACCTCCCCGACGTGACGAGCCAATGGGCCTCTGATCTCACCCAGCTTACGTGCCGGACGTTTGTCCAATTTATAAGCAACGATGTCCCGCTGAACGCCCGGCCCGCGGTTGTCGCCGCCACGGCCGCTGAGCCGGGCCCCGGTGCGCCGGAACCGTGCCGGCACTGACCAGGGCCAGACCGTGGCCTGACCAGTTGCCGTCCTGGCTGTGGCCGCAGTCGCAGACAATGGGTGCATGGCCGTTGACACAGCGATCTGGCGTCACCAACTCACAGCCGGGGAGCGCGCGGAACTCGCGCGCAGCGGAGGCGAACTGCCGGAGCAGCGCCCGGATGTGCTCATCGTGGGTGGAGGGATCCTGGGCGTCGCCACCGCTGCCGCCTGCCATGAGGCTGGCCTCGGAACGGTGCTGCTTATCGAGGCCGGCCATCTCGGCTCGGGAGCCACCGGCGGGGCCGCTGGCCTGCTCACCCCGGAGATCCATGAGTGGAGCGATCCCGCGCCCTTCGTGGACCTGGCGCGGGCGAGCCTGGCCCGGTGGGGCCAGCTGCAGGAGACCTGGCCAGGTGGGGTCGGCCTGGTTCACCTCGATTGGATCGGCCTGTCGCCCGATCCCGCGGGCTTCGCCCCTCATCAGCCGCCTGCCATCGAGTGGCTCGACCCTGACGAGATGGCGGAACTCGTCCCGGGTCTGGCCCAGCCGATGGCCGGGGCCCTGGTCCGGCAGCAGGCTCGCGTCAACCCGCTGCGGGCCGTGGCCCGGATGGCCGCTGCCCTGCCCGCCGTCGCCACCGGCGTTGCCGCCACCGCGGTCACCACTCGGGCCGGCCGCGTCGTGTCGGTGGCCACCACCGCCGGTGAAGTGCATCCTGGCTCGGTTGTCTTCGCCACCGGGTTGCCGCCCCTGCTGGACGGGCTGGATCTGAAGGTGCCGTCCGAAGTGGTCAAGGGCCATCTGCTGGTCACTGAGCCAGCCCCGCTGCGGCTGCCGGGCACCGTGGCGCCGGTGGCCACCCAGCTGGAGGACGGACGGCTCCTGGTCGGCGGGACCTTCGATGTCGGTGACGAGAGCCCTCAGGTCCGGCCGGAAGTGATCGACAGCATCCTGGAGGGTCTGTACACCTCCCTGCCCACGCTGCGCGGCCTGCGCGCCGCCTACCAGTGGTGCTGCTTCCGGCCGCGCCACCCCGACGGGCACCCGGTCATCGACCGGATCCCCGGCCTGGACAATGCCTGGCTCACCTCCGGGCACTACCGCACCGGCATCCTGCTCGCCCCGGTAACAGCTCAGGCGATCGCCCGCTGGATCGCGGAGGACACACCGCCGGCCGAGGTGCGTGCGTGGAGCGGCGACCGGTTCGCTGCCCGCCGGTTCAGCGGCCGCTGAGCCTGCGCCGGTCGTCGGTCAGCCGCTCAGTCACTCCAGTCCGGTCCAGGTACTGAAGCAGCGGGATCGCCACTCGCCTGGTGGTCCCCAGCACCTCCCTGGCCTGCGCCGCGCTGAACGGAGCCGGCAGCCCGGCGAGCAGCGTGGCGGCCTGGGCGTCGGCACCCGGCGCGAGCACGATCTGCTCGCTGAGGCGCAGCAGCAGCCCGGCTCGTTCCGCTGCCGCGAGTGCCCTGGGGTCAAGGCCAAGATCACGCAGGCGCGTGGCGTCGGGGGCCAGGAACGGCTGGGCCGCGAGGTCTTGCCTGAGTGCGCGGACCGCCGCCAGGACCTTTTCCGGCAGCGCGCGGTCCGCGGCCGCGGCGGCCGGGCGGATGGAGCCGTCCAGGATCGCGAGCGGGGGTCCGGCCAGCGCCTCGACAATGCGGCGGTCCGGGACGCCGAGCGCGGCCCGGGCGGCCTCGAGCGGCAGGCCGGGAGCGAGCGGCTGGTACTGGGCGTGGCTGGTAACCGCCTCGGCCAGGCGGCGGCGCAGTGCCGCCCAGTGCGCGGGATCGGCCAGCCAATCGCCGGTGACCGGCGCCGGATGATCGGCAATCCCCATGGCCTGCAAGGCGCCGGCCCGCAGGAGGCCGTGGCGGCGGAGCAGGTCGGCGGCGGCCGGCCGGTCCGCCCACGCCGCCAGTTCGGCGGCGGCCGAGGCGGCGGCGCCACGCCGGGAAAACGGGGGCGGGGTCACGTCAAGCACGGTCGCCCCGACCAGCGCGGGCCACGCATTCCGGGCTAGCCGGGCCTGGGTCGTCCGGGCCTGGTCAGCCGGATCCGGGGCGGGCCGGGCCCCGCCGGCGTCCCCGGGATCGCGCAACAGCACACGGTCGCCGACGTGCAACGGGAGCGCGTCATGCAGTGCGAGCCGGGCGATCGGGCCGCCGAGCATGCGCACCCGCGCGGTGCTGTGTGCGGAGCCGATGTGCAAGGTCAGCGCTCGCGGCGGCCGCGGCCGCGGCCCGGCCGGGTAGTCGGGCAGCCGCACGTCGACCTCGGAGGTCAGCGTCCACTGCCCCGCGGTGACCAGTGCCACGCCCCGCGACAGAGTGCCCCGGTCCGCCCCGCGAAGATTGAGTGCCACCCGGGCGACCCCGCTGATCTGGTCTGCGGGCTCCTTCAGGGACTCGATCCCGCGGACGCGCACAGCCTCCATGGCCGGGGTGACCAGCAACTCCTGGCCCCGGCGCACGGTGCCGGCGGGCAGCGTTCCGGTGACGACCGTGCCGCTCCCCTTGATACTGAACGAACGGTCCACCCAGAGCCGGACAGGCGCGGCCGGGTCGGGTACGGGGAGACTCGCGGCGAGCCTGCCCAGGGCGTCGAGCAGCTCAGGCAAACCCTCCCCGGTCACCGCGCTCACCGCGACGGCCTCCACCTGGCCGAGGCTTGTCGTGCTGATCCTGGCTAGTGCCTCGCGCCGCGCCGGGCCCGGGTCGGCCAGGTCGCAGCGGGTCACCGCGAGCACGCCATGGCGGATGCCGAGCGCATCCAGCGCGGCGAGGTGCTCCGCCGACTGCGGCATCCATCCACCGTCGGCGGCCACGGTCAGCAGCACGGCCGGCACAGGACCGACACCGGCCAGCATGTTCGGCACGAAACGCTCGTGTCCGGGCACGTCGACGAATGCCACCTGGTCGCCGGAGGGCAGGGTCAGCCAGGCGAAGCCCAGGTCGATGGTGAGCCCGCGGCGACGTTCCTCCGCCCAGCGATCGGGCTCCATCCCGGTCAGCGCCCGCACCAGGGTCGATTTCCCATGATCCACGTGCCCAGCGGTGGCGATGACCTGCATTCCTAGTCAGCCGCTCGCTGGCTTTCGGCCGCCGCGGCACCGGGCTCGACCGTGGGCTGCACGGCAGTGATCGAGGCGGCCGCGATCACCGCGCTCGCCAGCGCCTCGTCGTCCCCCGGTGCGACCGCCCGGAGGTCGAGCAGCAACCGGCCACCCTCGATCCGGCCGATGACGGCGGGGTGCGCTCCGTTGTGCACGGCAGCGCTGCTGCGCAACGGGACGGCCAGCCGTTCCGGCAGGCTGACCGCCGCGCTCGGCAGGGTTACCCCGGGCGCTCCGCCTCCCCCGACGACGGCCTGGCTCGGCACCGGCCGGGCGTCGACTCCGGCGCTGGCCAGTGTGGCCGAGACCTGCTGGGCACGGCGGTCGAGGAACGCCCCGTCCGCGCTCAGCGCGGCCGCGACCGGCACCTGCGGGCCCGTGAGGGTGGCCTCGAGGGCCGCCATGGTCATCTTCCCGACCCGCAGGGCCCGGGCGAGGGGATGCCGGGCGAGCCGCGCGACCAGGTCGCCGTGGCCGAGCACCAGGCCTGCCTGGGGGCCGCCGAGGAGCTTGTCGCCGCTCGCGGTGACGAGACCGGCACCCGCGCGGAGCCAGGAGTCGGCATCCGGCTCATCGGGCAGCAGCGGGTGCGCGGCCAGTAGCCCTGAGCCGATATCCCCCACCACTGGCGCCCCGAGGCCGGCCAATTCGGCGACGCTGGCCTGGGCCGTGAAGCCTTCGACCCGGAAGTTTGACGGGTGCACCTTGAGCAGGAACCCCGTATCCGGGCCGACCGCGGCCGCGTAATCGGCCACGGTCGTCCGGTTGGTGGTACCGACCTCGCGAATCCGGGCACCGGTCGATTCCAGCAGTTCGGGAAGGCGAAACCCATCGCCGATCTCGATCAGCTCGCCGCGGCTGACCACGATCTCGCGCCCGGCCGCCAGAGCGGTCGCCGTGAGCACCAGGGCGGCGGCATTGTTGTTCACCACGTGCACGGCTTGCGCGGCCGGGACGGCATCGGCCAGGGCCGCGAGGGCGCCTCTCCCCCGTCGCCCGCGCGTTCCCGAGACGAGGTCGAATTCGAGGTCGGTCCAGCCAGCGGCGGCCGTCACCGCCTGGATGGCGGCCTCCGACAGCGGCGCCCGGCCGAGGTTGGTATGCAGCAGCACGCCGGTCGCATTGATCACCGGGTGCAGCGACGCGGATCGGGCGGGCAGCGACGCCACGGCGGTATCGGCCACCGCCTCCGGGCTGATGTGACCCGCCCTGGCCTGCTGCTGGGCCCGGGCTACCGCAGCCTTCACCTGCGTCCGGCCCAGCCGGTCCGCCGCCGCGGTCAGCCGCGGGTCGGCCAGCACCGCGTCGGTACGCGGCACAAGGCGGCGTGCGTCCACGTGCGTGACCTTACCTGGCCAAGTCATCGATCAGAGGAATCCCCTGACCGACCGCTGGTTCGTGCTTAACCGTCGCATCCCCGGGTAGCAGGAGCGCCACAGGCTCCTATCCTCCATCCTCATAGGGAGTGATCCAAATGGCCGGGATACTGCGAGTCCCCCGGAGCCGCGGTGCCCTCAGCGGTGTGCTGCTCATCCTGCTCGGCGCGTGGGGTGCGCTGATCCCCCTCGTCGGCCCGTACTTCCACTACGCCTTCACGCCGGACACCGCCTGGTCCTTCACCTCGGGCCGGATCTGGCTGGAGATCGCGCCGGGTGCCGCCGCCCTCATCGGCGGTCTCATCGTCCTTGTCAGCAGCCTCCGCCCGGTCGCCATGTTCGGCGCATGGCTCGCCGCGCTGGCCGGCGTGTGGTTCGTGGCGGGGAACACCCTGAGCGCGCTCTGGACCAAGGGTGGCGTGTCCGCCATCGGATCCCCGGTCGGCGGCACGGTGGCCCGGACCGCCGAGCAGATCGGCTTCTTCACCGGGCTGGGCGTGGTCATAGCATTCTTCGCGGCGCTCGTCATTGGCCGCCTGTCGGTCGTGGCCGTCCGGGACGCCCGGCTCGCGGAGAGCCGTGACGCCCGGCATGCCGCGGCCCGCCGGGCCGACGAGACCGAAGCCCTTCCCGTTCGTGACGCAGCCGTTCGTGACGCAGCCGTTCATGACACAGCCACCACTGGTCACGCGACCGTCGATGAGCCAGCCGCTGGTGACGAGGCCGCCGACCCGGTCGTCTATGACGCAAGCGCTGGCCGCTCGGCCGCCGCTGAGCCGGTGGCGGCCGGCCCGGCTGCCGAAGAGGCCAGCGCCACGCGGGCCTAGAGCCACGGCGGGTGACCTCCGGGGCCGAGGAGGGCGGCCCCGGGGGTTTCTGCGAGCCGACCTCGGACTTCTGCGGGCGACCCGGGACCGGGCTTGACATTCCGTGGCGGGGCGGGAATATGTGTCAGGAACTGTTCAGTCTTGTCGCGAGTCGTGCACGAACCTGTTGGATGTAGGTTGGCGGGCGGTTCTCGCAACCTCAATGATCGGGGAGCTATGGACCGCAATCGCACCATTAAGTCGGATATCTCTGGGCCAGCGCCGACTGCAGCCGAGGCTGGCGGGCCATCGCGGCGGCAGGTGCTGCGCGGAGCCGCGGCTGGCCTAGGCGCGGCGGCGCTCGCACCCGTCCTCGGGATGGGCGGCAGCCCGGCCAGCGCCCAGGCCCGGGTGACCGCACGGGCCAGCGGAAGCAGATCCACCGACTTCGGCCAGGACTGGAAGTTCGTCCTCGTCAACCCTGAGGGGATCACCGACCCCACCGGGGCCTACTCGAACGCCCAGGATCCCGCTTTTGACGATTCGGGCTGGCGGCCACTCGACGTGCCGCACGACTGGAGCATCGAGCTCACCCCCGCCCAGACGGCGAGCACGAGCAGCGGCACCGGGTTCCTGCAGGGCGGCCTCGCCTGGTACCGCAAGCACTTCACCCTTCCGTCGTCGCTGGCGGGCCAGCAGATCTCGATCGAGTTCGACGGCGTGTACATGAACTCGAACGTCTACCTCAACGGGAAGCTGCTCGGTAACCACCCGTACGCGTACACGGGCTTCAGCTACGACATCACCGGCCAGGTGCACGCCGACGGGGTCACCCCGAACGTGCTCGCCGTCCAGGCGACGAACCAGCTGCCCAGCAGCAGGTGGTACTCCGGCAGCGGCATCTTCCGCAACGTCTACCTGGTCGCCACGAACCAGGTCCATCTGGCGCGGCACGGCACCTTCGTCACGACGCCCGGCCTGGAGGCCGCGATCGCGTCGGGGCACGCGGCGGTTCAGGTCCAGACGGACGTCGCCAATGACGGCGCCACGGCGGCCGCCGTGGAAGTGGCCGTAACGGTCACGAATCCCGCCGGGAAGGTTGTCGCGCACGGCCAGTCGTCGGTGAGTGTGCCCGCGGCGCAGACCCAGCGCACGGTGGTCACCGTTGACGTCGCCAAGCCGGAGCTCTGGTCCACCGACAGCCCCAGCCTGTACCAGCTGGAGACCAGCCTCTCCGTCGGCGGCGCCATGGTGGACAGCACCACAACGGAGTTCGGCCTCAGGTACTACACCTTCGACCCGGCCGCCGGATTCTCGCTCAACGGCAAGCCCATGAAGATCTATGGCGTCGACTTGCACGCGACGGAAGGCGCGGTGGGCTCGGCGGTGCGCTATGACGCGATGGTGCAGCAAATGGAACTCATGAAGAGCATGGGCGCCAACGCGCTGCGCACCGCGCACAACCCGCCCGCCCCCGAACTAGTTCAGGTCTGCGAGCGGCTGGGCATCCTGATGATGGTCGAGGCATTCGACTGCTGGCACACCGGGAAGGTGGCCTTCGACTACCACCTCTACTTCGACGCGTGGAGCGACTCCGACATCAAGGAGATGGTCAACGCGTCCAAGAACTCGCCCGCGGTGGTGCTGTGGTCTATCGGCAACGAGACCCCCGACACCGGATCTTCCCGCGGCCCGGGGATCGCCCAGAAACTGATCGCCGATATCAGGTCGATCGACACCACCCGTCCCGTGGTCATGGGCTCGGATAAGTACCGCAGCGTGCCCCGCGCGGGGTCGCCGCAGGATCAGATCCTGCTGCAGCTTGACGGGCTCGGCGTCAACTACAACACGGCCACGTCCATGGACGGGCTGCACGCGCAGTACCCGGGCAAGTTCTTCTTCTGCTCCGAGACGTCGTCAGAGGAGTCCACCCGCGGCGTGTACCAGGACCCCCAACTGCTCAATACCGGCGAGAACTATACGCCCGGCAAGAGGGCCACCTCGTCCTACGACAACAACCTGGCGTCCTGGACGATGAGCGGGGAGTACGAGCTGAAGAAGGACCGCGACCGCGAATTCTGGGCGGGCGGGTTCCTCTGGTCCGGCCAGGACTACATCGGCGAGCCGACGCCCTACGACGTCTTCCCGGTCAAGGCATCCTTCTTCGGCGCGATCGACACCGCAGGGTTCCCGAAGGATTTCTACCACCTGTTCAAAAGCCAGTGGACGGCCGCTCCGATGGTGCACATCGTGCCAATGAACTGGACGGACTACGCACCCGGCCAGGATGTCGCCGTCTGGGTTTACGCCAACGTCGCCACCGTGGAACTGTTCCTCAACGGGAAATCGCTCGGCGTTAAATCGTTCGACCAGAAAGTCACCACCTTCGGGCGCAAGTACCTGGAGACGACCGAGCCCACCGGGGACGACTACAACTACCCGTCCGGCAGCTATACGAGCCCCAACGGGAGCACCGGCAAGCTCCACCTCACCTGGAGCGTGCCTTTCCAGCCGGGCCGTCTTACCGCGGTCGCGACGGCCGGCGGGCGCGTGGTTGCCCGGGACGAGCTCAGCACCGCCGGGTCGCCGCGGGCCATCACCGTCACCCCGGGCAAGCGGGTCATTACCGCCGACGGGAAGTCACTGTCGTTCCTGTCCGTCGGGGTAGTGGACCACAGCGGCGTGCTGGTGCCGGACGCCAGCAACCTCATCCGGTTCGGCGTCACCGGGCCGGGCACCCTGGCCGGGGTGGACAACGGCCAGCAGGAGAACGCGCAGAGCTACCAGGCGTCCTCCGTCCCCGCCTTCAACGGCCGGGCTCTGGTGATCGTTAAGTCCACCGACCGGGCCGGATCCATCAAAGTCACCGCGACCTCGCCCGGGCTGGCCCCGGCCAGCGCCAGGATCACCTCAGTGGCCAGCGACGGGTCCGCGGTCAGGCGGGCGGCGCCTGCCGCCCCGGCGGTCCCGCTGGCCAGCGCCGCAGCCACGTCGGCGCCGACCGCCGATGCCAGTTTCTCGGGCACGCCCACAACGGTTCCCGCGGCCATGCTGGACGGCGACCTGACGACCGGATGGTCGAACTACTACAACAAGTCGGGCACCGCCAACCTGCACGCGGTGAGCGTGTCGCATGCCAGCGAATGGGTGTCGGTCGGCTGGCCCGCCCCGCAGGCATTCAATTCGGTCCAGGCGTCCTTCACCATCAGCGCGACCCTCGCCCGGCCCGCTTCGATCGCGGTGTCGTTCTGGGACGGCCATGACTTCACCCCGGTGAAGAACCTGGCCATCGACTGGGCCACGGCGTCCAACCAGCCGACCACACTGACATTCGACCCGGTCCACAGCGCGCAGGTCAGGCTGGACATGACAAGCCCAGCCCCGGGCACGGCGGCCGGGTTCCTGCAAATCGTCGAACTACATGTGCTCAGCAACGGGGTTAATATCGTTTAGTAGTATAATGATTCCGTAGCGTGATGTCGGCGGCTCGGGGGCGGCATGAAGTCAGCATCAGGCGACTCACCGTCGGCTGGCTCCCAGCCGTGGGCCTGATCTGGGCCGCCGCCGGGCTAGCGGTGGCAGTACTGGTAGCGCTGGCCTCGTCGCTGAGCACGGTGTACGTGATCACCCGCCCGCTGCGCAGCCTGGAGGCTACGGTGCGCAGGCTGGCCCAGGGCGACCACGCGGCCCGGGCCGCCGTCGGCGGAGCGGCCGCGGTACGTGCGGTGGCGCAGTCGGTGAACGAGCTAGCCGACGAGAGCGACCATCTGCGCGCCGGGCAGGACGAGAGCAACCGGCTCCGGGCGAAGGCCAGGGAGGCGGGGTTGCGCATCCGGGAGCACCTGGTGGCCGATGACGTGCTCAGCGAGGCCTATCTCGCGCTGAAGGCGAACCTGGACGCCGAAATCGTCAGCCTGCGCCTTATCCAGGACGGGGAACTGGGCTCCCGGGTCGGCGACGAGCGCGACCGGGCGCTCCCCACGGACCAGCCGGTCAGCCGGGTGACCACCTGGGCCTACGAGCGTCTGCAGGAGCTGTTCCGGATCCAGCGCAGCGCGATCATGAATGACCTGCGCAGTGAGAGGCGAGAGCCGCAGTTCAGGCATGCATTGGGGTCAGAGGTGTTCGAGACGCTCCGCCGCTCCGGTGTGATCGGCATGCTGATGACCCCGTTCGGCGTCGGCGCCGACATGCTCGGCGTCATCATCGCCCAGCGGCTCCATAGCGGTCAGCGGTGGAGCCACGCTGAGGTGGACATGGTTGAGTCAATCGCCGCCGATCTCGGCCGCGGGCTGAACCAGGCGCGGCTGTATGAACAGGAGAACCGGCTGGTCGAAGAGCTCAAGGAACTCAGCCGCGCCAAGTCCGACTTCTTCGCCACGATCTCCCATGAGCTACGGTCCCCGCTGACCACCATAGAGGGTTACGTCGAGATGCTTGATGACGGGGACGCCGGAGAAATAACACCGCAACAGCGCAAGATGCTGGACACGATCGGCCGCAATTCCGTGCGGCTGCGGCAGCTGATCGAAGACTTGTTCACCCTCTCCAAGCTCGAATCGGACGCGCTCGCCAAGGTGACGCGGCCCGTGGACATGGACGAGATCATCGCCCACGCTGTGGACTCGGTGCGGCCGTCGGTCACGGTGGGACAACTCACGCTCACCTACCGGCCGCCAGATGGCGAACTGGCCGTAGACGGCGACGTTGGCCAGCTCAGCCAGGTCATGGTCAACCTGCTCGCCAATGCGGTCAAGTACACCCCGCCAGGTGGCCGTATCGACGTGACAGCCTGCGCCCACGAGGGGGCGGCCGTGGTGAGCGTGCGTGACACCGGCATCGGTATCCCCCAACACGACCTGCAGAACCTCTTCACCAGGTTTTTCCGGGCCTCCAACGCGACCGCACAGGGCATCCCCGGCACCGGCCTCGGTCTCGCGATCATCCAAACGATCGTGAGTCACCACGGCGGCGACGTGGCGGTGGAGTCCCAAGAGGGCGCCGGCACGGCGGTGACCGTAAAGATCCCGCTGATCCCAATCGCGTCACGGGACCCCGTGGCGGGTGGCTCCGCGCCCACGCGGTGAGCCGCCGACGTGGCCATCATTCGGCGTAGAGCGCGGCGATGTCGTCGGCGTACTTGGCGTGCACGATGCGGCGCTTGAGCTTCAGCGTGGGCGTGAGTTCCTCGCTCTCCGCGGTCCACTCGACGGGCAGCAGCCGCCACCGCTTGACCTGCTGCACGCGGGCCAGCCGCTCGTTGGCTGCCGCCACCGCCTCCCCCACCGCGGCGAGAACGGTGGGGTTCTCGGCCAGTTCCGCGAGCGAACCTGCCTCGATGCCCCGGGCCTTCGCCCAGGCCGGAGCCACGTCGCCGTCCAGCGTCAGCAGGGCCACCACATAGGGCCGCCGGTCACCGAAGGCCAGTGCCTGGCCCACGAGGGGGTGCGCGACGAGCAGGTTCTCGATCGCGGCCGGTGGCACGTTCTCCCCGCCCGCAGTGATGATGAGCTCCTTCTTGCGGTCCACAACGGACAGGAAGCCGTCCTCATCGAGGCGGCCAATGTCGCCGGTGTGCAGCCAGCCCTCATCGTCGATCAGGTCGGCGGTCAGATCGGGCCGGTTCAGGTAGCCGGGGGTGAGCAGCGGGCCGCGGGCCAGGATCTCCCCGTCGTCCGCGATTCGCACTTCCATGCCCGGGAATGGGCGGCCGACTGTCCCGGCCTTGAACTCCGACGGCGTATTGCTGGTCAACCCGCCCGTAGTCTCGGTCATCCCGTAGATATCGAGGATCTTCATGCCGAGACCGGCGAAGAAATCCGCGACGTCGGGCGGCAGCGGCGCGGCGGCGCTCGACACCGTGGCCGCCTCGCCGAGGCCGAGCAGGGACCGGATCGGGGCCAGCACCTGCTCGTCGGCCTGGTGGAATGCATTTTCCAGCTCCGCGGGCGTGGTCCGGCCGAACTGGCAGCTCTGCACGTACCTGCGCCCGACATCCATCGCCTGCGCCGTGGCGGCCCGCCTGCCCGGGTCCTGTTCCGTGGCGAGCAGGGCCAGGATGCCGGCCTGCACCTTCTCCCAGACCCTCGGCACGCCGAAGAACGCGGTCGGGCGTACCGCCCCGACCGCGTTGATGAGCCGCGCCGTGTCCGGGCAGAAGTACACATGCCCGACCGTGGAGGTTGGCAGGTAGAAGCTGAACATGCGCTCGGCGATGTGGGCCAGTGGCAGGTAGGACACCCACCGGACGCGCGGCTCCAGGGTGCCCATCATCTCGGCGGCGCGGATTTCGTACAGCACATTGCGGTGGGTAAGTAGCACTCCCTTGGGGTTTCCGGTGGTGCCCGAGGTGTAGAGCAGGGTGACCGGGTCATCTGGCTTGATGGCGTCCTGCCGCGCCGCCACCGCATGCCAGTCGGCGGCGTAGCGCTCGCGGCCCAGGGCGGCGAAGTCGTCCCACGAGATGTAGAGATCACCAGGCGGGCAGGCGGCGCTGTCCCGGACGATGATCTTGTTCAGGGCTGGCAGCCGGCCCAGGACGGGCTGCCAGCGGGCCAGTTCGGCGGCGCCGTCCAGCACCGCGATCCGCGCGCCACAGTCGTCGGCGACGAAGCCGACCTGGTCCGCGGCGAGCGTCGCGTAGAAGGTGACGGGCACGCCGCCGGCATGCACCGCGGCGAAGTCGGCCAGCACGTGCTCAGTCCGGTTCGGCATCATGAGGGCGACCCGATCGCCAGGCTGCAGGCCCAGCGTGACGAAACCGGCCGCCAGCGCCACGACCTGCTCTCTCGCCTGCGCCCAGGTCAGGGTGGGCGCGCCGGCATCGTCCGCCGCGGAAAAGGCGGGCGCGTCGCCTGAGCGCTCCGCGGTGTCCCGCAGCTGATCACAGAGCGTCCTGCCCTCGATGGCAGCCTCGATCTCCGCACGCTGCTGGAGTGTTGCCGTGGTCATACGTACCTCCGCCCGGATCCGTACCGCCGGATCACCACAGATTGGACTTCCCACACTGAACCAACGCGGGCTGAAGTGAAACCGTTGGGACCCGCTAGATTCCAAGGCATGACGATAACCGCCGGCGTCCGGCTGACCCAGTACGCGAGCGGCGGGGGCTGCGCGTGCAAGATCCCACCCGGCGAACTGGAAGAAGTGGTTTCCCGGCTGCACGCCCGGCCCGGCCAGACCTTCGGCGCACGAGGCGATCTGCTCATCGGCCTTGAGCACGGCGACGACGCGGCCGTGGTGCGGATCGACGGCGACCGGGCGGTCGTGGCCACCGCGGACTTCTTCGGCCCGGTCGTCGATGACGCATACACATTCGGCCGGATCGCCGGGACGAACGCACTGTCCGACGTGTACGCGGTCGGCGGCGAGCCGCTGATAGCGCTGAACCTGCTGGGCTGGCCACGCGCCAAGCTCTCGGCCGAACTAGCGGGCGAAGTGCTGCGCGGCGGCCTCGACGCTGCCCACGAAGCGGGCTGCATGGTGGCGGGCGGCCACAGCATCGACGACCCGGAGCCGAAGTACGGCATGGCGGTGACCGGACTCGCGGATCCCGACGCGCTGCTCCGCATCGACGCAGGGCGGCCCGGGCTCCCGTTGAGCCTCACCAAGCCGATCGGGTCGGGGATGCTCAACTCACGGCACAAGGCCACCGGCGAGGTCTTCGAGCAAGCCATCGCGGTCATGACCACCCTTAACGCGCCGGCCAGCCGGGCCGCGCTCGCGGGCGGCCTGCGCTGCGCCACCGACGTCACCGGGTTCGGACTGCTCGGGCATCTATTCAAACTGGCCAGGGCGAGCGGGGTGTCCGCCCTCCTCGACCTGTCGGCGGTGCCGCTGATCGAGGGCGCCAGGGACGCGGCGCACGCCGGGTACGTGCCGGGCGGGACGAGGCGGAACCTGGACTGGGTCAGGCCGCATGCCGACTTCGGGCACGTGGCCGAGGAAGACCTGTTGCTCCTCGCCGACGCACAGACCTCGGGCGGCCTGCTGGTGGCGGGCGAAATCCCGGGCGCGCCGGTCATCGGGGAGCTAAGGCCCGCCGCAGACGCCACCATCACTGTCCGATGAGAATCTTACGTACGGCGCAACTCTCAAGCGGCCGTCCCGGCTCGGCTTCGGGACACAGTAATGTGCTACGCGATCGGTTTCGTTGAGCCGGGAGATGAAGGGCCCGCACGTAGCGGCCTGCCAAATCTTTGCTTATTAGGGACTATTTTTACCTTCCCGTGGGCACCTCCAGTGCCGGGCCGTTCGTCCTATGAAATAGGGGTATGCGCTCCCCCTGCCCGGGACCGGTGTCCTGGAGCGCGCACACTTTCTCCGGGAAAGGAATATAGGTGTTTTCGGGAAGGCCGAGTTCAGGCGACTTCGTGCCGCGGATCAGCCACCCGGAGAGCGCCTGGCTGGTCATCGGCGCCACCTTGGCCTGTGCGCTCGCCGTCACGTGCTACCTCGTGAGCACGTTGGCCCACCCGCTGCATATGACGCTGAACTGGTACGACTTCCGCGTCTACTGGCATGCCGGCGAGCTGGCGCGGCATTCTCCGGAAACCCTCTACTCCTGGCGCTTCGGGCCGCAGGTCCGCTTCACTTACACGCCCTTCGCCGCGGTCTTGTTCAGCGTTATGCCCCTGATGCCCTGGGTCGTGGCGAAATGGCTGATGACCGGCGCAAGCATCGCCGCCTTGGTGCTGACGGTGTCGATGACTTTTCGCCAGCTCGGCTGGCATGGCCGCCGCCGGCTGGCCGCGGTGCTCGCATGCAGCGCGGTGGCGCTCTGGTTCGAGCCGGTGCAGCGCGCGCTGCACCTGGGCCAGATCGAACTGATCCTGATGGCCCTGGTCGTGTGGGATCTGGGCCAGCCCTCGGGGCGCTGGTGGCGGGGCGCAGGCATCGGCTTGGCGGCGGGAATCAAGCTGGTGCCCCTCATCTTCATCCCGTACCTGCTCCTGACCAAGAGGTTCCGGGAAGCCGGCCTGGCCACGGCCGCGCTGGCAGGCACGGTAGTGATCGGCTTCTCGGTGCTGCCCCGGGCCTCCCGGCAGTGGTGGCTGACCGGATACTTTCTGAGCGCCGGCCGGACCGGCGGCGTGGCGTCGCTGGCCAATCAGTCGCTGCGTGGCCTGCTCACCCGCCTGGCCGGCAGCGTGGCCGCCGCCGCACCCGCATCCCTGGGGATCGCGATCCTGGTCGGGGTGATCGGCGTGCTCGGCGCGGCCGTGCTGCACCAGTCGGGAAGGCCGGTTCACGGCTGGGTGCTCTGCGCCGTAACCGCCCTGCTGGTGTCCCCGATCAGCTGGGACCACCACTGGGTATGGATGGTTCCGGTCCTGGTGGTGTTCGTCGACGCTGCCGTGCGCGCCGAGCGAGTTCAGCGGTGGGCCCGCTGGGCCGCGGCCTGCGCGCTGGCGGCGCTGTTCTTCGACTGGCCAGTAGCCGTCCCCGGCACTGGCGCGATGGTGCCCCGCGGGCTGCTACCGCTGGTCTACGGGCCGGGCGAGCATCCCTACGGCCAGCTTTATCACTGGCACGGCTCTGAAGTGATTCTCGGAAATGCCTACGCCCTCGGCGGCGTGGTGCTCTTTACTGCGATGATCGCCACTGCCCTCATCGGGTGGCCATCCCGGGCCGTTCCCCCGCCCGGCTCAGGCCTGGCGGATCCCTGGCCGGCCCCGCCGCAGCCCGCCGCGGGCCCGGAACTGGTCCGGGGATGAGCACCCGCGCGGCACCGCGTTCCCCCGCCACGGGTCCCCTATGATCGGCCGGCCGACGTAGCCTCATAGCGGCGAGACGTGGCGGGAGGCGGTCATGACCGGTAGGACGGCTAGACGCAGGGTGCTGCGGGTCCGGATCCCGGCCGGGCCGGGCGAGGACGCCCGTGCGGACCTGCTCGCCGTGGAGGAACCGCTGGAGATCCGGGTGGGCGGCGAGCCGCTGGCGGTCACCATGCGCACCCCCGGCGACGACATCGACCTGGCCGCGGGTTTCCTCGCCAGCGAAGGTGTCATCGCGTCGCCGTCAGATGTCACAGTGATCAAGATGTGCGACGACAACGTGGCCGATGTCACGCTTGACCCGGGCATCACCCTGCCTGATGCCCGGCTGCGCCGGAACTTCGTCACCAGCAGCGCGTGCGGCGTCTGCGGTAAGGACAGCATCGACGCGATCCGCGTCCGGGCCAGCTACGACGTGTCCGCCGACCCGGTGCGCGTGTCACCCGGAATGCTCGCCTCGCTGCCGGACCGGCTGCGGGACGCACAGCGCGTGTTCGCCACGACCGGGGGGCTGCACGCGGCGGGCATCTTCACCGCCGATGGCACGTTGCTCGCGGTGCGCGAGGACGTGGGCAGGCACAACGCGGTGGACAAGATCGTTGGCTGGGCCCTGCGCGAACAGCGGCTGCCGCTGGCGGGATGCGTCCTGCTGGTCAGCGGGCGAGCGTCGTTCGAACTCGCCCAGAAGGCCCTGGTCGCTGGGATCCCGGTGCTGGCCGCCGTGTCGGCCCCGTCATCGCTGGCGGCGGAGCTCGCGGAGGAGTCCGGCATGACGCTGATCGGGTTCCTGCGGGGCGCATCGATGAACGTCTACACCGGAGCGCAGCGCCTGCTGCCCTGAGCCCCGCGCCCGCCGCTGGATGGCATGTACGGAGGGGATTGCTCAGCGGGCACCCGCTAGGCGGTTGGGCGCCCACAGTTGGTCGGCGTCGCCTGCGGCGAGCCGGCCTCGGTAAACATCGATCTTGTGGTCGATGAGCTTGAGGTTCTCCTGGATTTCGGCGAGCTTGGCCATCACGTCGGCGCGGTGGGCCGCCAGGAGGGCGAGTCGTTCCTGCTCGTTGCCGCGCCCGGCGGATACGAGCTGGGCGTAGCGCCGGATGGTCTTGATGGGCATGCCGGTCGCCCGCAGCCTGGTGCAGACCGTGATCCAGTCCAGGTCCAGCTGCTGGTAGCGCCGCCGGCCACCGGCGGTGCGGTCGACCGTGGTGACGGCCAGGCCGGCGCGTTCGTAGTAGCGCAGGGTGTGCACGCTGACCCCGGTGCGGCGGGCGGCCTCGGCAATGCTCAGGCCCGCCTGGGGGTCGGAGCGAGCGGGCCCGGAGACTGGCTGCGGCTTGACTTCGAGCATGCTCTAAATCCTAACGTTGAGACATGACAGTAATGCTGATCACTGGAGCAAACAAGGGTCTCGGCTTCGAGACCGCCCGCCGGCTCATTGCCGCTGGCCACACCGTCTACATCGGAAGCCGGGACGCCGAACGCGGGCGCCGGGCCGCCGAGCAGCTAGGCGCACGGGCAGTCCAGCTCGACGTCACCGACGACGCGTCCGTGGAGGCTGCGGTGAAGGCCATCGAGGCCGACGGAGGGCTGGACGTGCTGGTCAACAACGCCGGCATCCAAGAAGAGATGGGTGAGGGCAACGTCGTGATCGGCGCCGCGGACGTGACAGCCGACTTGATGCGGCAGACATTCGAGACCAACGTCTTCGGCACGGTGCGCGTCCTGCACGCGTTTCTCCCGCTGCTGCAGCGCTCCACCGCCCCGGTCGTGGTCAACGTCAGCAGCGGTCTGGCCTCGCTCACCCGGGTCACCACCCCGGGCACTCCGCCGTACGCCTACCCGGGCGTCGCCTACCCGGCGTCGAAGACCGCGGTCAACATGATCACCGTGCAGTACGCGAAGGCGTTCCCGAACATGCGGATCAACGCGGTGGAGCCTGGCTTCACCAAGACCGACCTGAACGGGAACACCGGCCTCCAGACCGTCGCGCAAGGCGCCGAGATCATCGTGCGCATGGCGCAGGTGGGCCCGGAAAGCCCCACAGGAGGCTACTTCGACGCCGAAGGCACCCTTCCCTGGTAATCCGACCCCGGCCGATCACGCTGAAATTTTCCACCGCTCGTACCGGGTCCCAGCACGGCGCCGCAGGCCAGACGGGTGACGACGGGCTGGCAGCCGACCGGGCCGGCCAGCGCCTTCCCGGGAGTGCCAGGGGCTGGATACGTTGTGGCCGCCGATCCCGCGGCCCCGGCTCACCTCTCCCGCCGGGGCCGCCGGGGCCGGTGCCGCCGGTCTCCCCCGCCGCCGGTCTCCCGCCGCCCCATGGAGTGCTGCCATGCGGATGAACCCAGCTCGTCGTGTCCTCGTCTGCTCGGCGGCCGGCGTGCTCGCCGCGGCGGTGCTCAGCGCGGCCCCGGCCGCTTCAGCCCTGGCGCAGGCGCTCCCGGACACCCCCGGTTACAGCTTGCCGCTCGCCTTACAAGAGTCGCTGTATTTCTACGACGCCCAGAAGTCCGGCCCGGCCAGGGCCAATGGCGACCAGCCGCTGAGCTGGCGCGGCGACTCCGAGCCGGGTGACGGCTGCGTGCCGCTGGTGCCGAAGTCGGCCGCGGTGCCGAACGGGGTGAACATGTCGGCCGCGTTCATCGCGGCGAACAAATCCGTGCTGGACCCGAACAACACTGGCTGCGTGAACCTGTCCGGCGGCTTCCACGACGCCGGCGACCACGTCAAGTTCGGCCTGCCGCAGAGTTACGCGGCGGCGACGCTCGGCTGGGGCCTGTACGAGTTCCCGCAGGCTTATCAGGCGACCGGTACCTGGAACCACGGGCTCGACGAGATGAAGTGGTTCAGCGACTACTTCCTGCGCTCGACGTTCCTGAACTCCTCCGGCCAGGTGGTGGCGTTCGGCTACCAGGTCGGCGACGGCTCGGTTGACCATGACTACTGGGGCCCGTCCGAGTTGCAAAGCTCGGCGCTGTACCCGCGGCCGGCCTGGTTCGCCACCTCGGAGACGCCCGCCGCGGATCAGACCGCGAGCGCCGCCGCAGCGCTCGCGGTGGAGTCGCTGCTGACCGCCAGCAGCAACGCGGGCTACTCGGCGCAGTGCCTGAAGTACGCCGAGGCCCTCTACGCGTTCGCGCGGCAGTATCCAGGCCTCGGCTACTCCGGGGGCTTCTACAATTCAGGCGGCTACGTGAGCGAGGAAGCCTGGGCGGCAGACTGGCTCTACCTGGCGACCAGCAACGTCAGCTACATCAACGACATCATCTCGACCAACTCCAGCGGCGCCTACAACGGCTACCTGAGCAACATCATCACCAGCCCGGGCTCCACCTGGCAGAACATCTGGGTGATGAGCTGGGACGCCCGCTGGGGCGGCGTGTTCTCGGTGCTCGACCCGATCGTGAGCGGGAACGCGAACGTCCCGGCGGCGACCCAGACGGCCATCCACTACTTCAACAAGTGGCAGGTCCAGTACTGGTCGCACGTGCCGCACGACAACTCCAGCGACACGAGCTTCATCGCGACGACCCCGGCCGGTTTCTCCTACCTCACCACCTGGGGCGCGGCCCGCTACAACACCGCCGCCCAGCTGGAAGCCCTGGCCTACCGGAGGAATTTCCCGGCCGATCCGGACAGCGTGCTGTTCAGCAACTGGGCCATGGGCCAGATGAACTACCTGATGGGCGACAACCCGGCGAAGTGGTCCTACATCGTGGGATTCGGGAGCACCACCCCCGGCGTGGGGCCCGAGGTGGGCGGGACAGCGACCGCCGCGTCACATCCGCACCACGGTGACGCGCAGGGCTCCCTGACGAACAGCCAGAGCGACCCGGCCACCGACCGCCACATCCTGTTCGGCGCGCTGGTCGGCGGGCCCAGCTCCACCGACCAGCCGGACGACGTGACGACCGACTTCGTGCTGAACGAGGTGGCCGTGGACTACAACGCCGCCTTCGTGGGCGCGCTGGCCGGGCTGTACCAGTATTACGGGCAGAGCCAGACGATGACCGCCTTCGCTCCGCCGGCCGAGCCCGCGGGCACCCCGTACTACGCGACCGCGACCCTGAACCAGGACAGCAACCAGGGCACCCAGCTCACCGTCAACGTCAACAACATGGCGGACGAGCCGCCGCACTTCGAGACCGACATGAGCGCGCGGGTCTATTTCGATATCAGCTCGATCTACGCCCAGGGCCAGACCATCAGCGACATCAGCACGCCCGTGTATTACGACGCGGCCGATCAGATCGACGGCCGGCCCACATCGATCAGTGCCCCGACGCAGTGGGGCGACGCGAACAGCTGCATCTACTACGTGACCGCCGACTGGGCCGGCGATCAGATCGGGCTGCCGCCCGCGCGTGCCTTCGAGTTCGGCATCAACTCGGCGATCGGGCCGAACTTCAAGTTCTACTGGAACTCTGCTGCCTCGCCGAGCTTCACCGGCCTGGCGGCGGGAACCTACGCCTCGGCTCCCGACCCCTACATCCCGGTATACCTGAACGGCAAGCTGGCCTACGGGCAGACGCCGCCGGCCACCGCGGACGAGGGCTGCGTGGCCGGGGGGACCGGGGGCACCGGCGGGTCGGGCACACCGTCGGTGACCGCCGAGTATGAGACCGCCGCGACCGCAGCCACTACCTCGACCATCAGCAACCAGATTGAACTGGTCAACAACGGCACCAGCGCGGTCCCGCTGTCCGCCCTGACGGTCCGCTACTGGTTCACCGAGGACGGCAGCCAGCCGCTGCAGTACTCGTGTGACTACGCCCCGGTCGGCTGCGCCAAGGTGGCCGGCTCCTACGCGACGGTAAGCCCGGCGGTCACCAACGCCGATCATTACCTCCAGATCGGCTTCACGAGCGCGGCGGGGTCACTGGCCCCCGGAGGTAATACCGGCGGCCTACAGAACCGCATTTACCAGGCCAACTACGCCACGATGACCCAGACGAACGACTACTCGTTCAACGCCGCCGATGCCAGCTTCGCCGCGAACCCGCACATCACCGTCTACGACAACGGCACCCTCATCTACGGCACGGAGCCGTAAGGCGACCCGGCCAGCACCGAGCCGTAAGGCGACCCGGCCAGCACGGAGCCGTAAGGCGACCCGGCCAGCACCGCGGGCGTAACAGCTAGCTGAGGCTGGCCGGGTCGGCCAGTCCCCAGCGGCGGCGGATCCGGCCGTCGGCGATGTTGAAGAGCCCGTCCACCATGATGCCGAGGACCAGGATCACGATCATGATCGTCATCGCTCCTGGCATGTCGGTCTGGTCCTGGTCGTTGGAAAGCAGGACGCCGATCGACGAGGTGTTGGCGATGATGACGAGCAGTTCACCGGCCATCAGGCTGCGCCAGGCGAACGCCCAGCCCTGCTTGAGGCCGGCCACGTAGGTCGGCAGCGACGCGGGCAAGATCAGGTGCCGGTACAGCGCGATCCGGCGCAGCCCCATGGTCTTGCCCGCGCGGAGCAGCAGTGGCGGCGTGTAGTCCACCCCTGCGATCAGGCCGTTGGCGATCGACGGGGCGGCCCCCAGCACGATGACGAACAGGATGGCGGAGGTGTTCAGCCCGAAGAAGATGATCGCGAACGGGAACCAGGCGATCGACGGCATGGTCTGCAGGCCAGTGATCAGCGAGCCGACCGCCGCCCGCAGCGGCTTGATCCGCGACACCAAGGCGCCGACGAAGGAACCGATGATCAGGGCCAGCCCGAAGCCGATGACGGCGCGTTTCATGGTGGTGCCGATGGCCGACCACAGCAGCCCGTGCTGCGCCTGGCCCCACAGGTCGGGTAGCACCGTGGCGGGCCCAGGGAACACCGCCGGGCTCTTCCAGCCGCTGAGGTAGACGAGCTGCCAGGCACCGAGCACGATCGCCAGGGCCAGCAGCTTCGGCCACACGGCGGCCCAGATCTTCTCCGGGAGCCGGAGCCGGGGCGTGACCTGGACCAGGTCCAGGTTGTCCAGCCCGGCGATCGCCGCGGCCGGAGTCTCGGCCGGCGGGATCCCATGCGCCGAGGTGTCAACTGCCATGACGGATCACCTCTTCCCGTAGCTGGGCCTTGATCTTGATGGCCAGATCGACGGTGTCGGCCGAGTCCATTCCGCGCGGCCGCTCCAGGTCCACCTTGAAGTCCCCGATGACCCGGCCGGGACGGCTGCTGAGCAGCACGACCCGGTCCCCGAGGCGGACCGCCTCGCGCACCTCGTGGGTGACGAAGAGCACGCTCAGCCCGCGCCGCCGCCAGAGCCCCTCCAGCACCTCATGCAGCAGGTCGCGGGTCATCGCGTCCAGGGCGCCGAACGGCTCGTCCATCAGCAGCACGTCCGCTTCCTGGCCGAGCGCGCGAGCCAGCGCGACCCGCTGCCGCATCCCACCGGACAGTTCGTGTGGCCGCTTGCCGCCGAACCCGCCGAGGTGCACCAGTTCCAGCAGCTCGGCGGCCCGCTCCCGCCGCTGCGCCCGGGAGACACCGGTGGCCCGCAGGGCCAGCTCGATATTCCGGGCTGCGGTGAGCCAGGGGAACAACGCCGGCTCCTGGAACATGAGCGCGACCCGGTTTCCGTTGGTGGAAATCCCGCCGGAGGTCGGCCGGTCCAGACCCGCGACCAGCGACAGCAAGGTGCTCTTGCCGCAGCCGGAAGCGCCGATCAGGCAGACGAACTCACCGGGCGCGACAGACAGGGACACCCGGTCCAGGGCGACCACGGTCGATGGCCCCCGGCCGAATGTCTTGGAGACTTCGGCAATCTGGACCGCCGCGTCCTGCCCGGTGGTCGGCATAGCGGTGTCCGGCCTGGTGTTTTCCGGCCCCGGGCTGCGTGGCCCGGTGTTCGGTTGCCCGCCGCTGCGGAGCACAGTGCTGTCCTGCACGGCAGTACCCTCCTCTGCGCTGTTGCGGGTGGGTTGACGCTCATGTACCAGCCAACTCAGGAACTCACGTTCGGCTCGCCCGCCGCGGTCAGCAGCGTGTTCAGCGGGCCGAGATCGTAGATGCCGCTCAGGTTCACGGGCTTGAGCAGCCCGACTGCCTCGGCGTGCTTGACGTCGGCCGCCAGCGAGGACGCGATGGGGTCGTCGGTGAAGGTGATCTCCTTGAACGAAGCGGCCAGGATGGACGACTTCAGGCCCTTGCCGGTGAGCTTGGTCAGTTCGGCGTTGGCCGCCTGCTCGGCCGCGGACTGGTT
Organism: Streptosporangiaceae bacterium; assembly: GCA_033854735.1. Lineage (GTDB taxonomy): Bacteria > Actinomycetota > Actinomycetes > Streptosporangiales > Streptosporangiaceae > JAWWPY01. The sequence continues at coordinate 1,355 of JAWWPY010000349.1, read as the reverse complement.
CTGCCTGATGTAGTCGTTCGCCTGGATCTGTCCCTTGAGCAGCCCGCTCACCACGCTGGCATGTGCCTTCAGGAACGACTGCGTGACGACCAGGTTGGTGGTGACGAACTTGCCGCCTGGCCACAAGCTGGCCTCATTCACGAGGCGCGTCCCGCCGTCGGCCACCAGTTCGGCGTCATAGGGCGCAGGCTCCCAGCCGCCGGCGATCTGGCCTGACTTGAACTCCAGCACGGCGGCGGAGTTGGGTGTTGTCGGCTTGATGGGGACATCCCCGCCACCGGTCTCGGTCGTGGTCAGCCCCTGCTGCTTGAGCCAGTAACGCAGCGCCACATCCTGGGTGTTGCCAAGCGACGGCGTGGCCAGCGACTTGCCCTTGAGCTGGGCGGCGCTGGTGATGCCGGACTTCACAACCAGGGACGCGCCGCCCGACGCCGCGCCTGAAATGATCTTGATGGCCGTGCCGCCCGACTTCTGCCAGGCGTTGGTCGCCGGGTTCGGGCCCACGTAGGCGGCGTCAAGCTGGCCGGCCAGGATCGCGGTCGTCTCCTCGGTCCCGGTGCTGAAGATCTTGACGCTGAGGGTGACGTTCTTGCCCAGGCTCTGGGTGAAGAAGCCCTTGTCCACTCCCACCAGCGCGGACGCATGCGTGATGTTGGCCAGGAAACCCAGCCGCAGCGTGACGGGGGCGTCAGCCGAGCTGGAACTTGAGGACGATCCGGACGAGCCACATGCGGCCGCCAGCACAGTGACAGCAACTGCTCCTGCCGAGAGTAGCGCTCGTCGCATTTAAGGTCCACCTTATCGATCAGGTTGGTAGGTATTACAGAATTAAACCATACGGCGGGAGTGATCGGCACATGTCGGCTACACGTCCGCCGACCTGCCATTTTGTCCCATTTTCCGCATGATTAATTACGCTCTGTCAGACTGGCGAGCGTCCCCGAATACAACCCCGCCATGATTTCTGGGTCTATGTCTCGGGATGTCCCGTACTAATTGGGGGGTTGCCGGGAGGCCTCTCGTTACTGGCTGGGACTGGCGGTGATCATGGAAGGCCCGGCACGGGGAGGCGGCCGGAGGCACTCGACCCGCCCTCCGCCATGATCACCCGCTCTCCGCCATGATCACGGAGGATTTCTGGGTCCATGTGTCCGGGATGTTCCGCGATCATGGAAGGCCCGGCACGGGGAGGCGGCCGGAGGCACTCGACCCGCCCCGGGGGCCGCATCCCCGGGGGCCGCATCCCCGGGGGCCGCATCCCCGGGGCCGCGTCCTCAGGGGGTGGCCTCGACGGTGGGCTCGGGTCCGTAGCGGCCCCGGAAAAGCAGTGACGAGATCTGGTCCAGGGTGTTGGT
>JAWWPY010000348.1:0-3038 GCA_033854735.1 Streptosporangiaceae bacterium | reverse complement strand
TCGCCGAGGATGGCCAGGTCGCTGGCGAGGTTGGTGGCCAGGGTCAGCGAGTAGTGGTGGTCGCGGCCCAGCCTCGCATCCAGCCCGGCCAGTGCCTCCTCATCGAGCCGGCGGGCTACGTCCGGCTCGCCTTCCACCCGGTGGAGCAGAGCCAGGTTGCCCAGACAGCCGTAGTTGTAAGGATGGTCGGGACCATGGATGCCGGGGTAGCGCCTGACCGTGTCCTCGGCCAGTTCCAGTGCGTCGCTCGTCTGTCCGACGGTCCGCTGGATGTTGGTCATGCTGATGGCCGCGGCCAGGGTATCCGGGTGGACCTCGCCGAATATGTGCCGGCACTTTGCCAGCACTTCGTTGGCCAGTTCGAGCGCATCCTGGTGCCGGCTGGGGATGCGCCGCAGGGCGATCGACAGGTCGTTCAGGGCTCGCAGCGTCCAGTAGTGCTCCGCGCCCAGCACGTCACGGCCGTAGTCGTAGGCGTCCTCGCCCACGTCCCGCGCCTCGGGGTAGTCACCGCAGAGCCGGACCGCGCGGGCCAGGCCATTCCAGGACATGAGGACCTCGGTCGGGGAGACGCCGGTCGTGGCCTCACTGCGCAGCAGGAACGTGCGCTGATGCAGATTCCGGGCTGTTACGTAGTCGCTGTTCAGCGCCTGATCGAGAGCCAGGTTGTGCATGACGCGCAAGGTCTGGCCATGTTCGTCCCCAAAGCGCGCGCGATGCAGTTCCAGCGACCCTTCGTCCAGGCTCCGCGCCCGGACGAACTCCCCCCGCGCGCGCAGATCGGCCGCGTAGCCGTTACGCAACGCCAGGGTCAGCGGGTCACTCTCACCCAGGATCTCCTCGGAACGCTCCAGCGTGGTCCGGGTCACGTCGTAGGCGGCTGAGTACTGGCCTAGCTCCCTGAGCGCGTCGGCGAGTCGGCGCTGGGCATCGAGCACCCGGTCATAGTCCGGGCCGGACTGCCGGGTCCATTCCTTGATCAGACGCTCGGCAAGATCGCGGCAGGGTTCCTGATTGCCGAAACGGTAGAGGTAGCGCACCATCTCCAGGGCGAAGGCCTGGACATCGCGATCGGAGCACGCGGCCAGCATGGTGACCGGCGAGGAGACATGCGGGAGAAGCTCGGCGTAACGGGGCCATAGCCGGTTGTCGTCGGGATACTTCGGCGAGCTGGCCGCCAGGATGAGATGGACCTCGTGCTGATAGTCGGCTTGCTCGGCCGCGCTCAGGTCGCTGCGGAGCAGCGCCTGGATCAGCCGGTGGACCTGGATGCTGCGGCCATCAATCCGGATCAGGGCGAAGCGCCCCAGCTCCCGGATGGCCCGGCCTAGCAGAATCGGATCGGCCATGAGGTCGCTGACCCTGGTGGCGGTGGCCTGGGTGCCACGCCGGAACACATCGCGAGGAATCGGGTCGGGGCTGAAAAACGCACAGCACCGCAGCAACTCCAGGGCCTGGGGCATCCGGTGGCTCAGCAGGGTGACCGAGAGCCGCCACGCGGCGGTCATCGAGAGCGGGTAATCCGGTGACCTGCCTTCCTCCATGAGCTGGGCGGTGTGCCCACGGAGCAGCTGGAGATACTCATCCACCGGCATCCCGGTCTCGGCCTGGACCGCGCCAGCCTGCTCCAGGGCCAGCGGCAGATCACCCAATTCCGCGGCCAGCAGATCGGCGTCAGACTCGCTCAGCTTCTTCGGCAGCCGTCTGAACAGGAACTCCTGGCTCTCCGTCCGGGCGAACACGTCGATCGGCACGGTGTCGACCACGGCGTCCCACCGAGGATTGCGCGACGTGACCAGCACGTGCCCGGGCCCGCGCGGAATGATGTCGTTGAGGGCGTCCGGCTGGTCAGCGTTGTCGAAGACCAGTAACCACCGTGAATAAGGGACACCGCGGCGGAGCGCGTCCAGCACCGCGGGGACCGCGACCTCGATCCCGGTCGTGGTGGTTGGCTGGATCCCCAGCCGTCCGGCCAGGGCAGCCAGCTGGGAACGGACGAGAGCTGCCTGGTCTGCGCGGATCCACCACACGAGGTCGTAGTCAGACTGGTAGCGGTGCGCGTATTCGATGCTCAGGGCGGTCTTCCCAACTCCGCCCATGCCCTGCAGTGCGCGCGTGGGCAGGACCGCGGCTACGGTGCCGGCTGTGCTCCCCTGGAATCCTTCCCGGAGCCGGGTGAGGATTTCTTCCCGGCCGGTGAAGTTCCTGTTCCGCTGGGGGACTTCACCCCAGATGACCGGAACTGCTCCGGGTATGGTTGTCGTCACATGACCAATCTTATGCGTGACAGGATCATTGCCTAGAGCACAGGCGCTCGTTAATTCACCCCGGACGCGGGCGGGCAGGGCAGGATTCGCCTGTGGCTACAAAGTTCTGACGCCGCCGCGACTCGACAGACCTTCTCGCGGGCGTGTATCCGTCAATTGACACGGTCGTCAGCGGATCGGCAGGCCTTGTCAGGGAGCGCGGACGACCCTAAAGGGCTGTCCGGCCAGGTGAGGAGCGCTATGAGCAACCATGAGCCCGCGGAACCCGGTTTGATTGATCTCAGCAGGTATCACGTGGCAGATCTGGGGGCGGAGACCACCTGTGACTCCGGCCTTGGGCGCGCGGTACACCGGGTCCTCAACCCTGCGGCGGACGAAAACGGTACGCACCACGGATTCAGCAATACCATCTGAGGAGCAGCGAAGCTCCACCCGGATAACCGGCTCTCGTGCGATGCATGGATTGCCGCATCGCGGACGCGGGCCTGATTATCGGCGTGAAGCTCGACGCGTGCGGCAGATGGGGCAGCTGTGATGAGAGCCGGTGCGATGACCAGGACAATGGTTCGGCCGTACCCGGGTACCCGTCCGTTCCAGCGCCTAGATAATGATCGTTTCTTCGGCCGCAGGCGCGAAGCGAACACCGTAGCGGAACTGTGGCGGGCGAATTCGCTCACGATCGCGTCAGGGCCCTCGGGAAGTGGCAAGACCTCGCTGCTGCAGGCCGGGCTCCTGCCTATGCTCGAGGGCGGTCGGGCCGAGGTCCTGCCC
>JAWWPY010000347.1:0-51622 GCA_033854735.1 Streptosporangiaceae bacterium | reverse complement strand
CGGCCCGGCACCGTGCCCGGCTGCTCGTGCTCGCCGCACGGACGCACAGCAATCTCGGCGAGGTCGAGACGGCCGGACGGGTCGCCGCTGCCGCACTCGCGGCGGCATCGGAGGCGGGCGACAACTGGGCGATCGGCTGGGCGTTGCACGTGCTGACCATCGTGGCCATAGTGCTGGGGCAAATGGCTGACGCGCTGCCGCTGTTCGACCGGGCGTTGACCGTGACCCAGGCCGACCCAGCCCTGACCGACCTGCGGCTGCTGCTCCAGATCAATCAGGCCATCGCACTAGGCGACCTCGACCGGTACGAGGAGGCCTTCGCCGCGGTCCGGCAGGCCCGGCACCTCGCGGACCAGGCCGGCACCGTGGTCCGGTTGGTCCAGGCCCAATGCGCACTGCGCCAGCTGCTCTTCGACACCGGGCAGTGGGACGATGCGATGGCTGAGGTGGAGGTCCTGCCCGACGACCTGAAGGAGCCCGGCGCGGCCTGCTGCGATCACGGCATCGCCGCCGTGATCTGCTTCCATCGCGGCGAGATCACCGCGGCCCGCGGCCACCTCGCGGCCGCCGTCCCGTACGCCCAGCGGATCGGAAACCGGGTGGTCGGCCCGCTGGCGCTGGCTCGCAGCCTGGACCGTGAGCAGGCCGGCGCGCTACCGGAGGCGCTGGCCGTACTGACCGCCGGGTTCGCCGACAACACGGAAGAACTCGACGAGATCGAGGACCTGTTCGCTGACGCCGTCCGCCTGGCTACGAAGGTTGGTGACCTCGGCACCGCGAAGGCTCTCGCGGGTCACGCCGTGACCCTCGCCGCCGAATCGGAGATCCCCCACCGGCAGGCGAACGCGCTCTACTGCCGTGGCCTGCTGGACGACGACGCCATCGGGCTGCTGGGCGCCGCGGAGCGTTATGGCGAAGCCAGCCGGCCGCTGCTCAGAGCGAAGGCGCTGGAGGCGGCCGCTGGGGAGTTCGTCGACGGCGACGACCGAGACCAGGCCCGGGCCGCGTTCACCCGCGCCGTGGAGATCTATGCCTCGCTCGGTGCGGCCACGGACGTCGCCCGGCTACAGACCAGGTTCCGCGCTCATGGCATCCGCCGCGGCCCGCGCTCTAAACACCGGCAGGCGCGGAGCGGCTGGGACAGCCTCACGCCGACCGAGACCAAGATCGCGGCACTGGTGGAGGCGGGAATGTCCAACCCAGAGATCGCCGCCAAGCTCTTCCTGTCCCGGCGGACGGTCGGGACCCACGTCTCCCACATCCTGAAGAAACTCGACGTCCATTCGCGGATAGACATCGCCCGCGAGGCGGCCTTGCGCACCATGGCACCATCGCACCACGTTGACCGGGCCGGGTGACTGCGCCGGGTGACCGCGCCGGGATGACCCAGTCCCGCCGGGTGACCGCGCCGGCGGGACTGGGTCTGGCTCGCTGGACGTGTCCCGTGGGTCCGCTGGGTCCGCCGGGAAGAGCGGGTAAGACCCACGGAACACGTCCAGGTATTTCATGCCCCGTGGGTCCGCCGGGGGATGAAGACCCACGGGGCACGTCCTAGTACCAGAGCCGCCCGCAGCTGGCCGCGACGCGAGCCAGCGACCTGCGGGCGTCCTGGGGTTTCCGGCCGCTCTGCGTGCCGCGGCCGCCGTGAGGATTACGATCGCCCTGCGCGTTGCGATCGTCGCCCTCGTCAAGATCGCCCTGGAGGGCGAGCGTGAAGTACACGGCCTTGCCCGCGGCCGTCTTACGGAATCCCCATTCGGCGGACAGGCTGTCCACCAGCATCAGGCCCCGGCCGGTCTCCGCGTCAGGCGGCGCGTCCACCAGCAACGGCTCGAACCGCGACGCGTCGTGGACCTCAACCCGCATCTGATCCTCGGCCCAGGTGATGACGAGCAGAACCGTGTCATTGTCGTCCGCCTTGTGCTTGATGGCGTTGGTCACCAGTTCGCTCGTGAGCAGAACTGCGACGTAGGGGTCGATGGGGACATGCCAGGCGTGGATGGCGGCCCGGACGTGGCTCCGGGCTTCGCCGGCCGCGGCCGGTCCTGCGGTTAACGCGATGCGGCGTGGACGTTGAACGATCGGACGGATCTGCGTCATCGTGTCCATCTGACTTCCTTGCCGGGCCGGTGTGAGCCGGTCCGGGAGAGCGCAAGTCACCCTGCGTGGCCAGTCCGGGAGAGATTCGGTCAAACTTCTGCGCTGGATTGTGCGGGTTGTTGCGCTACAAATACTGCTGCAAGTTTCAGCGAGAGACATCGGTCAGGTGACGTATATACGAAGCCCCGGCCACGACCACCGAGCCTGCGTGAACCTGCTAGATCACCTGGAAGCCCGGGTTCGGAGACCTGACCCAAGCGCCGCTGAACAGGTAAAACACCGCCAAACTGGTGCTAGCTGAGTCGAGGGCGGCGGCGAGCGGCAGGCCGGTAGGTGTCGGGGTGGCGCCGGGGTGGCGCCGCATACCTGGCCCATCTCCGGGCTGTGCGGAAGTCAGGCGCCGCCCTGCTTCAGTGCGTTCCAGCCGCGTTTCAGCCGCGCGTCAGCGCCCGCGCCTACTGTTCGAACGCCTGGCCACCAGGGGGCGCGCCGAATGGCCGCGGCCGGGACGATATCCGATGACCACATGATTGGGGAGATCTACGCCATGCTGAACCTGACCGGGGTGAGCATCACGTTCGACACGCACAACCAGGGCAAGGACCCTGACACGGTCGTGCACGTGTTCGTCAAGAACCGGCTCAACAACACACAGGGTTCCGACCAGAACACCAACTTCGTCTCGAACTTGCTCGACTCCCAGCGGTACCTCGACACCGGCGATCTAGGTGACCACAGCAGCAGCCCGTACCTGGCCTACGGGATTGGCCTGGCCGGGAACGGCGGATTCGACGACCCGTCGACGCATACGTTTCCGCTCACACTCATGCCCGACCCGGTCAGCGTGGACGACATCGTCCTTCCGGTGGTCGACATCCATATCCTGACGCACGGCAACAGCCGCTGGATCTTTGACTACACGGTCACGTTCACCTTCGATGACCTCACCACCAATGAACACGCCAGCTTCACCTTCTCGTCCAAGAACGACGCCGGGCTACCGGGGGTCATCCTGGATCAGGACAACAACAACTACTCCGGCATCTGCGCCGAGAACCCGCTGCGGCCGGTGCCGGTACCAGACCGTCCGGTCTCGAAGTCGTTCCTGAGGAAGGTCACCCTGGACATTTTCACGCACGACCAGAACAAGGACGGCGACACCCAGCTGAACATCGAGATCGTCAACCGGCTGAACGCCGCGTCGACCACGGGCATCGCGATCGGTACCGACCTGTTCCCGGGTGAGGAGTTCGTCGATCGCGGCCCGGTCCGGACCGTGCAATGGCCATCCCCCGACGGTACTCTCACGCTGAACGAGATCATGCTGGCCGACATGGTGCTGCCCGAGGTCAACGTCACCATCCACCCGAGCGGCCGCAATCGCTGGATATTCGATTACCGGGTGACCTTCGAGTTCGCCGATCCGGACGACTTCGAGGAGAAGAAGGTGATCTACTCCTCCAGGACCGGCGGCGTCATCCTGGATCAGGACAACAACCAGCACTTCGGTGTCTATCAGGGCCCGTCGTTCCCCACGGTGGCGGCGCGGCCCGCGGCCCCCCTGGTTCAGAATCCCGATCCGATCACCCGGACCAAGCCGATTCCGCTGGCGCTGGTGCGCCAGAAGTTCGACGAGTTCATCAACAACAGGAACGGCATCGACTCCGATCACAACCCGCCGCTGCGCAGAATCCGCCTGCACAACAGCGGGAGATACAACGATGGTGCGTTCCCGGAGAGCTATCTCGACCTGCGCTCGATCATCGCCGGCCGGGAAACGGTCAACTACGTCAGCAGCCCGACCAGCCTCGGGCAGCTAAGCGCCGATGGCATCACCAACACCGTCTACTTCATCGACGTCAACAGCGATGCCCTCAGCATCAGTGCCGACTCAGCGCAGCCGCCGATTTTCACCTTCGAGATCCATTTCGAGACCGGCGGCCCGGAGGAGACGGCCGGGCTCTTCAACATAAACATCACCGAATTCTCGATCAAGCTGAAGCTGACGCTCGTGAAGCTGATGACCGACGACGGCCGGACCGTGGTTGACGTGCTGAACTGGATCAACGAACTGCAGGACCTGGCCTCGACCGCTACATCCGCCGGAAAAGACCCGAGCGGCCTGCCTCTCTTCCACTACACCGGCACATTGCTGGGCCAGCCGGTCGATGTGGTCAGCCCGGCGTCAGCGCACGCTCTGTTCATCGAAGATCTCATCCAGGTGCACCTGGTGACGTCGGAGACGAGCGATCCGGGAGGATTCCTCCGGGAGAATATCCGCGACAAGATATTCGACACGCTGACCAAGAAGGACGACATCACCGGGCGCACCCCACGCGACGGCATCAACTCCACAGTGACCTCGTGGCTGCTCGGCGGGATCGCCGACGATGACAACGACCCCGACGGCCACAACATCGTGATCAGCGACATCCACCCCCAGGATGACACGATCATGATCACCTACACGGTTCCACACAACGTGTTCGTCCCCGAGACCCCGGCCGACTTCCCGGCCTCCTGGGACTTCTCTCCGGGCACGCTGTCGAACATCGACCACATCGTGGTGCTGACCATGGAGAACCGGTCCTTCGACCACATGATCGGGTACCTCAGCCTGCCGGTCGCGCAGGGTGGCATGGGACGCACGGACATCGACGGCCTCAAGGGCGGCGAGTCCAACGCCTTCCGCGGGACGACCTTCCCGTCCGTCCCGGTCACCGACACCTTCTTCTCACCGTTCCCGCCCCACGGCTTCGAGCCGGTGCATCGCGCCATCGACGGCGGACTGATGGATGGATTCGCGAGCGAATACGCGGCGCAGAACGGCGCCGCGATAGCCGGCCAGATCATGGGCCACCAGACGGCGAGCACGGTACCGGTCTACGACGGCCTGGCCCGCGACTTCGCCATCGGCCACCGCTGGTTCGCCAGCCACCCGGGACCGACCTTCTGCAACCGCTTCTACGAGCTGACCGGGCGGCTGAACCTCGATCCGAGTGGTTTCTGGGAGTTCGACAACTCCAGCCCGCTGCGGCCGGTCTTCACCAAGACCATTTTCGACTACCTGTCCGACGCCACCCATTCGGCCACCGGCCAGCCCGTCACGTGGACCTATTTCGAGCAGGGCTACTGTTTCCTGCGGTTCTTCGAACAGCACACGTTCGACGGCGACAACATCGTCAGCCTGGATGACCCCGACCGCGGCTTCTTCACCATGGCGCAAGCCGGAACGCTGCCGAGTGTGTCCTTCATCGACCCGCACTTCGTCGAACTGCCCCCCGGCAGCAACGACGACGACGCACCCTCGGACATCAAAGACGGGCAGGCCTTCGTCCAGCGGGTCGTCGAGGCGGTGGTGGCGAGCCCGGCGTGGGACAAGACCCTGCTGGTGGTGATCTACGACGAGCACGGCGGATTCTACGACCACGTCCCGCCCTCGGCCGCTGCCCGGGTCTCTCCCGAACTGCCCATCGACACCCACGGCGTACGGGTGCCCGCGCTCGTCGTCTCGCCCTGGGTGGGTGCGGGCACGGTGTTCGGAAGCGACACCAGGCCAGTTCAGGCGGCCGCTGGCGCCGCCGAAGCCGCGGCGGCGTCCGTCGTGCAACGCGGTGACCTGCATTTCGACCACACCTCGATCCTCAAGACGATCGCGCGGCGCTTCATGAGCACGAATCCGCCCTACCTGGGTGCGCGGTTTGCGCAGGCCAACGACCTGTCGTCGGTGGTCAGCACGCAACTGCGGCAGACCCAGTTCCGGCCATTCATCCGGTACAACTTCCAGTTCGGCGTCTCGCAGATGATGCTGGGGGTGAAGGACGCCAATCCCGCACCGGGCGCGCCACTGTGGCAGATCGCCGCCGACGGCTCGAAGGCGCAGGACTTCTCCTTCGAAGACGCCGGTGGTGGCTTCTTCTACATCCGCAGCCACGTGAGCAATCTGTACCTGACGGTGCAGGTGCCTGCGGTCCCGGCCACCGGAGGCGAGCCCAGCATCGCAACCGGCGGCGCCCCGGCGGCCGCCGCCATCCCCATCGGCGCGAGCATCATCGAGGACGTCAAGTTCGTGCCCGGTTCGGCACCGGTGTCGGCGGCTCTGCCGTTCCCGGCCACCGCACGCCAGCAGTGGTTCCTCCGGCCGGCCGGCGAGCGCGATATGTTCCTGGTCGAGAGCCGCGCGGCGCCGGGCATGGTGCTCCAGCCGACCAATCCCACTCAGCCCGGGCCGATCGTCCTGGGCCTCAATGGGCCGCCGGTGAGCGTTCCGCCGGGCCGGAACGCCTGGAAGGTCAGCAGCCCCCTGCTCAGCCACTAGTCCGGCCAGCAGCGCCGCCCGCGGCACCGGGCCATCGTGCAGGACATCTCATGAGGGCCCCGCCCGGCATCGGCCGGGCGGGGTCTTCTCAGCCTCGGCCGGCCCGGGCCGCTGTCACGCGGGCTGAAGCGCGGGCTGCGGGAGGGCCAGCTTGGCCCGGACGCCCGCGGCGTCCGGATGGCCGAGCCGGTCAAGGATGACGAGGGCCTCGCGCAGGACGCGGTGGGCGGCGCCCCGGCCGGCGGTCAGCAGAAGGGTGTCGCCGAGATGGTTCAGGATTTCGGCTTCCAGGTAGCTGTCGCCGATGGTCCGGGCGAGTTCCAGCGCGGTCTGGTAGCTGGTGATGGCCTGCTGGTAGTGACCCAGATGGTGGTGGGCGTAGCCGATGCTGTCCCAGGTGCCGGCCTCGCTGTCACGGTCGCCGGCTTCCTGTAGCCACGGGAGGGCCCGCAGGCAGAAAGTGAGCGCCTGTTCGTGGTCGCCCAGGCGCGTGTGCCCCCAGCCGAGCGAGTTGAGCGCGTGCGCCTGGCCGGTGTGGTTGCCGGCCCGCTGGTAGAGGCCGAGCGCTTCCCGCGCGTGCCGGATCGCCTGAGCAGGACGGCCCTGCCGGTCGTCCACCGAGCCCAGCTGGAGATGGGTGAAGGCCTGCAGGTTCGGGTCACCGATTTCGGTGAACAGGGCGAGAGCTTTCTCGCCGCAGGTGTACGCCTCGTCCCAGAGTCCCAGCTTGGTGCAGGCGCGGGCGAGCGCCCGCAATATCGACGCCAGCGCCGCCGGATCATGAAGGCGCCGGGCGGCGTCGGCGGCGGTGCGCAGGACGCGGGCCTGGTCCGGCCAGCGCCCGCGCCATTTGAGGAAGGTGTCCATCGTCCAGGCGAGCTGCCAGGTGTGGGTGTCGAAGCTGGCGGCGGAGGCCTGGTCTATGGCCGCGAGGACGACGTCCTGCTCGGCGGCGAACCACGCGTGGGCGCCGTCGTGGCGGGCCGGAGATTCCGGGACGACTCCGTCGGCCGGCGGGGACAGGGCGACGCTGTCCACGAGCGGTCCCAGCAGGAGCGCGGCTGCGTGCGCACTGTGCAGGTAGTGATCGAGCATTCTGCGCATGGCGGCCTGCCGGGCGGCCTCGGTGTCCACCGAGCGGGCGAGTTCGGCCGCGAAAACGCGCAGCAGGTCATGACAGCTGAACCGGCCGGGCGTGAGCTCGCTGAGCAGGCTCGCCCTGACCAGCTCGATCACCAGCTCCCGGGCCTGGTTCAGCGGGATGCCGGCCAGGCTGGCCGCGGCCGCGAGCGTGAGGTCCGGACCCGGATGCAGGCCAAGCAGCCGGAACAGGCCAGCGGCCGCATCGGTGAGGGCGTGGCAGGACCAGGAGAACACTGCCCTGACGTCGGCGGCCGGGTCACCGGCGTTGAGGGCACCCAGCACACCGGTCGTGGCCTGGAGTTCGGCGGCCAGCGCGGTGAGGGGGAGGCCGGGGTGGGTGGCGGCGCGGGCCGCCGCGATGGCCAGCGCCAAGGGCAGCCGCGCGCACCGGGCGATGATGTCGTCCACCGCGTCTGGTTCGGCGGCCACGCGGCTGACGCCCAGGCGGTGGGCCAGCAGGTCACCGGCTTCGGCGGGGGTGAGCAGGCCGAGGGCCACGTGGTGGGCGCCTTCGGTAGCGACCAGCGGGGTGAGATGGTCGCGGCTGGTCACGATAGCCAGGCATCCGGGCGAGCCGGGCAGCAACGGCCGGGCCTGCGCGGCGTCACGTGCGTTGTCCAGGACCACCAGGACCCGCTTGCGGGCCAGCAGGCTCCGGTACAGCGCGGCCTGGGCCGGAACGGTGCCCGGAATCCGCTCCGCCGGTATCCCGAACGCGTACAGGAACCCCCTGAGCGCCTCGGCCGGGTCCAGGGCCGCCCCGCCGGGGTCGAAGCCGCGCAGGTTGACATACAGCTGCCCGTCCGGGAACCGCGAGGCGATCCGGTGCGCCCAGTGCACGGCCAGCGCGGTCTTGCCCACCCCGGCGGTACCCGACACCGCCGAAATGACCACTGCGGGTGATGCCGAGTCGGCCTGCCCGGATGCAGGCAGGATCGCGCCGAGGCTGGCCAGTTCGGCTCCGCGCCCAGCGAAGGCAGGCACCGCCGGCGGCAACTGCGCAGGAACCGGTACCGCGGGCGAAGCCGGTGGCAGCGCGACGGCCAGCGTGGGCGCCTCGAGGGCCCGATCCTGCCGGAGGATGGCCGTTTCCAGGTCGCGCAGCGTCTGGCTGGGGTCGATTCCCAGCTCCTCATCAAGCGTGTGCCGCAAACGGCGGTACACGGCCAGGGCCTCGGCCTGCCGGCCGCTGCGGTACAGCGCCAGCATGAGCTGGGAGTGGAAGTGCTCATCGAGCGGGTGACCGGCCGCCATCCGTTCCAGGTCGGGCACCAGCTGCACGTGTTCCCCGCACGCCAGCCTGGCCTCGAACAGGGCTCGCTTGACCTGCACGCAGAGCAGATCCAGCGGCCCGGCCTGCTCCTCCAGCCAGGCCAAACCGGCCAGATCCGCCAGCGGCCGGCCGCGCCACAGCGCCAGGGCGCCCTGCAGGTGCCGCGCGCCGAGGACAGGATCAGCTGACTGCGTGCCCTGCCGCAGGAGCCGCTCGGCGAGTAGCACATCAGTGCCATCCTCACCAAGATCCAGGAGATAGCCGGGCGCACGCGCGAGGATCGCGGCCTTGCTGCCCAGGACAGTGCGCAGGTGCGACACATGACTCTGAAGCGTGTTCACCGCGGTCGACGGCGCGGTCTCATTCCAGACGACATCCACCAGACGGCCGGTGCTGACGATCTCGCCACCATGCAGCGCCAGAGCGGCCAGCACCGCCTTACGCCGCAAACCGTGTACCGGCCGCGGCTCACCATCCACCATGACATCAACTGGCCCCAGAAGCCGCACTTGCATGAGAACCCCGTTCCCCGTCGCAAAGTCGACCCCTCAGGAGAGAACGAGCCTGAGGCGGCTCCGGTTCAGCCGAGTGCAGCTACTTCAGGAGCTGGCGGGCCATCACGACGCGCTGGATCTGGTTGGTGCCCTCGTAGATCTGGGTGATCTTGGCGTCGCGCATCATCCGCTCCACCGGGTAGTCCTTGACGTACCCGTAACCGCCGAGCAACTGGACCGCGTCGGTGGTCACCTCCATCGCCACGTCCGAGGCGAAGCACTTGCACGCCGAGGAGATGAACGTCAGGTCCGCGCTGCGCTGGCCCGCCATCGCCCGCTCGGACCGGGCCGCGGCCGCGTAGGTGAGCTGCCGCGCAGCCTCCACCTTCATCGCCATGTCAGCCAGCATGAACTGGACACCCTGGAAGTCAGAGACCGGCCTGCCGAACTGCCGCCGCTCCTGCACGTACCCGGTGGCATAGTCCAGCGCGCCTTGCGCGATGCCCAGCGCCTGGGCCGCGATCGTGATCCGCGTGTGGTCCAGGGTGGCCAGTGCGGTGCGGAACCCGCTGCCCACCTCGCCGACCAGCCGGTCGGCCGGGATCACGCAGTTGTCGAAGTACAGCTCCCTGGTGGGCGAGCCCTTGATGCCGAGCTTGCGCTCCGGGGCGCCGAACGAGAATCCCGCATCACTCTTTTCCACCACGAACGCGGAGATCCCGTTCGCTCCGGCCGCCGGGTCGGTCACCGCCATGACTGTGTAATAAACCGAGATGCCGGCGTTGGTGATCCAGCGCTTGGTTCCGTTGAGGATAAAGGTGTTTCCGTCGCGGACCGCCCGGCACTTCATCGCGGCCGCATCGGAGCCGGCCTCGGGTTCGGACAGCGCATAGGAGAACATGGCCTCGCCGCGGGCGACCGGCGGCAGGTACCGCTGTTTGAGTTCCTCGGAGCCGGCCAGCAGCAACGGCACGGTGCCGAGCTTGTTCACCGCGGGGACGAGCGACGAGGAGGCACAGGCCCTGGCGACCTCCTCGATGACGATCGCGGTCGCGATCGCGTCGGCACCGGCCCCGCCGTAGGCCTCCGGAATGTGGATGGCGGTCAGTTCGGCTTTGGCCAGCGCCTCGTACACATCCCAGGGGAACTCACCCGACTCGTCCACCTCGGCCGCGCGCGGCGCGATCTTGTCACCGGCGAGGGCGCGGACCGACTCGCGGAGCGCTTCGTGCTCCTCAGACAGGGCGAACGCGGGAAAGTCGAGGCTCATAGTTCGATGGTAGGAGGTCGCGGCACAACCGCCAGGCCTGGCCCTCAGCCGTCTGCACGGCCGGCCCGCAGGGCCTTATTCGCGGCTCTGCCGCAGGGCCGTGCCCTTGGCCAGCGCCTCATCGCGCAGCCTCTCCTGGAAGCCGGTCATCTGGTCGCGCAGCGCCGCGTCGCTGACACCGAGAATCCGCACCGCGAGCAGGCCGGCGTTGCGGGCTCCGCCGACCCCGACTGTCGCCACCGGAACGCCACCTGGCATCTGAACAATGGACAGCAGCGCGTCAAGCCCATCCAGGTGCTGGCCAGGCACCGGCACGCCGATGACCGGCAGCGGGGTGACCGCCGCGAGCATGCCGGGCAGGTGGGCAGCGCCCCCCGCGCCCGCGATGATCACCCGCAGCCCCCGGCCCTCCGCCGCGGTGCCGTAGGTGATCATCTCGTGGGGCATCCGGTGCGCGGACACCACGTCAGCCTCATACGCGACCCCGAACTCCGCCAGCGTGAGAGCCGCCGCCTCCATCACGGGCCAGTCCGAGTCACTGCCCATGACCACGCCGACCAGTGGCTTGCCGCTCATCCGGTCAGTCCTTTCCTTCGCCCAGGTAGCGCGCCGCATGACCGGCCCGCTCACGGAGCGCATCGATGTCGCCGCCGAGCGCGGCATCCGGCAGCGCCGTGACGTGGCCTATCTTCCGCCCGGGGTGCGCGGCCTTGCCGTACAGGTGCACGTTGACGCCGGGATCAGCGGCCATCACGTGCGTGTACCGCGAGTACACGTCACGGCCCGTAGTGGCGGACCCCGTGGTGGCGGACCCCGTGGTGGCGGACCCCGTGGTGGCGGACCCCGTGGTGGCGGACCCCGTGGTGGCGGACCCCGTGGTGGCGGACCCCGTGCTGGCGGACCCCGTGCTGGCCGGAGCGTCGCCGCCGAACACATTGGCCATCACCACCTGCGGCGCTATCGCGTTGGGCGCGCCGAGCGGCAGGTCGAGCACGGCCCGGAGGTGCTGCTCGAACTGGGACGTCCTGGCCCCGTCGATGGTCCAGTGACCGCTGTTGTGCGGCCGCATGGCCAGTTCGTTGACCAGCAGGCCGGAGGACGTTTCGAACAATTCGACCGCGAGCAGGCCGGTCACCCCGAGGGTTTCGGCGATTTCCAGGGCCAGCCGCTCCGCTTCCCTCGCGCGGGAGGCGGGCAAATGGGGCGCGGGCGCGAGCACCTCGCGGCACACGCCGTCGCGCTGCACGGTCTGCACCACCGGGTAGGCAGCGCCCTGGTTGTGTGGCGAGCGGGCCACCAGCGCGGCCAGCTCCCGCTCAAACCCGACGTGCTCCTCCACCAAAACCGCGATTCCATGCGCCAGGACCCCGGCGGCCTGCTCCGGCGTGTCGCACACCCAGACCCCGCGGCCGTCGTACCCGCCGCTGACCGCCTTGAGCACCACAGGCCACCCCGAGCCTGCGGCGAACGCGGTGACATCGTCCAGCCCGGCGACGGGGGCGTACCGGGGGCATGGCATCCCCAGAGCGGTCAGCCGCTCCCGCATGGCCAGCTTGTCCTGTGCGAATCGGAGCGCCTCCGCGCTCGGCCGCAGCACCACCCCGGCCTGCTCGAGCGCGGCCAGGTACGGCCCGGGCACGTGCTCGTGGTCGAAGGTGACGACGTCACAGCCTGCCGCGAAGCTCAGCAGGTCCTCGAGGTCCCGGTAGTCACCGAACTGGACCGCCGGGCAGACCTGGGCGGCGCTCTCCTCCGGTCCGGCCGCCAGCACCCGGAAGCCGATATTCAACGAAATAGATGCCTGGAACGTCATCCGGGCGAGCTGACCGCCCCCCACCATGCCCACCACCGGGCCCATCATGGGGCCTACCACGGGGCCCGGGGATCTGCTGTCAGGGTGATCGATCACGCGCCGTAGCCTACGAGGCCAGCGCCGCGGCCGGCGATGCGGCCCTGGAGGCGAGTTCCACCGAGATCACGGAATATCCCGGACACATACACCCAGAAATGCTCCGTGATCATGGAAGGCGGCTATGCCCCGGGGTTCCGGGGGCTGCCCCCCGGACCAGCAGAGCGTGATCACGGAAGGGCTAGGCCCGGGGGGTCGGGGGGTGGCCCCCGGGCCAGCAGAGCGTGATCACGGAAGGGTTAGGCCCGGGGGTTCCGGGGGTGGTCCCCCGGGCCAGCAGAGCGTGATCTCAATGGAGGCCGGAGTTGGGCCGGCGCGTAAGACGGTTTGCGGGCAGGCCCGGCGTGCGTGCGGCCGCGACCATAACGGCAGATTTAACACGAGGGAAACAATTCGTGCCGCTCACGCGATCTATCATCAGCGCGTCCGCAGGCATTCTGGCCTGGCTGTCAGCAGCCTGGCTGGCACGAGTCGGAGGGGTGCGCCGATGCCGGCACCAGATCACCAGGCGACACCCGTCATCGAGGGGGGCGCCCCCGTCGATGTTGTGGTCCGTGAGGGTATCTATGGCGAGAAGGTCGTCGCCGTCGAGCCTGGCGGGGCGGAGTTCATCCCGCTGGGCGATCGGCACGGGCGCCCTCTCCAGCTCTTCTGGACCTGGACGTCGCCGAACCTGGAATTCGCCACGGTCTTCGTCGGGGTACTCGGCGTCGCCGCGTTCGGCCTGAGCTTCTGGCAGGCCACCCTGGCGATCGTCCTCGGCACCGCCGTGGGCGCCGTCAGCATGGGCGTGCTCTCGGCCCGCGGTCCGTCGCACGGCGTGCCGCAGATGGTCCTGTCCAGGTTCGGCTTCGGTTACTGGGGCAACGTGCTGCCCGCCGGGCTGAACGCGGTGACGGCCGGGATCGGCTGGTTTGCGGTGAACAGCGTCAGCGGGACGTTCGCGCTGAACACGCTCCTGCACTGGCCGAAGCCGCTCTGCCTGGTGATCATCGTTGTGGCTCAGGTCGTGATCGCGTTCTTCGGCCACAACCTGGTCCAGGCCTTCGAGCGGTATGCCTTCCCGGTGCTCGCGATCATCTTCCTGATCGCGACGATCATCATCCTCAGCAAGTCACACCCAGGCGGCGGCGGGGCGCACACCGGCGGGATCGGCGGCTTCCTGATAACCGCGGGCGCCGCGTTCGGCTATGCCGCCGGATGGAATCCCTACGCGGCGGACTACACGCGCTACTTCCCCTCGACGACGAGCAAGACGGCGGTCGCCCTGTGGGCCGGGCTCGGCTTGTTCGTGTCGTGCGTGGTCCTGGAGGTCGCTGGTGCCGCGTCCGCCACCATCGGCAGCGCCGGCGCCGCCCTCGGCGACCCGACCGGGTCGTTCACCGGGCACCTGCCCACGGCCCTCGCGGATCTGACCCTGATCGCCATCGCGCTCGGCGCCGTCGCGGCGAACGTGCTCAACATCTACTCGGGCGCGCTGTCCTTCGTGGCCATGGGCATCAAGCTGCCGCTCGCGCTGCGCCGGGCCATCGTGGCCCTGGTCTTCGGCGTGATCGGCTTCATCCTCGCGCTGACCGCCCTGCACGACGCGGGCGCCAAGTACGAAAACTTCCTGCTGATCATCGCGTACTGGATCGCGCCCTGGCTGGCCGTGTTCTTCTGCGACCAGGTCCTCCGTCGCGGCCATGAGGACGAATCTCTGCTTTTCAACACGAAATACACGAACTGGGCCGGGCCGGTATCCATGCTCATCGGCATGGGCGTGTCGATCTGGCTGTTCTCCAACCAGACGGAATACGTTGGCGTGGTTCCCTCGCACAACTCTTCAGTCGGCGATCTCACCTTCGAGGTTGGCTTCGTCGTAACCGCTCTTATCTACCTGACCTGGCGTAAGTTCGCCGGAACCGGGAGCCTCGCTTACGAACACGGCTAAACCCGCTCACTGGTGACGGCAGCGCTAGTAATCTGACGTACCTGTCTCCGGAGGCGGCGCACGGGCGCGCCTGCTGAGGTGAGGCGGACGTGCCTGCCGATTTGGGCGGCGCGAACGCGCCTGCCGACGCGAGAAAGGGATCCTTGCCGCATGGTGAGTTTTGCCACCGCGCTGTATCGCCGGTCCGATCTGCTGTTCGCCGAGATCGCCAAGTTCGGGATCGTCGGCTCGACGGCGGCCATCATCGACCTGGGCGGCGCGGCCGGCCTGCACGGCGTGGTCGGCGTCGGGCCGCTGACCGCCAAGGTGGTCTCCGCGCTGGTCGCTACGGTCTACGCCTACCTGGGCAACAGGTTCTGGGCGTTCCGGCACCGCGCCAATCACAGCCTCCCCCGCGAGTGGCTGGTCTTCTTCGCACTCAACGGAGTAGGGCTGCTGATGGCCCTGGCTGTAATCGCGCTCACCGAGTACGGGCTCGGCCTGCACAGCCAGCTCACCTATAACGCCGCCCAGGTCGTGGGCACCGGGCTGGCCACCATCTTCCGTTTCTGGGCCTACCGCAAGTGGGTGTTCATGGCGCCGGCCGCCGCGCCCGTGGAGGCAGCGGTGGAAGTGGCTATCGCCGGCTAGGCCCGCGGCTAGGGCCCGGTCAACGATCAGGCCGGGCCGGTGACCACCGGGGGCCGGTCGTCCGCACCGCGGATGCCCCGGGGCAGGAACACGGCGAACACCGCGGGCCGCGGGCGGACCAGGACCACGTTGCCGCCATCGGCGGCGGCGACCGTCCGGGCCAGGGCGAGGCCGAGCCCCGTTCCGCCCGGGTTGCCGCTGACATTACGCTCGAAGATCCTCGGCACGAGGTCGTGCGGGACCCCCCTGCCCTCGTCCCGGACCTCAACCACCACGGACTTCGGTGTCCGGGACGTCCGAATAGTGACCGCGCCCGCCCCGTGCACCAGGGCGTTGTCTAGCAGCGTGGCGACGACCTGCGCCAGGGTGCCCACCGTGACGTAGGCGCGCAGGCCCTTCTCGCCGACCAGTTCCAGTTTCCTGTTGGTCCTGCGGAACGCGTGATCCCACTCGACGACCTGCTGGGCGAGCACGTCGTCAATGGAGATCATGGACGGGACACCGCGCACGGACCGGCGCGTCCGGTCGAGCAGCTGGCTGACCACCTCAGCGAGCCGCTCCGTCTGCGCCAGCGCCGCTGCCCCCTCTTCGCGGACTACCTCCGGCTGGTCGGCGGCGCCGATCATCTCTTCCAACCGCATCGACAAGGCGGTCAGCGGGGTGCGCAGCTGATGGGACGCGTCAGCGGCGAACTCGCGTTCCGCCGAGAGAAGGTCAGTGATCCGCCGTGCGGAGCTATCCAGCCCCTCGGCCACCTTGTCGAGTTCGGCCACCCCGTACCTGCGGCCGAGCGGCCGGGCGTCGCCCAGGCCCAGCCGGTCCGCCGCACCGGCGAGTTCTTCGAGCGGCCTCGTCAGGCGCCGTGCCTGCCAGGTGGCCAGCACCACCGCCACGGCGGCCGCGAGCAGCGCCAGCGAGCCGATGAGGGCCATCGCACCGGTCACCCGGCTGTACCGGAACGAGTCGTCGGCCTGAATCGTGACAGTGAAATTCTTCGTGGCCGCATGGGCGGTGATGGCGCTCCGGCTCTGCAGCGGGTCACCGATGGTGACGGTCCGGCGGCCGTTCTGGGTGATGCTGACATAACGGTCGGGCAGTGACCTGGCCGCCGCAGCCGCGCCGAACGCGTCGGGCCGCAGGCCGACGTTCACCCGGGCCTGCAACGAACGGGCCGCCGTTGTGGCGTCCCGCTGCACCTGCTGGGTCGCCGCACTGATCTGCAGGCGGCTCAGCACGAATGCCAGCGGCAGGCCGAGCAGCAGGACAGCGGTCACCACGACTGCGAGGGTGGACATGAGCAGGCGGCGCCGCACAGGTCAGCCTCCTTGCACCGCGGTCACGCCAGGGAGGGGCAGGCCGTCAGTCACCGCGCTCGAACCGGAACCCGACCCCGCGGACCGTAGTGATGTAACGGGGACTGTGCGCATCGTCACCGAGCTTGCGGCGCAGCCACGAGATATGCATGTCCAGCGTCTTCGTGGACCCCCACCACTTGCTGTCCCAGACCTCACGCATGATCTGCTCACGGGTCACCACCTTCCCCGCGTCAGCGACCAGCACGCTCAGCAGGTCGAACTCCTTGGTCGTGAGCTCAAGCTCGGTGTCCCCGATCCAGGCCCGGCGGGCGTCGGAATCGACGCGCACGCCCTGCACCACGCTGGTCTCCGCATTGCCGCGGCGGAGCAGGGCGCGGACCCTGGCCAGCAGTTCGGCGAGCCGGAACGGCTTGGTCACGTAGTCGTCGGCGCCGGCGTCGAGGCCGATCACGGTGTCCACCTCGTCGGCCCGCGCGGTCAAGATCAGCACCGGCACGGTCTGCCCGTCGGAGCGCAGCCGGCGGCAGACCTCCAGCCCGTCCAGCCGGGGCAGGCCGATATCGAGCACGATGAGGTCGACGCCACCGCCAAGGGCCGCCTCCAGGGTGCTCGGCCCGTCTGGCGCGACGTCCACGTCGTAGCCTTCCCGGCGGAGCGCGCGGGCCAGCGGCTCTGATATGGATGCATCATCCTCAGCGAGCAGAACGCAAGTCATGCTCAGATCCTAGGCACTTCCTGAGCGTATCGGTCCCGAACAGTGCGCTGACGTGCGATATCCCTGCGGCGGCGATGAGTTTCGGGTGGCCGTTTGGTCATACCTGCCGGATAGTGCCGATGTTTCTGGGCCCGCGCACGGGTCGGAAGCACCGTTTTCCGTTGGTCGGCACCTCCGCGCTGCCGGTAGGTTCATTGCGCGCGGGCGTTTATGGGCTAGTGCCCCTACTCAGGAGGACGTGGTGACACAGATCAGCTCGGGACCGGCGATTCTCGTGGAGGGCCTGACCAAGTCGTTTGGCGAGGTGCACGCGCTGCGCGGCATCGACCTGTCGGTGCCGCGCGGCACGGTGTTGGGCCTGCTGGGCCCCAACGGCGCAGGTAAGACGACCGCCGTGCGCATCCTGACCACCCTGCTGCGCCCGGACGGGGGTCGCGCCCTGGTAGAGGGGCACGATGTCATGCGGGAGGCGGCGGCGGTCCGCCGGTCGATCGGGCTCTCCGGGCAGTCGGCCGCCATCCAGGAGGAGCTCACCGGCCGGGAGAACCTTGAGATCGTCGGACGGCTGTACCACCTGAGCTGGCCGCACGCTCGCAGTCGCGCCGCCGAGTTGCTGGAACAGTTCGACCTGGCCGATGCGGCCGACCGGCCCGCCAAGACTTTCTCCGGAGGCATGCAGCGCCGCCTGGACCTGGCCGCAAGCCTGGTCGGCCAGCCCCAGGTCCTGTTTCTCGACGAGCCGACGACCGGCCTGGACCCGCGGTCGAGGCTGGGAATGTGGGACATCATCCGGTCGCTGGTCGCCGGCGGCACGACGACGCTGCTCACCACTCAATACCTTGATGAGGCCGACGAGTTGGCCAATGAGATCGTGGTCATCGACCACGGCCTGGTCATTGCCGCCGGCACGTCCGAGGAGCTGAAGGGCCGGGTCGGTGGGGATGTGCTCGAGTTCACGGTGTTCGACCGTGGCCGGGTCAGCGACGCCGTCGCCGCGATCGCACAGATCGGCGAGGGCGAACCGCACGTAGACAAGGAGACCGGCGTGATCAACGTGGGGGTCGGGGGCCGCGGTTCCGAGGCGCTCATTGAGGCGGTGCGCGACCTGGACGGTGCCGGCATCGAGATACATGGCCTGACGCTGCGCCGGCCATCTCTCGACGACGTGTTCCTGGCGCTGACCGGGCACGCCGCCGAGGAGGACGGCCAGCCAGACCAGCGCCGCCGCCGAGGCCGCCGCCGCGGCAAGAAGGACTCGGCCGGGGTGGCGTCATGACCGCCATCGCCGCGGAGCCGGGCGCACCGGGCGCTGCGCAGCCAGGCCCACCCGGCCTGCTCATCCAGGCTCGCTGGGCGGTGACCGACACGCTCACCATCACCCGGCGCAACCTGCTGGTCTGGATGCGTGTCCCGGCCTACATCGTGTTCACCGTGATCCAGCCGGTGATGTTCGTGCTGATGTTCCGGTACGTCTTCGGCGGCGCGATCCCGGTGAACGTGAAAGGTGGCTACGTCAACTTCCTGATGCCGGGGATCATCGGGCAGACCGCGGCGTTCGCGACGTTCGGAACGGCCATCGCGCTAGCGCAGGAGCTGAAGAAGGGCGTGATCGACCGGCTGCGGTCGATGCCGATGGCGCGCTCGGCCGTGCTCGCCGGCCGCCTGGTGGCCGATACCGCGCGGATGCTCGTGACGATCCTGATCGTCATCGGCGTGGGATACGCGGTTGGCTTCCGATTCCAGAACGGCGTTGTGCCGGCCATCCTCATGGTCGTGCTCGCCGTCGTGTTCGGGGTGGCGATCTGCCTCATCGCCGCGTTCACCGGCCTGGCCATCGGCGATGAGGAATCCGTGCAGGCGTTCGGGCTGATCTGGCTGTTCCCGATCACGTTCCTCAGCTCCGCGTTCGTGCCGATCTCGACCATGCCCGGCTGGCTGCAGGCTTTCGCCAACAACCAGCCGGTCACCTACGTGATCAACACGATGCGCGCGCTGGCCCTCGGCGGCCCGATAGAGGCGAACCTGTGGAAGAGCGCCGTGTGGCTGGTAGGGATCTTCGTCATCTTCGCGCCGCTCGCCGTCCGGGCCTACAAGCGGGCCGGCTGACCCAGGGGCGGCCGAACGGGGCCAGCTGACCCGGGGCCGGCTGACCCGGGGCCAGCTGACCCAGGATCAGCGGCCGCCGGCCAGGCTGCGGCCGCGCTGCTCCACGCCCATCTCGCCGTAGGGATAGTCAGCCGGCTGCGGGTCGCTGACGGCGTCGAGCACGGCGGTTTCCGCTGGGGTCAGGTGCAGATCAGCCGAACGAAGGTTGGTCTCAAGCTGCCCGGCCGTCCGCGCGCCGAGGATCGTCGAGGTCACGCCGGGCCGATCGGCCAGCCACGCCAGCGCGATCTCGGCCATGGTGACGCCGCGCTCGCCGGCAATCTTCGCCGTGGCGTCGATGACCTCCCAGGTGCGGCGAATTCCCCGCCGGTCGTAGGCCTCCATGCCGCGATCCGGGTCTTCGCCGAGGCGGGTGGCGCCAGCCGGGCGCTCGTCGCGCCGGTATTTTCCGGACAGCCAGCCGCCGCCGAGCGGGCTCCACGGCAGCAGCCCCAGGCCCGCGTCCATCGCCGCGGGCACGATCTCCCACTCGATCTCACGAACCAGCAGGCTGTACTGCGGCTGAAGCGTCACCGGCCCGGCGACGCCCAGCGCCCGGGACAGGTGCACCATCTTCGTCAGCTGCCAGCCGGTAAAGTTCGACAGCCCGTAGTAGCGGACCTTGCCGGCGCGCACGAACCCGTCCAGCGTGCGCAGCGTCTCCTCGAGCGGTGTCCACGGATCGAACGCGTGGACCTGGTAAAGATCAACGGTCTCGAGCCCGAGCCGCCGCAACGACCCGTCGAGCGCGCGGGTCAGGTGCCGTGCGGACAGCCCGGCACTGTTCGGAGAATCATCCAGCGGGAACCGGCCCTTGGTGGCCAGCACCACCGGCTCGGTCAGCCCGGCTGACCGGCTGGCGAACCAGCGGCCGATGATCTCTTCCGACATGCCGCCGCTGTACACGTCCGCCGTGTCGACGAACGTGCCGCCCGCCTCGACGAACCGGTCGAGCTGCTCATGCGCGCCCTGCTCATCGGTCTCCGAGCCGAAAGTCATGGTCCCCAGGCCCAGGCTCGACACCGCGCAGCCGCTGTGCCCCAGAGTGTGATAGTCCATATTTCTAACCTACGCCGCCGGGCGATCGGGCTTCCGCCGGCCATGACTCACACCGGGACTCATACCGGGACTCACACCGGCGTAACGCCGTGCCGCCGCCGGGAGAACGAACGGTCCTTCCCCGCCGCCGCGGCGAACCGGCGGATCAGCTCCGCCCGCAGGTCGCCGGCCTGCACGATGTCGTCTACGACCAGTTCGCCGGCGAGCCGGAGCACGTCGATGTCACGGTCGTATTCCTCGCGGAGCCGCTGGGTCTCCTCCTCGCGCGCGGCGGGGTCCTCAATGCTGGCCAGCTTGTTGTAGTAGACCGCGTTGACCGCGGCTTCGGCCCCCATGACCGCGATCTTCGCGGTGGGCAGCGCGAGGGTCGCGTCCGGCTCGAACCCCGGCCCGGCCATCGCGTACAGGCCCGCCCCGTACGCCTTCCGCACCACTACGCAGATTTTCGGCACGGTCGCCTCGGCGACCGCGCTGACCATCTTCGCGCCGTGCCTGATGATGCCCTGCCTCTCCACGGCCGTGCCGACCATGAAGCCGGGCACGTCAGCGAGGAACAGCAGCGGCACGTTGAACGCGTCGCACAGCTGGATGAAGCGGGCCGCCTTATCGGCGGAGTCGACGAACAGCACGCCGCCCTTGAACAACGGGTTGTTGGCCACGACGCCGACGGGGCGGCCAGCCAGCCGGGCGAACCCGATGGTCAGCTCGCGGGCCCACAGCGCGTGGATCTCGAAGAAAGACCCCTCGTCGACCAGGCCGCGCAGGTACCGACGCATGTCGTAGGCCTGCCGCTCGCTGGCGGGCAGCAGCGCGTCGAGGTCGGCGGGCGCGGGGCCGGCCGGCCGCCCGGCCGGCGGCTGCTGCTGCCAGTTCGCCGGCAGGTAGGACAGGTAGCCGCGCACCGCTTCCAGCGCCTCATGCTCGGAACTCGCGAGGTAGTGGCCGCATCCGGACACGGTGCAGTGCATCCGGGCACCCCCCATCTCCTCCAGCGTGGTTTTCTCCTTGACCACCATCTCGACCATGCGCGGGCTGCCCAGGTACATCGAGGCGTTCCCGTCCACCATGGCCACGAAATCGCAGAAAGCGGGGATGTATGCGCCGCCCGCCGCCGACGGCCCGAACAGCGCGCAGACTTGCGGGATGGAGCCCGAGGCGCGCACCTGGGTGTGGAAGATGTGGCCCGCCCCACGCCGGCCTGGGAACATCTCCACCTGGTCGGTGATCCTCGCACCCGCCGAATCCACCAGGTAGATCATGGGAATCTGCGACTGGTAGGCCTTCTCGATGATCCGGATGATCTTCTCGACGGTGCGCGCCCCCCACGAGCCCGCCTTGACCGTCGAGTCGTTGGCCATCAGCGCTACCGGCCGGCCACCGATCGTGGCGGTCCCGGTGATCACCCCATCGGCGGGCAAGCCACCCGCGAGCACGTTCGCGTACCGCCCGTCCTCGGTGAAGCTCTGCTCGTCCACCAGCAATGCGACGCGCTCCCGCGCGAACAGCTTGCCGGCCGCCTGAGCCGCGTCGTGGTAGCGCTGCGCCCCGCCGCGCTCGACCCGCGCCCGCAGCTCACTCAGTTCCGGATGCCCGCCCTGCGGGCCCCCCGCGTCAATCTCCTCAGCCACGCTCGCGACCCTACCCCGTGCCGCGGATTTTCATGATCAACGAAAAGCTGACCGGCTGAGCCAGCCCGTCCGGGGTGAGGGAGCCGCCCCGGCCATACCTCGTCGGCGTCGGCCATCTGCGGGATTGCCCCAGGGCGGACGCACGACCATCCCGGCTCACGCTCCCGGCCAGTTCGGGGCCCGCTTCTGATTGAACGCCGCGATGCCTTCCCGCCGGTCCGCCGACAGGGCCGCCGTCCGCCAGGCGGCGTCCTCGATCTCCAGCCCCGCCGCGAGGCTCGTCCCCCAGCCCTGGCGCATGGCTTTCTTCGCGGCCATCACGGCTACCGAGGAGTTGCACGCGATACTCCCGGCGATCTCCAGCGCGTCGTGGTCCGCGGCGCCCGCGGGCACGAGCCGGTCCGCCAGCCCTATCCGCTCCGCCTCGGCGGCGTTCACCCTGCGGCCAGTGAGGACCAGGTCGGCGGCCCGGCCGACGCCGAGACGGCGCGTGGCGAGCTGGGTGCCGCCACCGCCGGGCACCAGGCCGACCGTCGTCTCCGGGAGGCCGAACACGGCGGTCTCGTCGGCCACGATCAGATCGCAGGACAGCGCCAGCTCGCAGCCGCCGCCCAGGGCCCATCCGTGTACCGCGGCGATCACCGGCTGCGGGAGGGCGAGCAGGCCCGCGAAGGCGGCGCGGAACACCAGCCGCTGGGCCAGCCATTCCGCGTCGGTCATCGCATTCCGCTCTTTGAGGTCGGCTCCCACGCAGAACGCCCGCTCGCCGGCCGCGGTGAGCACAATGGCGCAGACATCCTGGTCCGGGCCGAGCTCGACGCATACCTGAGTCAGCCGGAAGGCCATCGCCGTGTCTATGGCGTTGAGTGCCTCCGGCCGGTCAAGCACGATTTCCGCTACCTTGCCGTGCCCCAGCACATGCCTGCGAACCGCCACTCCATCCATGAGGGCAGGCTAGCCCGTCCCCGGCGGGCTGCTCAGGGCAGGCGCTACGGGCGGCCCTGACGCTCGTCCCGGGCCAGCCGCTGCTGCTCGTCCTCAACGAGCTGGAACAGCGTGGCCTGCACCTTCTCCACCTCGGGAATCTCGTTGAGGACCAGCTGCCCGTGCTCGCCCGCAGATTCGACGGTGAGCCGGCCGCAGCCCAGCAGCCGGTCGATCGGCCCGTGCGAGAACGAGACATCGCTGATCCGGATCAACGGGAAGTCCCGGCCTGACCTGGTCAGGATGCCGTAGCGCAGGCTGAGCCTGCGGGTGGTGAGCTGGTAGCTGGTCGTCTGCCAGCGCAGGAAGGGCACCACGAACCCGAGCAGCACCGCGATCAGGGCGACCACGCCGACGGCGATCCGGGCCGGCCCGGCGACGCGGCCCGCCGGGATCACCGCCTCCAGCGTCAGAGCTGCGGCCACCACGACGACAAGCACGAGAATCGGCCGCAGCAGGGTCTTCCAGTGCGGGTGCAGGATCAGCACGCTCCGCTCGCCGTCGGAAAGCTGGTCTGCGCGAGCCATACGGCACATCGTGGCATGGATAGCGGCGACGTGCTCGCCCGACATACCTCAGCGGACGTGCACAACATCGCCTGCGCTCACCGCGGTTACCCGGTCGGGAGTCCGCACGACCAGCCTGCCTCCGGTGTCGACGTCGGCCGCGATCCCGGTGAGTGAGCGCCCGCCCGGCAGTTCGACCCTGACCTGCTGGCCGATGGTCGCGCACCGGCTCAGGTAGTCGGCGCGCAGCCCGGAGTCATCCGCGTCCCGCGCCGCCGCCTCGGCCAGGTACCGGTGCTCAAGTTCATGCAGCACGGCGCCGAGCAGGTCCTCCCGGTCCAGGCCCGTGGCCTTCTCGACCAGCAGGGACGTCGCGGCCGCCGTCGGCAGGTCCTCGCGGCGGAGGGTCACGTTGATGCCGATGCCCACCACCACCGCGTCCCGGTGCTGCTCAGCCAGGATGCCAGCCAGCTTCGCCGCTCCCACCAGCACGTCGTTGGGCCATTTGAGCCAGGCGTCCACCGTGGCGTAGCCGCGCAGCGCCGAGGCCACCGCGACCCCGGCGAGCAGCGGGATCCACGACCGGCGGGCGGGCGGAAGGTCATACGGACGCAAAAGTACCGAAAAGGCTAGGGAGGTGCGCGGCGGGCTCACCCAGTGCCGTCCCAGCCGCCCCCGGCCCGCTGTCTGCGTCTCGGCGACCAGCACTCGCCCGCCCGCAGCGCCGGCCGCGGCTTCCGCGAGCAGGTCAGCGTTGGTCGACCCGGTCACCTCGACCACCCGGATCTGCTGCCAGAGACCGCCCGGGCGGATCAGCTCCCGGGTGAGCACGGCCGCCCGGAGCGGGTGGTCCGTCCCGTTCTGCGCGGTCAGCGGCCGGCTCGTTTCGATAGTCTCATCCTTCAGGGTATCGGGTGCGATGCCGGAGACCTGCCCAGTTCAGCGGGGCCGGCAGGCCACATCCCACGTCCCGCAGTCACCTCCGCGTCCCCAGAATGATGCCAGGGAGAGCCGTGGCCGATCTCAAAGCCAGCGACAGCCGGAGCGAGAACGACCTCCCGCCGGGAGCCTCCGGTCGGCCGGGGCGCCGCCCCGGCCCCGGATCCAGCCCGATCCGGGCCCGCGGAGCGGCGATGGCGGCGGTTCTCACGCCGGCCGCGCTGTGGCGTAATCATCGCCTGTTCACCGTGCTGGTGGTGCTCGCTATCGGGGTGCGGGTGCTGGCGACGCTGGCCTTCCGGCCCGCGCTGTTCATCCCTGACTCCTTCGACTACATGCATGACGGGGCCCATCTGGTCATGGAGCAACTGCGCCCGGCGGGATATCCCATCCTGCTGTTCGCGCTCCAGCCGTTCCACAGCTTGCTGCTCGTGACCACGCTGCAGCATCTGATGGGCATCGGCGCGGGGATCATCGTGTACGGCATGCTTCGCTACTGGGGCCTGCCGGCCTGGGGCGGCGCCCTGGCCGCGGTGCCGACCCTCTTCGACGCCCGCCAGATCGCCCTGGAGTCGTACATCCTGCCGGACGCGGTGTTCGGCTTCGCGATCCTGGTGGCCGTCGCGCTCCTGCTCACCAAGCGCACGCCAACCACGTGGCCATGCGTGGCCAGCGGGCTCCTGCTGGCCTGGGTCTCCGTGCTGCGCGGGAACGGCGCCCCCGTCATGCTCGCCGTGCTCGCCTTCATGCTGATCAGGCGGGTCGGCTGGCGCGCCTGCTGCGCTGGTGTGGCGGCGTTCGCGATCCCGCTCGCCGCGTACGTGGCCGTCTTCGCCGCGCAGTTCGGCCAGCCCGACATCACCAACAGCACGGGCATCTTCCTGTGGTCCCGGACCATGTCCTTCGCCAACTGCGCCATCATCAAGCCCCCGCCTGACCTGCGGCCGCTCTGCCCGGACCGGCAGGCCGTGACCGCCCCCCGGGTGACCGCCTGGTCGGTGCCGTCGCTGCTGAATGAACAGACCCCGGGGGCTTACCTCTGGTCGGAGCGGGCCTGGTGGCGGCACGACGCACACCCGGGCATCAACGCCCACAACAATCAGCTGGGGATGCGGTTCGCGCTGGACGCGATCAAGGCCCAGCCACTCGGCTACCTGCGGGTGACCGCCCAGGGCGTGCTGCTGACCTTCCTGGCCACCGACCGGGCCGACAACTACCTGTCGCTCAACTTCACCACGGGGCCGGTCGTCCCCGCGCCGTCGGCCAGCTACCTGAGTTACCTGCGGGCCTACGCGCACACCACCAGCAACACCCATCCGGTCCAGCCGTACGCGTACTTCATCGACCTCTACCAGTTGCCGGTCTGGTTCCCGGGCGTCGCGTTCTTCGTCGTGATGGTGGTCGGGCTGGTGGGCGTGGGTCGCCAGTGGCGGCGGTGGGGCGGTCCCGCGGCATTGCCCTGGGCCGTCGCCGCCATCGGCCTCGTCGTCCCCGTCGCGCTCGCCCAGTACCTCTACCGGTACGCGATCACCGCGGTGCCGCTCGCCTGCCTGGCCGCCGGCCTGGCCTTCGCGCGCCTGGACGGCGTGCCATGGCCCGCTCCGGCCCGGCACCGTCCGCTATGACCGGCGCCCGGTCACCGCGCGGGCTGCGGCCAGGACACCGCCCGCCACCGCCACACCCGCGAGAACAACGAAAGTCACCGATACTGCGTGCGCCGACAGCCGGCTGAAGTCGCCTGCCATCGGGCTCACCGGCAGGCGGCCAGCCAGGTTCAGGTAGATCGTCCCGAAGGTGGCCACCCCCACCACCAGGGCGAGCTGGTTGACCGTGACGATCACCCCGGTCGCGTCGGCGGCCTCGGTCACCGGAACCCGCATCAGCACCGAGGTCATCAGCGGGCTGAACGAGGCCGCCAGGCCGGCCCCGGTCAGCACCACAGCCAGGTAGAGGCCCAGCCCGCCGCGGCCATCCCCGCGAAGCAAGGCCGCGAGGCCGAGCATCCCGGCTGCGTTGCCGGCGAAGCCGACGATGATCAGGGCGCTGTGACCACGCGGTGGCACCCGCTGCCAGTTGAGGCTGACCAGCGCGAACGCGATCCCGGCCGGAGCGAAGGTGAGGCCCGCCCGCAGCGCTGAGTCACCGAGGCCGCCCTGCAGGTGCAAGGCCAGCACGAAGAAGAAGCCACCGAACACGGCCAGGGTGGTGAACAGCGCGGCAATGCCCAGGGACACCCCGGGCATCCTCAGCACCCGCGCCGGGATCAGCGGCGACCCTGCGCCAGCGGCTACCCTGCGCTCCACCAGAGCGAAGATTCCCAGCAGGACCACGCCCCCAGCCATGCAGGCCCACCCCCAGACCGGCCAGTGCTCGGACTGGCCGAGGACCAGCGGCAGCACCAGGGCCGCCGTGGCCGGCGACAGGGTGGCCAGTCCCCAGGGGTCCAGCCCACGGCCCGGCTCACCCTGTCCCCGGGGCAGCAGCCGCGCTCCCGCGACGAGCAGCACGGCTCCGATCGGCACGTTGAGCAGGAAGACCGGGCGCCAGGTACTACCCAGGATGTCCGCGCTGACCAGCAGACCGCCCACTATCTGGCCAGCCACCGCGCCCCCGGCCAGGACCGCCGCGTACAGGCGCATCGGCCGGGCGCGTGCCGCCCCGGTGTACGAGCGCTGGATGAGGCTGAGCACCTGCGGGATCATCGCCGCCGCGCCGGCCCCCTGGACAAAGCGCAGAGCGATGAGCATGCCCGTGGAGGTGGCGAGGCCACAGCCGAGCGACGCGAGGGTGAACAGCACCAGGCCGCCGAGGAACATACGGCGGTGGCCAAGGATGTCACCGAGGCGGGCACCAGTCACCAGCAGCACCGCGTACGGGATCACGTACCCCGCGATGACCAGTTGCAGGCCGGCCCCGGACGCGTGCAGGTCGGTATGGATGGAGGGCGCCGCGACGTTGACCACGGAAGCGTCGAGCAGGGCCATGAACTGTCCGGCGAGGACGATCGTGAGCAGGGCGCGCGGCGCGCCGGCCGCCCGGCGGACCTGCCCGGGCGACCGGGTGGCGGTAACGATGTCTGTCATGAGGCAGAGCCTGCCGCTGATCCGATGCCAGTACCAAGAGCCTGCTGATCCTGGTACTAGCACCACCTGGCACGCTCCTCGTCCAGCAGGCAGGATGGGTCCATGGGCACCACGACGACGACTGGGACGACCACCGGGACGGCCATCACCGGAAAGACGGCCAGGACGGCGGCTGGTCAATCACGCCGCGCGGAGCTGTCAGCCTTCCTGCGCAGCCGCCGGGAGCGCGTCACCCCGGAGCAGGCCGGCCTGCCGCCCGGGCTGCGCCGGCGGACCCCAGGGCTGCGCCGTGAGGAGGTGGCCCAGCTGGCCGGGGTGGGTGTCACCTGGTACACCTGGCTGGAGCAGGGCCGCCCAATCAACGCCAGCGTGCAGGTCCTCGCCGCGGTGGCCCGTACGCTCCGGCTGGACCAGGCCGAGCAGGAGCACCTGTACCGGCTCGCCGACGTGCCCGACGCGGCGAGCGCCACCGGCGGCCCCGGGGCCACCTGTGAGCAGGTGACCCCGGAGGTACAGGGGATACTGGACAGCCTGGTGCCGTTGCCAGCGAGCGTGCTCAACGAGCGCTTCGACTTGCTGGCCTGGAACACGGCGTACGCCGCGGTCTGGCCCGGCGTGGTCGGCGCCGCGCCCGGCGAGCGCAACACCCTCTGGCAGTGCTTCACGCATCCTGAGTGCTGCCATCCGTACGTCAACCGGGAGGATCAGCTCTCCACGCTGGTGGCCCAGCTCCGGGGCGCCTATGGCCGGCACGTCGGGGAGCCCGCCTGGACGGGGTTCGTCCGCCGGCTGCAGGCGATGAGCCCGCACTTCGCCCGGCTGTGGGCGGAGCACCATGTGGCCAACCCGGCCACCTACCTCAAGATCTTCCGGCACCCGGCCTACGACCGCATGGTCATGAAGACCACCAGCCTCGCGGTCCTCGCCACGCCCGGCATCCGGGTGGTCGTCTACACCCCGGCCGACGAGACCTGCCGCATCGCCATCGACCGGCTGCTCGCCGGAGACGGCACTGACGCGCACTACCCATGCTGGCCAGCCCACCAGCGCAGCCGCGAGCTGGCGGCACCCGGCTAGCCCGGGACAACCCCGGACCCCCCGGCATACATACCAACCCCCCACGAGCGCGGCACCCTGCTAGCCCGGGAAACAACGACCCCCAGGCGTGAGGCATCCTCCGCTTTTCATGATCGCGGTGGATCAGGGGTCGTCGACGGCCCCCTATCAACCGCGATCATGGAATGCGGTTTGGCCGTCAGCCGGTGTTCTGCAGGCCGGCCGCGACGCCGCTCACGGTCAGCAGCAGCAGCCGGTGCAGCCGGTCCCGCTGCGCGGACGCCGCCGCGCGATCCGCGGAGCTCTCCCCCTCGAGCGGCCCGCCCGCTGGTGCCTCCCGCAGATCGGCCAGCGGCGCAGCTCGCAACAGATCGGCCTGCGGCGCAGCTCGCAACAGATCGGCCGGCGGCGTAGCTCGCAACTCTGCGAGCGCGCGCAGTTGCAGGTGGGACAGCGCGTCGACGTAGGGATCGCGGAGCGTCACCGCCCGGGACAGGACCGGGCGGTCGGCCAGCAGCCGGTCATGCCCGGTGACCGCCAGCACCAGCCGCCTGGTCAGGTCGTACTCCGCCAGCACCATGGCCGTCAGGTCATCCCGGCCGCCCAGGGCGAGGTAACGGGCCGCGATCCGGCGGTCCGACTTGGCCAGGCTCATCTCGGCGTTGTCGAAGAGAACGGCGAGCAGCGGCCAGCCCCGGTACGCCTCCTGGGCATCCCGCAGGCCTGCCTGGCCGACGTCGCCCGCCGCACTGTCGCCCGCCGCACTGTCGCCCGCCGCATTGCCGCCCCCAGCACTGTCGCCCGCCGCACCGGCGACCGCCGCGAGCCCGCTGCCAAGTCCGTACCAGCCCGGCAGGTTCATCCGGGTCTGTGCCCAGGCGAAGACCCACGGGATCGCCCGCAGGTCGTCGAGGCCGACCGGGGCGCTGGCGATCCCGCGGCGGGCCGGGCGTGACCCGATCCGCAGTGCGCTGATCTCCTCCAGCGGGCTGATTCTGGCCAGCCACTCCGCGAACCCAGGAGCCTCGACCAGATCCCGGTACGCACGCAGGGCCTGGGCCCCGATCCGGTCCGCGATCCGCCGGAACCGCTTGGCCGCGGCGGCGTTGCGCTCCCGCACCGCGGGTGCGGAGGCCAGCAGCACCGCCGACGTCACCTGCTCCAGGTGGCGGTGCGCGATCGCCGGGTGCCCGTACCGCGCGAAGATCACCTCGCCCTGCTCGGTGACCTTGAACCTGCCGTCGACCGAGCCGGGGGCCTGGGCCAGCACCGCGCGGCCCGCGGGACCGCCGCCCCGGCCCAGGGCCCCGCCCCGGCCGTGGAACAGCGTCAGTGTCACCGCCCGGTCAGCGGCCCACCGGGCCAGCCGTTCCTGGGCGTCGAACAACCGCAGGGTCGCGCTGACCGGGCCCAGTTCCTTGGCGGAGTCGGAGTAGCCGAGCATGACCTCCACCTGGCGGCCGTTGACCTCCAGCCTGGCCGCCACCGGATCGAGCGCCAGCATGCCGTCCAGCACCTCGGTGGCATTGTCGAGGTCCTCGCCGCTTTCGAAGAGCGGAACCACGTCGAGCACCGGAAGCCTGCCACTGCGCATGGCATGCCGGGCGAGCTCATGGACGGCGGCGATATCGGCGGCTGACCGGGTGAAGCTGACCACGTACCGGCGGCACGCCTCCACGCCGAACCGGTCCTGGATCCACCCTGCTGACCGGAACGTGGCCAGCACCTCATTGGTTTCCGCCGACAGCGGTCCCCCGGCCTCGATCTCCCGGAGGGCGCGGGCATGCACCGCACTGTGCTGGCGGATCTCCAGGCCGGCGAGGTGGAACCCGAACGTCTCCGCCTGCCAGATCAAATGCTGCAATTCCCCGAACGCTTGCCGGACAGCGCCTGCCGTCGTCAGCGAGTCCTGTACCAGCCGGAGATCGTGCAGGAACTCCGCGCAGCTGCCATAGGCCAGATCAGCCTGCCGCAGCCGGGTGGCCTGGAGCCGCTGCACCAGGTAAAGGAGGTAGGTGCGGTAGGGCTCCTGCGGCGAGCGGGCCTCCAGATCAGCGAGCAGTTCCGGGTGGGCCGTCTCCGCGGCTTCCAGTGCGAGGGCGAAATCCGGGCTGGGCGGCGCGGCGTCGGCGTGCACGGTGAGGGCGCGGCCGATCCGGGTGGTCGCGTTCTCCAGGGCACGGAGCGCGTGATCGGCCTGGATGACCGCGGCCTCCCTGGTCACCTGGGCCGTGACGAAGGGGTTGCCGTCCCGGTCGGCGCCGACCCAGCTGCCGAAGCGCAGGAACGCGGGGACCGCCGACGCAGCCGGGGTGGCGAGCGCGTCCGCCCGGCCCCGGCGGGCCTCATCGAGCGCGCGGTACAGGGTGGGCGCCACGACGAAGAGCGTCTCGTCGAACGCGGCCATGACCGTGCGCACCTCGTCGATCGGCTCCATGGCCTTGTCGCGCAGCGGCGACGTGAGCCACAGCAGGTCGATCTCCTCTCGCAGCCTGCGCCGGACCTCGGACTGGTCGGCGGCACCCGGACGGGTGTGGTCGAGCGCCGCTAGCAGGACGCTGATCCGCCGCAGCGCGGTGACCACGGCACGGCGGCGTGCCTCGGTGGGATGGGCGGTAAGCACCGGATGCACGCGCAGCCGGGCGAGCAGGTCATCGAGATGTTCGGTGCCCTCATCCTGGCGGAACTCGGCGACCGCCGCCGCCAGCGACTCGCGGACCAGCCCCGCGCCGGAGTCCCGCTCCCGGAGGGAGCGGACCCGCTGCTGCTCCTCGGCGAGGTTGGTGAGGTGGAAGTAGACGGTGAACGCCCGGGCGACAAGCTCGGCGCGATCAAGCGGCCAGCCGGCCACCAGCGCGGCGATCTCGTCACCGGCCGGGTCCACCGGGCCCGGGGCACCGCCATCATCGGAGGCGCCATCCTGAGAGGCACCATCCAGAGAGGCACCATCCTGAGAGGCGCCATCCTGAGAGGTCCCGTCGGGAGCGGGGCGGCGTGCGGCGATCACCGCCAGCCGCAGCCGCTCAACGTCATCCAGGAGGTCCTGGCCGCCCGACTCGCGCAACACCTCGCCCAGCAGATCTCCGAGCAGCCGGACATCGCGGCGCATCGACTCAGGCATCTGCTGCCTGTCGGCATCCCTGCTCACGTGCCTGTCGGCGTCGCTGCTCACGGCGGCCAGCCTAGCGAGCCACCTGCTGCCTCGCGCCCGCCGACCGGCTGCCGCCGGCAGCTACCCTGTCGGCATGACCAGCGACGCTCGCATCGTTGAGGATAAGCAGTTGGCCGGCGGGGCCGGCCCCGTAGCCAACCCCAGCCCGCACACCACCGCGGCGAAGCTGGCTGACCTGCAGGCACGGCAGGACGAAGCGGCCCACGCCGGCTCGGCGCGGGCGGTCGAGCGGCAGCACGCCAAGGGCAAGATGACCGCCAGGGAACGGGTCGAGGCCCTGCTCGATCCCGGCTCGTTCACCGAGTTCGACGCGCTGGCCAGGCACCGGGCGACCGATTTCGGCGTGGCGGCCAACCGCCCCTACGGCGACGGCGTGGTCACGGGGTACGGCACCGTGGACGGCCGGCCGGTCTGTATTTTCAGCCAGGATTTCACGGTGTTCGGCGGATCGCTCGGCGAGGTCTACGGCGAGAAGATCGTCAAGGTGATGGACCATGCGCTGAAGACCGGCTGCCCGGTGATCGGCATCCATGATGGCGGCGGGGCGCGGATCCAGGAAGGCGTGGTCGCGCTCGGCCTGTTCGCCGAGATCTTCTACCGGAACGTCATCGCCTCCGGCGTGATCCCGCAGATCTCGCTGATCATGGGGCCGTGTGCCGGCGGTGCGGTCTATTCGCCCGCGATCACCGACTTCACCTTGATGGTCGAGGGCACGTCGCACATGTTCATCACCGGGCCCGACGTGATCAAGACCGTGACCGGGGAGGAAGTCAGCTTCGAGGAACTGGGCGGCGCGCACGCGCACAACGTCAAGTCAGGCGTCGCTCACTACCAGGCCAAGGATGAGGACGACTGCCTGGGCTTCGCCCGTGAGCTGCTGTCCTACCTGCCGTCCAACAACCTGGACGATCCGCCGTCGCCGCTCGCGGCCGGCTGGGCCGCCGACTCCACCGCCGCCCTCGAGATCACCGACGAGGATGCCGAACTGGACACGCTCATTCCCGATTCGCCCAATCACCCTTACGACATGCACGACGTGATCGCCCGCGTGCTGGACGACGGGGAGTTCCTGGAAATCCACTCGGGCTTCGCGCAGAACATCGTGGTCGGGTTCGGCCGGATCGAGGGGGCGAGCGCGGGCGTGGTGGCCAACCAGCCCATGCACCTGGCCGGCTGCCTCGACATCGACGCGTCGGAAAAGGCGGCGCGCTTTGTCCGGACCTGCGATGCGTTCAACATCCCGGTGCTGACCTTCGTGGATGTGCCAGGCTTCCTGCCCGGCACTGGCCAGGAGTGGGGCGGAATCATCCGGCGCGGGGCCAAGCTCATCTACGCGTATGCCGAGGCCACTGTGCCTAAGATCACAGTCATCACGCGCAAGGCGTACGGCGGCGCCTACGACGTGATGGGTTCCAAGCACCTCGGCGGGGACATCAACCTCGCCTGGCCGACAGCGCAGATCGCCGTGATGGGCGCGCAGGGAGCGGTGAACATCCTGTACCGCAGGGAACTCGCCGACGCGGCCGACCCGGACGCGTTGCGCGCCCAGCGGGTCACGGAATACGAAGACACCCTCGCTAACCCGTACATAGCGGCCGAGCGCGGCTACATTGACGCTGTCATCCGGCCGGCCGAGACCCGCTCCCAGGTGACCCGCGCGCTCCGCGCGCTGCGGAGCAAACGCCAGACGCTCCCGCCGAAGAAGCACGGCAACATCCCGCTGTAACGTAGGGCGGCCATGGTACGAATCCCCCGACCCGGGATGGCGGCCCCGATTCGTCTCCTACCTGGACATGCCGCCACTGCTGCTGCCCGCTCCCGAGCCAGCAGTAGAGTCGAAGGTGCCATGACCGAGGTCCCCCCGCCGCTCGCCACACTCGCCCGCTACGCGATCATGATCGACGTCGGCTATATCTACGCCGCCGCCGGGGAGCTGCTGTTCAGCGCCGGCTCCCGGCGCGAGTACCGGGTCGACGCCGACAAGCTCATCCAGGCCCTCACCCGGCACGCCGACGACAAGATCAGAGGCGAGCTGCTCCGCGTCTACTGGTACGACGCGGCCCGGGACCGGGTGCCCACCATCGACCAGCGCGTCATCGCCCAGATGGCGTGGGTCAAGCTGCGCCTGGGCAACCTCAACGCGCGCGGTCAGCAGAAGGGTGTGGACGCGCAGATTCGCGCGGACATGGAGGCTCTGGCCCGGCACCGCGCGATCACCGACGCCGTGCTCGTGGCCGGGGACGAGGACATGGTTCCGGCGGTGGAGGCCGCTCAGGCATTCGGCGTCCGGGTTCACCTGTGGGGCATCGAGCCGCCGTTCGGGACCAACCAGGCCGAACGGCTCGTCTGGGAGTCGGACACGGTGGAAGTGCTGGATCGTGCCTTCCTGGAGCCCTATTTCACCAGGCAGACGATCCCCGCCCAGGAACCGGCGCAGCCAGGCCCGCTGACCCCGCCTGCCGTTCCCTCGCCCGCCCAGCTGTTCGACAAGCGGCCCGTGGCACGGCCGAGCGTGCGCGCAGGCAGCCACATCGCGGTGTCGGCCCGGCTCGGGCCGGACCGGGAGCGGGTGGAGGAGGCCGGCGAGCACGTCGCGCAGAAATGGATCCTCACCCGTGGCGAGGACAACATCCGCGATCTGCTGCCTGGGCCCATCCTGCCGCTGGTGATCGACAAGGAACTGCTCGTGGAGGCGGAGAAGGAACTCGGGTTGTCGTTGCGGCCCTACCAGGAGGCGCGGGAGTGGCTGCGGGACGCCTTCTGGGAGCGGGTGCGCCGCCAGTTCGGCATCGGCAGCGGCCGGTCATGACGCAGCCGCCAGCCGTCCCGCCTGCCGGCCCCGCGTCCTCCGAGGGGGCGCGGTCCGAGGGCACACGGTCTCAGGGGGCGCGGTCCGAGGGCGCACGGTCTCAGGGGGCGGCGTTCGAAGTAGTGGGCGGGGCGGCCACGGCGGAGGAGATTGCTGCCCTCACCGCGGTGCTAGCGGCCATGGCCGCGGCCGCCGGCGAGCGGGACGCCGTTCCGGCGGCGGGCGGCCGAGTGGGTGTATCTGGCTGGGCCGAGCGGTCCAGCCTCGTGCGCCGGCCGCTGTCACATGCCACGGGCGGCTGGCGGGGCAGCGCCCGCCCCCACTGACGCGTCCGGGGCGGCAGCGGACCGCCATGTCCGATTCCCGCCAGCATCAGTGGCCAGCCTCGGCTTGAATCGAGGTATGACGCTGGACTCTGACACCTGCTACCGGGCCGTGGCCGCCCGCGACCCCCGCTTCGACGGGCGCTTCTTCACGGGCGTCACCAGCACGGGCATCTACTGCCGTCCGATCTGCCCGTCGCGTACCCCGGCGCGCAGGAACATGCGGTTCTTCCCGCATCAGGGAGCGGCGGAGACGGCCGGCTTCCGGGCGTGCCGCCGGTGCCGGCCGGAGGCGAGTCCTGGCTCGCCAGACTGGAACATCCGGGCCGATCTGGTCGCCCGGGCGGTGCGGCTGATCAGCGACGGATACGTCGATGAGCACGGGATCAGCGGCCTGGCCCGGCGGCTCGCTGTGACCGAGCGGCATCTGCATCGCCTGGTAGTGGCCGAACTCGGGACAGGACCGCTCGCGCTGGCCCGGACGGTGCGGCTGCAGACAGCCCGGCGGCTGCTGAGCGAGACCAGCGTGCCCATCACCGAGATCGCGTTCGCGAGCGGCTTCTCCAGCGTCAGGCAGTTCAACGCGAGTTTCCAGGAGTCCTACCGCCAGCCGCCGTCCGCACTCCGGGCCGGCACACGGCGTCGAGGAACTGCGCCCGACGGCACGGTTACCCGCGGCACAGATACCCGCGGCACAGATACCCACAACACAGATACCCACAGCACGGGCACCAACGGAACCTGGCTCTCACTCCGGCTGGCCTGCCGCGAGCCGTTCGATGGGGAATCCCTGCTCGGGTTCCTGGCCGCGCG
Source organism: Streptosporangiaceae bacterium (assembly GCA_033854735.1). Taxonomy (GTDB): domain Bacteria; phylum Actinomycetota; class Actinomycetes; order Streptosporangiales; family Streptosporangiaceae; genus JAWWPY01. The sequence continues at coordinate 16,004 of JAWWPY010000347.1, read as the reverse complement.
GGCCATTCCAGGTGTCGAGCAGGTGACGGACGGACGGTACGCCCGGACGATACGCACGTCGTCAGGTGCCGGGGTGATCGAGCTCGTTCCCGGGCCCCCGGGCCAGGGGCACGTGGTGCTCCGGGTCCGGCTCACCGGGCTGGGCGGGGTTGGCCAGGTGGTCTCCCGGTGCCGGCAGTTGTTCGACCTGGACGCCGACCCGGCCGCGATCGGTTCCGCACTGGCCAGCGATCGCTTCCTCGCCCCGCTGGTCCATGCGCGTCCCGGACTCCGGATACCGGGTGCCTACGACGGCTTCGAGTTGGCCGTCCGGGCGGTTCTCGGCCAGCAGGTCTCGGTCTCCGCCGGGCGCACCTTCGCAGCGCGCCTGGCCGCTCGCCACGGCTCGCCGCTGGCCGCGCCGGACGACGGGCAGCCCGCGCTGCCCACCCTGCGGTTCCCCGGCCCGGCGCAGCTCGCGGACGCCGACCTGTCCGGGGTCGGACTCACCACATCCCGTCAGGCTACGTTGCGGGCTCTGGCCGGGGCGATGGCCACCGGAAGTCTCGACCTCGATCCGGGCACGGACCCGGTGGAAGCGGCGGCGCGGCTCGGCGAACTGCCCGGTATCGGGCCATGGACCGTTTCTTACATCCTGATGCGCGCTGTCCGCGACCCGGACGCCTTCCCCGAGACGGACCTGGGCCTGCGCCGGGCTATCGAGCACCTGGGCTGCCCGCCGGCGCACGCGACACACTGGCGGCCTTGGCGGTCCTATGCCGCGCTGCACCTGTGGACGTGGGAAGCGGCGGAACCGGGCCGTGCCACACGGCCGGCCGGCACCACAGACTCGGCCGGCACCACAGACTCGGCCGGCCGGACGGGCCCGCCAGGCACCACGGACTCGGCCGGCCGGACGGGCCCGCCAGGCACCACGGACTCGGCCGGCCGGACGGGCCCACCGGGCGCCACGGACTCGGTCGGCCGGACGGGCCCGCCGGGCGCCACGGACTCGGCCGGCACCACAGACTCGGCCGGCTGGACGGGCCCGCCAGGCACCACGGACTTGACCAGCGCCATACGCCCGGCCGCTATCACAGGCTCGACCAGTGCCACAGGCTCAACCAGTGCCACAGGACGCGTGCCGGTGGCCGGGACTGCGGCCGGGCGCCGGTTGGCCGGTATTGGGATTCTCGATTCAGCGAAGGAGTAACGATGTCTGCTCACGGACCCGGCTCAATCCTGGTCACGGTCCTGGACACACCGATCGGCCCGCTCAGCCTGCTCGCCCACGACGGAGCCCTGGTGGGCGGCGGATTCACCGCCGACCCGGCCGAACTGCACGTCCGCATGCACCCCTCGCTGCGGGCGCTGGAACTAGCACCGGCCCGCCAGGACGATCTGTCCTGGCTGGTCAAACCGGTGCGCGGCTACTTCGAGGGTGACGTCGGGGCGTTCGACGGGCTCACCGTCCATCAGCCGGGCCCGCCGTCACGGCAGCGGCTCTGGGCCGCGATGCGAGCGGTGGCACCGGGAACCACGGTCAGCTATACCGTGCTGGCCGCCCAGGCGGGCAACCCCCGCGCGCCACGCGCCGCGGGTGCCGCGTGCGCGGCCAACCTGATCGCCCCCGTCGTCCCGTGCCACCGTATCCTGCGCACAAGCGGCAGCCTGGGCGGCTACTACTACGGGCTGGACCGCAAGAGGTGGCTGCTGCGTCATGAGGACACGCTGGGAGGCCGCTGACGCTGACGCGACGGAGGGCTGCCCCGGCCATCGGGCCAGCCCTCCCGGACGGAAGGGCTCGCGCTGACCTAGACTCCTCGGCAGTCGAGAGGAGCCGGTTAGTGCGCAAGGTGCTCATCGCGAACCGTGGCGAGATCGCTGTCCGCATCGCCCGGGCCTGCCGGGACGCCGGTCTGGTCAGTGTGGCCGTGTATGCGGAGCCGGATCTCGACGCCCTGCACGTCTCGATGGCTGACGAGGCGTACGCGCTTGGCGGGCAGACCGCGGCGGAAAGCTACCTCAACATCGAAAAGATCCTCAAGGTGGCGGCCGACTCGGGAGCGGACGCCGTGCACCCGGGGTACGGATTCCTGGCCGAGAACGCCGACTTCGCCCGCGCCGTCATCGGCGCCGGGCTGACCTGGATCGGGCCACCACCGGCGGCGATCGATGCCCTCGGCGACAAGGTCGCCGCCCGGCACATCGCGAATGCGGTGGGCGCCCCCCTGGCACCGGGAACGGACGGCCCGGTCAGCGGCCCAGAGGAGGTCGACGCGTTCGTTGCGGAGCATGGGCTACCGATCGCGATCAAGGCCGCGTTCGGCGGCGGCGGCCGGGGCCTGAAGGTGGTGCGCAAACGCGGGGAGGTCGGGGAACTGTACGAGTCGGCGGTGCGGGAGGCCGTCGCCGCGTTCGGCCGGGGTGAGTGCTTCGTGGAGCGTTACCTGGAGCGCCCGCGGCATGTGGAGACGCAGTGCCTGGCCGATTCCCACGGGAACGTCGTGGTGGTGTCCACCCGCGACTGCTCGTTGCAGCGCAGGCACCAGAAGCTCGTCGAGGAGGCGCCCGCCCCGTTCCTGAGCTCCAATCAGGAAGCGCTGCTCTACGACGCATCGAAGTCGATCCTGCGCGAGGCTGGTTACACGGGCGCCGGCACCTGCGAGTTCCTCGTCGGCCAGGACGGGACGGTGTCGTTCCTGGAGGTCAACACGCGACTCCAGGTGGAGCACCCGGTCTCGGAGGAAGTCACCGGCATCGACCTGGTCCGCGAGATGTTCCGCATCGCGGACGGGCAGGACCTGGGCTACAGCGACCCGCCGCACCGCGGGCACTCGATCGAGTTCCGGATCAACGCGGAGGACCCCGGCCGGAACTTCCTGCCCGCCCCCGGCACCATCGCGGAATGGAGCCCGCCGTCAGGCCCCGGCGTCCGAGTCGACGCTGGCTACACCCGCGGCATGACCGTCCCGCAGGCGTTCGACTCACTCATCGCCAAGCTGATCGTCACCGGAGCCAGCCGCCAGCAGGCCCTGGAGCGGGCCCGCCGCGCGCTCGACGAATTCGTGGTCAGCGGCATGCCCACGGTCCTTCCATTCCACCGCGCCGTCGTTCGCGATCCGGCGTTCACCGCTGAGCCCTTCACAATTCACACACGATGGATCGAAACGGAATTCGCTGGGCAACTGCCATCCTTCTCCGGACTTGCGGCCCAGGAAATCGAACCCCCACCCCGGGAGCGGATCACCGTCGAGGTGGCAGGCAAGCGGCTCGAGGTGGTGCTGCCGGCCGGCCTGCTGGCGGCCGGCCCGGGTGGGGCGGGTCCCGGGGGAGCCGGCCGGCCGGTGCAGGGTCGCCGGCCCGGCGACCGGCAGCCTAAGCAGCGGCGGGATCAGGGCGGCCGGTCGGCAGCGGGCCGGGCCGACGGGGACGACCTGGTCAGCCCCATGCAGGGAACGATCATCAAGATCGTTGCCAGGGAGGGCGACCGGGTGGCAGCCGGTGACACGGTCGTGGTCCTCGAGGCGATGAAGATGGAACAGCCGCTCACAGCGCATAAGGATGGGACGGTGACCGGGCTGGCCGTGGAGATAGGCCAGACCATATCCGCCGGCGGGATCGTCTGCCAGCTGAAAGACTGAGGCAATGCGTCCCGCCCGCGCGGCATTGGTCCGGACGGCAGGAGTCCCGACGGCAGGAGTCCGGACGGCAGGAGTCCCGACCGCAGGAGTCCCGACCGCAGGAGTCCCGACCGCAGTGGAGAACGTGTCGTGAGCCGGTTGCCCGGCGACCCCGGGCCGGGTGGCTGGCTGCGGTTCGCGTTCGGGTTCCGGCTCCCCCCGGAGAACGTGCACTGGGTGCGGCATGAGCTGACCGATGCGGGCTGGCGGGGCCGGACCGTGCTCCGGCATCTCGTGGTAATCCTGCCGATCTGCGCTGTCCTCGTGGCCGTCCTGTCTTTCCTGCTGCCCGCTCCCGTCTGGGTGAGCCTGACAATGGTGGCGCTCATACTGTGCGGCAGCATTTTCACCGTGGCCGCGTATGCAGATGACATCCGGGCCACCCGGCTGCGTCAGCACGGCCTGCCCGTGCCCAACGACCCCGACCTCGGCCGCCCCGCCCACTGACACCGCCCGCTTCACAGCATTTTCATGATCGCGGTGGATTGGGTGCCGCGCACGACCCCCGATCCACCGCGATCATGGACGTGGGGTTATGCCCGGGGGTCCGGGGGTGGTCCCCCGGGCTGGGCCAGGCTCAGTTCACATCGGAAGGGCGCATGAGCCTGCGGGCCGCCTCGGTCAGGCTGCCCGACAAGGACGGGTAGACGGCAAACGTATGGGCCATCTGGTCAACGGTCAGTGACTGCTCCACCGCCAGCGACACTCCCAGAATCAGCTCGCTGGCGCGCGGTGCGACTATGACCCCGCCGAGCACGATCCCGGTCCCCCGGCGCGCGAACAGCTTGACGAACCCGTCACGGAAGCCCTGCATCTTCGCGCGCGCGTTCGTGGCCAGCGGCAGCTTCACCACCATCGCATCCGGTTCACCGGCCTGGATCGCGTCAGCGGTCATGCCGACCGTGGCGATTTCCGGGTCGGTGAAGATGGTCGCGGCGACGTGGCTCAGCCTGATCGGCTGGACCGCCTCGCCGAGCGTGTGCCACATGGCGATACGGCCCTGCATGGCCGCCACCGAAGCGAGCATCATCACGCCGGTGCAGTCACCGGCCGCGTACACCCCGGGGGCGGTGGTTCTCGACACCCTGTCCACCTGGACAAATCCCTGGGCGTCGACGGCGACGCCGGCCTCCTCCAGGCCCAGGCCGCGGGTCGCGGGCACCATGCCGACGGTGAGCAGGCAGTGCGAACCCTGCACCGTCCGGCCGTCCTCCAGGGTGACGACAACACGGTCGCCGGCCCGCTTGACGTGGCCCGCCCGCGACCGGCCGAGCACCGTCATCCCGCGGCGCCGGAACACGTCTTCCACCACGGCCGCCGCGTCGGCATCCTCCTGCGGCAGCACACGATGACGCGACGACACCAGCGTGACCTGCGAGCCCAGCGCCTGGTAGGCGCTGGCGAACTCGGCGCCGGTCACTCCAGAGCCCACCACGATCAGTTCCGGCGGCAGTTCGGTGAGGTCGTACAGCTGGCGCCAGTTCAGGACGCGCTTCCCGTCCGGCTCCGCGCCTGGCAGCACCCTGGGCAGCGCCCCGGTCGCGATCAGCACCGCATCCGCGGTGATCTCCCGGTCGCCAGCCAGGACCGTATGAGGGCCGGCCAGCCGGCCCCGGCCGGTGATGACCTCGACGCCCTCGGCCGCCAGCCGCAGAGCCACGTCGGCCGATTGCGCCTGGGCCAGCGCCTTGACGCGGGCATAGAGCCGGGGGGCATCCACGGTAGCCCACACCGGCTGGCCCGGCCGCCTGGCCGGGCCGGCCACCGCGGCCTCGTCCCCGCCGAGGCGGATACCCAGATCAGCACAACCATCCAGGACAGACATGGTGCCCGAGGTCGCGATGAGGGTCTTGGACGGCACACAGTCGGTCAGCACGCAGGCGCCGCCCAGGCCGTCGGAGTCCACCACCGTCACCTGCGCGCCTAGTTGCGCGGCGACCAGGGCGGCCTCATATCCGCCCGGTCCGCCCCCAAGGATCACAATTCTCGCGCGTGGCTGGCTCACGGTGCATCATTCTCCTCGCTGGCTCCGCGCATCATCGGGGGCCCTCCTGGTCACCGGAGACCTCCTGCCGCTACGCCAGCCCGTACGCTAGTCAGCTGTGGAGTTGTACGCGGCCTACGGCGGCAACATGGACCCGGCGCTGATGGCCGAGCGCTGCCCGCATTCCCCGCAGCAAGGCACCGGCTGGCTGGAAGGCTGGCGGCTGACCTTCGGCGGCGAGGACATCGGATGGGAAGGTCCGCTGGCGACGGTGGTAGAGGATGTCGCCGAACGGGTGTTCGTAGTGCTCTACGAGATATCGCATCTCGATGAGCGCTCCCTTGACCGCTGGGACGGCGTGACCCTCGGTTACTTCCGCAAGACCAGGGTGCGGGTCGAGACCCTCGACGGCGACGCGCCCGCCTGGCTATATGTGCTCAACGCCTACGAGGGCGGGTTGCCTTCCGAGCGTTATCTGGCCATGCTGGCCGACGCCGCGGAGAAAGCGGGCGCGCCCGCCGACTACGTGGACGACCTTCGCGGCCGCCCCAGCGTCTCCCCCGGCAGCTGACGTCCACGCCTGCGCGCCCTCAGGCCAGCACTGCGACTCAGGCCAGCACTGCGATGATCAGTGCCAGCACGGGCAGCACCATCGCGCCGATCGGCGCCCAGGCCCAGCTCACCCGCACCCCGCCGGTCCCCGGGCGGCCGGTCGCGGGAACGGTCGGGGGACCGGACGTGGGTACGGTCGGGGGACCGGACGTGGGAACGGTCGCAGTCCGCTCCCGCCGCTCCCGCTCTCTCGCCACCCGCTCGTTGAGTTGCTGAGCGACGGACTCTGCAGCTGACCGCTCCATGGCTTCCTGCGCCTCCAGCGGCAGTTTCGCGTAGGCGACGGGCCGGCTCGCGGCCTGCCAGCCCGGCCTGCTGCGCGGCGAACGGCGCGCGCTGGCTTCGCTTTTCAGCCGGGTACGCGCGGACGACTGCACGGCCCAGCTGTAGATGACCGGGCCGCGGGCCGCGCCCGCTGCCGGGGCGGCGTGCACCCGGACCGAGTTGACCAGGTCCACGCTGGTCACCGCCGGCCAGGGCACCGCATGGCCGCGAAGCGGGTTCAGCACGCAGATGCCGTTCTCGTCGGCCACGATCCGGGGCCACCAGGCACACCCGTACACCACGCCGGTGATGGCGACCACCAGCAACGCAGCCACCACTGAGGAGTGATCACGACCGTTCACCGCGAGGGCCACCAGGCTGGTCACCGCGAACACGAGCCACGCCCACCACAGCACCACCGCTCCCGCACTGCGGAACACCTGCCGCTCGCTCACGTCGCCCACTGTAAGACCAGCGGACCATGGCGCGTCCCGCCGCCAGCCGGACCGCGGCGCAGGCCCCGCCCGCCACCCCCGCCGGGCGCATCCCTTAGCGCCAGCCGGTCCGGCGCCGCAGCCAGGCCCGGGCCTGCTCGCCCTGCGCACCCTGGAAGGCCCGGACGGTTGGCAGCCCCTGTATGGCCGGCAGCTGGGCTTGCCAGGTGAAGTACCCGGCGACCGCGGTGACCACCGCGGTGATCGCGTCCGGATCAGCGCCATCGGCCGACCTCGCCCGCCCGAGAAGCCACTCCGGGTCGGGGCCGCCCTGCATGGCCACGCTCGGGGCGAAGGCCACCACGTCGAACCAGGGCGCGCCGGTACAGGCGTGCGGCCAGTCCACGAACACCACGCCGTCCTCGGTGATCAGCATGTTGTCGGCCCGCAGGTCGCCGTGCAGAAGCGTCGTCCCAGCCGCGGCGTCCGTCCACCGGGGTTCCAGCTCGGCCAGCCGGTCCAGGTGCCGTGCTGACCAGTCATCCAGCCCGGCGAGCAGGTCCGGATCCGGATCGGCGGGCCCGTCCCGGCGCGGATCGGCGGGCCCGTCCGGGTTCGAGCCGACGAGCCTGCGCGAGGCGAATTTCCGCCAGCCACGCAGGTCCTCCGCGAGATAGTCGGCGACGCTCGGCACAGCCTTGACGGGGGACGGCGTGCATATTCGGTGCAGTTCAGCCACGGCACCGAGCACCTGGATGAGCTGCGGGAGCTGCCACGGCTCGGCAGGCGGCACGCCATCGACGTCAGCGAACAGCAGGGCGACCCACTCGCCGTCGTCGTACTGCCCAAGCAGGGCAGGCGCGGGAACATCCGGCGGCAGCGCCGCGGCGACCGCCCCCTCACGGCGATGCATTCCCGGGGAGTGCGGGTTGGCCGACGCGGAGACGGCCTTGAGGAAGGCACGGCGGCCGTCCGCCAGCCGCAGCCGGCAGGCTGCACCCGGTGAGAACCCACCGGGCTGGCTGGCCGCCATCACCACCGGCGACCCGAGAGAGCCCTCCGCCCAGCCCCGCACGCTGGCGGGCAGGTCCTCCCATGGCACGCGGGGCATGCCCGGACGGTACGGCCCCCGGCCGTGCGGCAGCAAGCCAAATACCCGGCCGCTGACGTTCGCCCGTCCTCGCGTCCGAACGGCAGCTGTGTGGGCATTGGTGTCGTCCCAGCGACAGCGGTGCCGCACCGGTGCCGTTAGATGCGGAGGGGCGATCAGCTAGGCGCGGGCGCTGTCCTGGAGGGGCTGAGGGGCGGCACCGCCGCCGCTGGTGGCGGTGAGGGCAACTGCGGCCATCACCCGCACCCCGATCCCGATGGCACGCTCGTCAACGTCGAACAGGGGCTGGTGGATGTCGAACTCCTCGGCCGACCCGGGGCGGCGGGTGCCGAGCCGGGCCAGCGAGCCAGGGATCGACTCCAGGTACCAGGCGAAATCCTCGCCGCCCATGCTCTGCGGGGTGGATACGACCGCGTCCGCGCCGAGCACCTGCTTCGCAGCGGCGGCGAGCATAGCCGTGCTGATCGGCTCGTTGACCGTGGGCGGCACGTTCCGCTGGTAGTCCAGGTGGGCGATGACTCCGTACGCGCTGGCCACCGACTCGATCAGTGCCTTGAGCAGATCAGGCGCCTCATGCCAGGCCTCATCGTCGAGGCAGCGCACGGTCCCCTCGGCTATCCCGTCATCCGGGATGGCATTGGCGGCCGTGCCCGCGCTTACCCGGCCCCACACCAGGCTCAGGCTGGATCGTGGATCCACCCGGCGAGACAGCGCGGCGGGCAGTTCGGTCACGATCTTGCCGAGCGCATACACCAGGTCCGCCGTGAGGTGCGGCCGGGCGGTGTGGCCGCCAGGCCCGGTGACCCGGACGGTGATCTTGTCGCAGGCGGCCGTGATCGGCCCACTCCTGGTGCCCACTTTCCCCACGTCAAGCCGCGGATCGCAGTGCAGCGCGAAAATTCGGTCGGCCGAGGCAATGCCGCCCGCCGCCAGCACGTCGAGGGCACCCCCGGGCACTTCCTCGGCAGGCTGGAAGATCATCCGGACCCGGCCACGCAGCCGTCCGGCCGCCGCCTGCCGGGCTAGGAACAGCCCCGCACCCAGGGCGACGGTCGTGTGCACGTCATGCCCGCAGGCGTGGCAGACGTTCGGCACGGTGGACCGGTAGGGCACTTGCTTCTCGTCGGACACCGGCAGCGCATCGAGGTCGGCGCGCAGGGCCACCAGCGGGCCGCCGTCCGCCTCGCTGCCGATGTCCACCAGCATGCCGGTCCCCTTGGGCAGGATGACCGGGCGCAGGCCGGCCGCGGCCAGCCGGAGCGCTACCCGCCGTGTGGTCCGGTGCTCGTGATAACCGAGCTCCGGATGCGCGTGCAGGTCCCGGCGGAACTCGATGAGCTCGGCCTCGTGTACGGCAAGGAACTGGTCGAGCTCCCCGGGGATGTCACGGTCCGGCATGCAGGGCCTCCCCAGGGCCGACGAAACGATCCTCCGCGAACTCGGTCACCAGCGCGTCGACCACGTCTGTCAGGCCGCCCCCGGCCGCCACAACCGCACGCTGACGCTGGCCGGAGGCGCCGTGGTTCAGTACCTTCGACGTCATCTCTAGCTCGGCCGCGCAGCCGAGCCGGTCCGCGATCGGCCGGAGTTCCGCCACCAGCGCACGCAACTCGTCACGGAGCGGTGCCGTGGATCCTGAGGTATCAGTGATCACGCTGGCATCCAGCCCGTACCTGGTCGCCCGCCATCTGTTGTCCTGGACAATCCAGGATGGCCACCGGGGCAGCGTGTAGCCACGGTCCAGCTGGCTGTCGAACAGCTGCACCAGGCACTGCGACAGGGCCCCGACCATCCCGACCTCCTGCAGCGTGGGCACACCGTCGAACATGCGGATCTCCACTGTGCCGAAGTCAGGGTGCGGACGCACGTCCCACCACACTTCCTTGATGCTCCGGATGGTCCCGGCGCGGAGCAGCGTGTCCATGTACTCCTCGAACTCACTCCAGTCCGCAAGCGAATGCGGCGGTCCCGCGGTCGGCATCCCACCGAAGATGACCGCCCGGCTCGACGCGAGCCCCGTGTCGTGCCCACCCCAGAACGGGCTCGACGCGGTCAGCGCCAGGAAATGCGGCAGATACGCGGCCAGAGCATTGACGATGGGAATCGCCTTGCTCCCGTCACGAAGTCCCACGTGGACATGAACGCCAAAGGTCTGGATCCTGCGTGCAAGCCACTGCATCTGCTCGACGAGTTCGGCATAGCGCTGAATGGGCACCATCTTTGCATCCCGCCAGTCACTGAGGGGATGTGTTCCGGCGCAGGTCAGCATCGTACCGCGCATATCCGTGATCCGCTGAAGTTGAGCGATTGTCGTGGCAAGGTCCCTCTTTGCCTCCGACACCGTGCCGCAGATCCCCGTCACAATCTCGACCGTGGACTGCATCAACTCATGGTGGATCCTGGCCCCCGCAGTATCCTCACCAGCGCCTATCAGCGCCTCGATGACCTCCCGCGCATCCTGGCGCAGCAGCCTGCTGCCGGAATCGATGAGCTGCAACTCCCACTCGATGCCCAACGTCGCGACGCGAGATGGGTTCCACCAGATTCCCACTGCCGACCTCCCCGGGTAATCGCCAGAATGCAATGCGATGTATCACGAGGCCGCGTTCGTGTCCTTGCATGAGTAAATGGACTGGTTCAGTAGACATTGGGCGGTCGGTACACACCCCACACATCACGCATTGCGTCACAGACCTCTCCCACGGTGGCCCTGGCGCGCAGCGCCTCGCGCAGCGGATAGAGCATGTTCTGGCTGCCCGCCGCGGCCTTCTTCAGGTCGCCGATCCTGCGCTCGAACTCACCGGCGTCCCGGCTGCCGCGCAGCTCCGCGAGGCGCCGGGCCTGATCCTGCTCGATCGAGGAGTCAACGCGCCACGGCTGGTAAGGATCCTCGCCTGCCACGGTGAACTTGTTCACCCCGACCACGACCCGCTCCCCCGCGTCGATCTCCCGGGTGACCTGGTAGGCGGACCGTTCGATCTCGGCCTTCTGGAAGCCCTGCTCGATGGCCGCGACGGCACCGCCGAGGTCCTCGACCCGCGCAATCAGCTGCGCCGCCGCGTCCGCCAGGTCATCGGTCATCGACTCCATCGCGTACGACCCAGCGAACGGGTCGACGGTGCGGGTGAGATCGGTCTCGTGCACGATGACCTGCTGGGTCCGCACCGCCAGCCGGGCCGCCTTCTCGCTGGGCAGCGCGATCGCCTCATCGTAGGAGTTCGTATGCAGCGACTGCGTGCCGCCAAGCACCGCCGCCAGGGCCTGGATGGTCACCCGGGCCAGGTTCACCTCGGGCTGCTGCGCGGTGAGCTGGACCCCGGCAGTCTGCGTGTGGAACCGCAGCATCAGCGACCTGGGATCAGCGGCCGAGAATTCGTTGCGCATGATCTGGGCCCAGAGACGGCGGGCGGCACGGAACTTCGCGACCTCCTCCAAGAGGGTGGTCCTGGCCACGAAAAAGAACGACAGACGCGGGGCGAACTCGTCCACGGCCAGCCCGGAGCTGATCGCGGCCCGCACGTACTCCTTCGCGTTCGCCAGCGTGAACGCGACCTCCTGCACCGGCGTGGCCCCCGCCTCCGCCATGTGGTAGCCGGAGATCGAGATCGTGTTCCAGCGCGGGATCTCCTCGCGGCAATAGGCGAAGGTGTCGGCCACCAGCCGGAGCGAGGGCTGCGGCGGGTAGATGTAGGTGCCGCGGGCGATGTACTCCTTGAGGATGTCGTTCTGGATCGTGCCGGCCAGGGCATCCGGCGACACGCCCTCTTCCTCGGCCACCAGCTGGTAGAGCAGCAGCAGTACCGCGGCGGGCGCGTTGATCGTCATCGAGGTCGACACCGTGCCCAGCGGGATGCCCCGCAGCAGGATGCGCATGTCCTCGATGGAGTCGATGGCCACGCCGACCTTGCCGACCTCGCCGCGGGCAGCCGGCGCATCGGAGTCGTATCCCATCTGGGTGGGCAGGTCGAAGGCGACGGACAGGCCCGTGGTGCCGGCCTCGATCAGCTGGTGGTAGCGCTCGTTCGACTCCGCGGCGGTGGCGAATCCGGCATACTGCCGCATAGTCCACGGCCTCGCCGTATACATGGCGGGATACACACCGCGGGTGAACGGGTACTGGCCGGGCTGTCCCAGCTGGATCTCCGGATCAAAGCCCTCCGGCTGACCCGGGCCGTACACCGGCTCGACCGGCAGGCCCGACTCCGACTCGCGTCCCATGAGCCCAGCCTAGATCGGGGATGCCGAGGAGCCTAGGCGAGTCCACCGCCCGGCCCGGGGCGGCCCTGCTTACCACAACGCGCTGATGATTGACTGCTACTCGTGAAAAGACGGCCGATCACGGGACTGGCGCAGCTCCGGCCGACCCTCGCCGCCACGCTGGCCTGCCTGATCAGCGGGCTCGCGCTGGCGCCGGTGGCCGCGGCGCCCGCGCTGGCCGGCGTACCGGGCGGGAGCCCGGGCGTCGTCGGCGGCTCTCGGCTGGGCGGGCATGGCGTGATAGTCAGCTACCCCGACCGCGGAGCACTGCGGCTGCCGCTGGTGCGAGCGTCCGCCTATGTCATCGCGGATGCCGGCACTGGCCAGGTGCTCGCGGCCAAGGACCCGCACGGCTGGTTCGATCCGGCGAGCACGCTCAAGGTGCTGACCGCGATCACCCTGATGCCGGTGCTGAAGCCGGATACCACCGTGGTCATCTCGGACCAGGCGGCCATCGTGGAGCCGACCAAGGTCGGACTGATCGCCGGCCACCAGTACACGGTCGCTGACCTGTTCCAGGCGTTGCTGCTCGTCTCGGCCAACGACGCCGCGATCGCCCTGGCCCAGGAGACCGGGTCGCTGGCCAAGGGCGTCGCCATGATGAACGCCGAGGCGCAGCGCCTCCACGCCGACGACACCGTGGTCAAGCAGCCCAACGGCCTGGACGCCCTGGGCCAGCACGTGTCCGCCTACGACGAGGCGCTGTTCGCGCGGCAGGCCCTGAAGGTGCCGATGTTCATGCGGGACGACGAGTTGCTCACCGCCCGCTTCCCGGTCGGGCCGCACCACCCGGTCACCCTGTACAACCAGGACACCATGCTCACCGACTACCCCGGAGACCTGGGCGGCAAGATCGGCTGGACCACCCCGGCCGGCGCCACCTACCTCGGGTTTGCCAGGCGGCACGGCGTCACGCTCATCGTGACCCTGCTGCACTGCCCCGCGCAGACCGAGATGACGTACGCGGCCCAGCTACTCGACTGGGGCTTCGCCATGGATGGCAAGGTCACACCGGTCGGCACGCTGGTGGCCCCGCAGGCGCCGCGCACCACGGCACGGGTGCGGCGCAGCCCGCGGACCCATGTGGCGGCCCGGCCGCTGCCAGCGGGCCGCGGTGTGCCGCTCGCCGCGGGGGCTGGGGCCGGGCTGCTCGCCGCGCTCATCGGCGGGTCGGCCGTTGTGGTCAGCCGGCGTCACCAGCGGGGAGGAAGCCGACCCGCTCCCTGACGGCCGCCATGGTCTGCGTGGCCACGGGCCGCGCCTTCGCCGCCCCGTGGACCAGCATGCGGTCCAGCTCAGCCTCGTCGGCGAGCATTTTCTCGGCCCGCTCCCGGATCGGGGCGAGAGTGCCCGCCACCACCTCGGCCAGGTCCTTCTTGAACGCGCCGTAGCCCGCACCCGCGTACCTGGCCTCCAGGTCGGCGATCTCCTCGCCGCTGAGCGCGGAGTAGATCCGCAGCAGGTTGCTGACCCCCGGCTTCTCGGCGTTGTCGAACCGGATCTCGCTGCCAGCGTCGGTCACCGCCCGCGCGATCTTCTTGCGGACCACGCCAGGCTCGTCGAGCAGGTCGATGATGCCCGCCGGTGAAGACGCCGACTTGCTCATCTTCGCCGTCGGCTCCTGCAGGTCGTTGATCTTCGCGACCCCGCCGAGGATGTAGGCGGCGGGTACCGCGAACGTGGGGCCGAAGCGGTGGTTGAACCGGATCGCCAGGTCCCGGCTGAGCTCCAGGTGCTGGCGCTGGTCTTCACCCACCGGCACCTGCTCGGTCTGGTACAGCAAGATGTCAGCGGCCTGCAGGACCGGATAGCTGAACAGCCCCAGGCTCGCCTGCTGCGCGCCGCCGCGAGTCGCCTTGTCCTTGAACTGGGTCATCCGGCTGGCCTCGCCGAACCCGGTCAGGCAGCCCAGCACCCACGCCAGTTCGGTGTGCTCGGGCACGTGGCTCTGGACGAACACGGTGCACCGGTCCGGGTCGAGCCCCGCCGCGAACAACTGCGCCGCGGCCACCCTGGTCCGGTGCCGCAGCAGCGCCGGATCCTGCGGGACCGTGATCGCGTGCAGGTCCACCACGCAGTAGACCGCGTCGTGGGTGTCCTGCAGCGCTACCCACTGGCGAACCGCGCCCAGGTAGTTGCCGAGGTGGAACGAGTCGGCGGTCGGCTGGATGCCGGAGAACGCACGAGGCCGGGACATGAGCTGAGTCTAGTAGCGGGGGCGCCGGGGGCGCCGGCAGGAACGCGTTGGATGTAGTAGCGGGGCAACATCCGACGGTATGTAGGGTCTGCTCAGCGAGATCAGCGTGAATGGCCGTTGCTTTGTGACATCTGGACAAATCTGCTCGTGCAGGTTCCGGGGCATCGGGCTACGATGCGGGCAGCCAGAGGCTGGCGGCGCCGGAACCCGGGATGGTGAGGCAGCGTGCGACAACCTACTGATCCTTTCGTCGCGTGGCCCGTCGTACCGCCGGAGGCAGCCGAGTTCATGCTTCCGGAACTGGACCGCGCCGCCGAGGAAGTGATCAGCGCGATCCAGCGGGAGGTACCGGAGTACGCGCGGCCCCACGATGACTCCTACACCAGCACGGTCCGCCGGGCGGTCCGTCATGCGCTGCATCAGTTCGCGCAGCAGATCGCCGATCCCGCGACGCCGCGCGAAGGGACGGCCCAGTTGTTCGGCGACATCGGCCGCATCGAGGCGGCAGAAGGACGCAGCCTCGAGCCGCTGCAGACAGCGCTCCGGCTAGGCGCCCGGGTCTCCTGGCGGAGGCTGTACCAGGCCGCGGGGGAGAACAGCCTCGACACCGACGTGCTGGCCCGGATAGGTGAGGCGATCTTCCTGTATCTCGACGAGCTCGCCGCCGCCTGCGCCGAGGGCTTCGCCCGGGCGAGCGCCGAGGTAGGCGGCGAGATGGAACGCCGTCGGCGGCGCCTGCTCGACCTGCTCATCGCCGATCCGCCGGTCTCCCGGCAGGCGATCGCCGATCGCGCCCGCGCGGCGGGGTGGCCGCTGCCCCGCAAGGTAGCCGCGGTGGCCTTGGCTGACCGCAGCCAGGACCGCGGCGGGATGCTTCCCGGGACGCTTCCTGGGGCGCTTCACGGCTCGCTCCCCGGGCCGCTTCCGGAGATGCTTCCCGCGCTGCCGCCGGAGGTTCTCATCGACATGACCCGGCCGGACCCGTGCGCGCTGGTGCCCGATCCAGACGGTCCCGGCCGGGCAGATCTCATCGAACGTGGCCTCCGCGGCTGGACAGGTGCTCTCGGCCCCGCGGTTCCGCTGGCCCGGGCCAGCAGTTCGCTGCGCTGGGCGCGGCAGGCGCTCGCCCTCACCCGGCGCGGGATCATCAGCCCCGGCCCCGGTGTGACCCGATGCGATGAGCACCTGTCCACGCTGCTCATCTTCTCGGATGAAGACCTCACGGCGGGCCTGGCTCGGACCCGGCTCGGGCCGCTGGGCGGGCTGCGGCCGGCCCAGCAGGACACACTGGCCGAGACGCTGCTGGCGTGGCTGCAGAACGCGGGCAATGCCCGGGAGACCGCGCGGCACCTGCATGTGCACCCGCAGACGGTGCGGTACCGGGTCCGCCAGCTGCACGGGCTCTTCGGCGAGGTGCTGCTCGAACCAGATGTGCGATTCGATCTGGAGATCGCGTTGCGAGCCCGCCGGCTGCTCGGCGGTG
>JAWWPY010000346.1:0-6004 GCA_033854735.1 Streptosporangiaceae bacterium | reverse complement strand
TGGCCTCGGCGATACGGGCCTCCCGGACACGGGCCTCCCGGACACGGGCCTCCCAGACACCGGCCTCCCGGACACGGGCGTCGAGAATGCCGGAGGGCCTGATTCAGATCGGCCGGACTCGGGTCAGTGGTTCTCGGGCCGTCCGGACTCCGGCCAGCGGGATTCCGGCTGGTGGGATGCTCGCCCGCACGACGATCAGCGTGCCGCAGACCCCCGGGGGGACGCCAGCCTCTACGCCGCCCCGCCGCCCGAGGCTGGCCAGCACGCCGCCGGCCCGCAGGACCTCGACCCGCTGTCCCCGGGTCCGGTCCGGGACCAGCCAGGTGCCCCCCGGACGACCCGCCCGGTGAACCGTGACGGCGACGAATACGACGAAGACTCAGAGTCGCCACTCCTGCCCTGGCGCCGTCCCTGACCTTCTGCACCGCCGCGTTCCACGGAGTCCGCTCCTCCCGCCCCGCTGCTCCCGCTTCACCGGACCCCCAGTCACCGAGCGAGCGGTGTTCCGGTTCGGGCGTACCAAACGCCTGAAGAGTCGGCGATGGCTCGCCGGCGCGGCGCCGCCGCACCGGAGTGCCCGGCGCCCCGGGACTGCGGCGCGGGGAGTACCCGGGACTGCGGCGCGCCCAGCGTCGTGGACCCTCCGCTGCTCATGGGCCCCGTGATGCGTCTGGGAGCGCCAATCGTAAAGGTCGTAGGGCGTCGGGAGCGATAGGACCGTTAGGGGCGGGGGTTTGGTACGGTTCACGGACTCATGTACCACAATCGGAAGTCACGTAACGTTCATCACACAGAGGGCCCCGGTAAAGACCGGCCCAAGGAGCTTGTGATATCTTTCACGAGCAGTCACTCGAGGACGAGTGAGGGGCCCGTGATAGGTTTCGCTCACCCGGCGGCGCGCGAGCTCCGCCTCGGCGGTACCCAGGCTCCTGGCCGGTGCCGTGTGGGAGGCGGGCCGGTGCATCCCCGAGTCAAGTGTCCTCCTGAGCCCTCCGGAGCCACCTAAGATGCTGGCAAGCTACGGCCCGATCGCCCGGCGTTCCGCCGTGGTCGCCGCCGGTGCTGCCGTGATCATGATCGCGCTCAGCGCCGGGATCGGCGGGGCCAAGGGACTGCTCGGGAGCCTGCTCGGCGCGGCCCTGGTCCTCGTGTTCTTCGCCATCAGCATTGCCGCGGTGTCTCGCGCCGAGAAGGTCAGCCCGCGGGCCCAGATGGTGACCGCGCTGACCACGTTCATCGTCAAGATCCTCGTGCTGATGGTTCTCGTGTCCAAGTTCAGCAACACGACCGTCTTCAACGCACGGCTGTTCGGCCTGACCGCCATCGTCTGCATCCTGGTCTGGACCGGGGCGCAGGTTTTCTGGTCGATGCGGCTCAAGATGCTCTACGTGGAACCGGACGGGGAACGGTGACGCGTGGCGCTCCTCTCGCACCCGGACGGCGGATCGCGGCCCGCGGGCCAGCCTGCCGTCCGCAGGCTGCCCGATGACCTGGCGCACCATGAGCGGGACCGGGTCTGCACCCGCCAGCCCCAACGGACCGTCCGGCGGGCCGTCCTCGGCCAGTGGCCAGCCGCCGGAGGCGCCCCCGGTCGAGGAGAACGCCGGCTGGAGCATTTTCAGCTACCTGATCGCCGGCATGGTGGCCTACGGCCTCGTCGGCTGGCTGGTGGCCTGGCTGACTCACATCCCGGTGCTGTTGCCGCTGGGGGCGCTTCTCGGGCTGGTCTTCGCCATCGGCGGAGTGGTCTGGAAGTACGGTCGGCACCAATAGGTAATCTGCATGCAAAGCGTGCTGGCCAGGCCAGCATCGGCATGCCACGACGTTCCGCCCGGACCTGGGCGGCCTGGATGCGCGCCGCGCCCGCGGGTGACGTGCGCGGGTACGAAGCAGGAGGAAACTGTCTTGCGCGGTGACACGCTGATTCTCGCCGCGGGCAAGTGCACCGTGGACAACAGCCACGTCTTCTCGTCCACGCACTGCGGCTTCCAGGGGCCGAATTATCCCGCGCCCACATTTTTGTTCGTGCCGTTCTTCACGATCGGGTCGTTCAGCTTTACCAAGCCGATGCTGCTCGCACTGGTCTGCACGGTCGTCGTGGTTGGCTTCTTCTGGGCTGCGTTCGGCAAGCCGAAGATCGTCCCGCGGGGCGCCCAGAACCTCGGCGAGATGGGGGTCGAGTTCGTCCGCGAGCAGATCCTGCGGCCGATGATCGGCAAGCGCGGCGACAGCTTCCTGCCGTTCCTGGTCTCACTGTTCTTCTTCATCTGGGTGATGAACCTGATGGAGATCATCCCGGTCGCGCAGTTCCCGGCGATGTCCCAGATCGCCTTCCCGGCCGCGCTGATGCTCATGGTCTACGGCACCTATACCTACCTGGGCATCTGGCACCAGGGCCTGGGCGGCTACTTCAGGAACATGATCCCGAGCGGCGTGCCGGGGCCCATCCTGGTCATCCTGGCGCCTGTGGAGGTCCTGCAGTACCTCCTCATCCGGCCGTTCACGCTAGCGGTCCGGCTATTCGCGAACATGTTCGCCGGGCACATCCTGCTGCTGATCTTCACCCTCTCGACCTGGTACCTCTTCAGCCTCAGCATCGGACTGCTGTTCAGCGCGACCTCGTTCATCCTCACGATCGTGCTGACCGCGTTTGAGCTGCTGATCCAGGCGCTGCAGGCCTATATCTTCACCATTCTGACCGCCCAGTACATCGGCGGCTCACTGGAAGCAGGTCATTGACATGGCCCGCGCTCGTACTCGTCCGTCAGTGCACCCGGGTGTGCTGACGGCCCATCCAACCCGCCGGCGGCAGACACCCGTCGGCCTGAAGGCAAGGGAATGCACACATGCTTGATATTGCGCATCATGTGGTCGCGCTTAGCGTCCTGCATCATGTGATCGCCGCCGGCACCACCCAGCAACTGAAGATCAACTTCGGCGCGGTGGGGTACGGCCTGGCGGCCATCGGCCCCGGTGTCGGCATCGGGCTGATCTTCGGTCACGGCGTCGAGGCCATGGCCCGGCAGCCGGAGGCCCGCGGGCTCATCCAGTCGAACATGTACATCGGGTTCGCACTGGCCGAGGCGCTGGCCCTGATCGGCCTCGTGGTCCCGTTCATTTTCGGCGCCACCTGATCGGCGGAGTTCCCAGTGATCACTAGCCGACAGGAGGGCACACCGTGAAGTACCACGTTGGCGCGACGGTGGTGACCCCGCCTTCTAACCCGCTGATCCCTGAATGGCCCGAGCTGATCATCGGGGCCATCGCCTTCCTCATCGTGTTCGCGGTGCTGGGGAAGGTGCTGCTGCCGCGCATCCAGAAGACGCTGGCTGAGCGGACGGACGCGATCGAGGGTGGCCTGGAGCGCGCCCAGGAGGCTCAGGCCGAGGCGCAGCAGGTGCTCGACCAGTACCGCCAGCAGCTTGCCGAAGCCCGGCAGGAAGCCTCACGGCTGCGCGAGCAGGCGCAGGAGCAGGGCGCGGCGATCATCGCGGACATGCGCGAGGTGGCCCAGACCGAGGCGCGGCGCATCATCGACTCGGCGCATCAGCAGATCGCGACCGATCGGATGCTGGCGCTGCAGGCGCTGCGCACCGACGTGGGGGCCATGGCCGTGGACCTGGCCAGCCGGGTGGTCGGTGAGTCGCTGGAGGACGTGGCGCGGCAGCGCCGCATCGTCGAGCGGTTCATCGAGGGCCTCGAGCAGCCGGACGCCGACGAGGCCAGGTCCGCCACATGAGAGGCCCCAGCCGGGCCGCTCTGGCCGAGGCGAGGCAGCGGCTGTCCGAGGCTGCGACCTCGGCGGCCACAGCGCGGACCCTCGGTGAGGAGCTGTTCGCCATCCTCGGGGTGCTCGATGAGGAGGCCGGGCTGCGGCGGGCGCTGAGCGACAGCTGCCGCCGGGTGCAGGCCCGGGCCGAGCTGGCCCGGAGGCTGTTCGGCGGCCAGGTCAGCGACGCCACCCTCAGCCTGTTCACGGGCATGTGCGAGTCGCGGTGGTCCCGCCCGGCGGACCTGGCCGGCGCGGTCGAGGAGATCGCGGTCACGGCGTTCGCGGCGGCCGCCGAGCGGGCCCGGCATCTCGACGACCTCGAGGACCAGCTGTTCCGCTTCGGGCGGGTGGTGATGAGCGCTCCGGAGCTGCGGACCGCCCTGTCCAACCTGACCATCCCGGCGCAATACAAGCGCCAGCTGCTGGACACGCTGCTCGAGGGCAAAGTGACCGCAGATTCCCGGGCCCTGATCGGCGAGGCGGCGGAACATCCCCGGGGACGTAGTGTGGATATGACCCTGGATCGCTACGCGCAGTGGACCGCGCAGTGGCGCCAGCGCCTCATCGCGGTCGCACGGGTGGCCGTCCCGCTCACCGAGCGCCAGCGCGAGCGGCTGATCGCCGCGCTCGAAGGCGTGTACGGGCACGAGGTTCATCTGGACGTCATCGTCGATCCTCGCGTAGAGGGTGGCATTTCGGTCCAGATCGGGGATGAATTCATCGACGGCAGTGTGGCGAGCCGCCTCGGGGCGCTGCGCAGGCGGCTGGCCGCCTGATGGGCGAGCACTGATGCGGGAGCGCCGCGCGCGCCGCGGCAACGACAGAGCAGTTAACCAACTGACGAGGAAGACGCGAGGACCATGGCGGAGCTGACAATCCGGCCCGATGAGATCCGGGACGCGCTGGCGAGCTTCGTCCAGTCGTACGAGCCCGACGCGGCGGCCCGGGAAGAGGTAGGCGTCGTCGCCGAGGCCGGCGATGGCATCGCGCGGGTCGAGGGCCTTCCCTCGGCCATGTACAACGAGCTGCTGGAGTTCCCGGGCGGTATCCGCGGGCT
Organism: Streptosporangiaceae bacterium; assembly: GCA_033854735.1. Lineage (GTDB taxonomy): Bacteria > Actinomycetota > Actinomycetes > Streptosporangiales > Streptosporangiaceae > JAWWPY01. Next base: position 1,175 of record JAWWPY010000346.1, on the reverse strand, counting down.
CGCGCTCAACCTGGACGAGCGGGAAATCGGCGTGGTCATCCTCGGCGACTTCACCAAGATCGACGAGGGCCAGCAGGTCCGCCGCACCGGGGAGATCCTGTCCGTCCCGGTGGGCGACGGGTTCCTCGGCCGGGTCGTCGATTCCCTGGGCGTGCCGCTGGACGGCCAGGGTGACATCGAGCAGGCCGCGCTGCGCCCGCTGGAGACGCAGGCCCCCTCGGTGGTCCAGCGCAGCAAGGTCAACGAGCCGCTGCAGACCGGCATCAAGGCGATCGACGCGATCACCCCGATCGGCCGCGGCCAGCGTGAGCTGATCATCGGCGACCGGCAGACCGGCAAGACCGCCATCGCCATCGACGCCATCATCAACCAGCGCGAGAACTGGGAGTCCGGGGACCCGTCGCGCCAGGTCAAGTGCATCTACGTGGCGGTCGGCCAGAAGGGCTCGACGACCGCCCAGGTCAAGCAGTCCCTGGAAGACGCGGGCGCGATGGAGTACACGACGATCGTCTCGTCGCCCGCTTCCGACCCGTCCGGGTACAAGTACATCGCCCCCTACACCGGCTCGGCCATCGGCCAGCACTGGATGTACCAGGGCCAGCACGTGATGATCGTCTTCGACGACCTGTCCAAGCAGGCGGCGGCCTACCGCACCATCTCCCTGCTGCTGCGCCGGCCGCCGGGCCGCGAGGCCTACCCCGGTGACGTCTTCTACCTGCACTCGCGGCTGCTGGAACGGTGCGCGAAGCTCTCCAAGGAGATGGGGAACGGCTCCCTCACCGGGCTGCCGATCGTCGAGACCCAGGCCAACGACATCTCGGCGTACATCCCCACCAACGTCATCTCGATCACCGACGGGCAGATCTTCCTGGAGACCGACCTGTTCAACTCCGGTGTCCGCCCGGCCATCAACGTCGGCCGCTCGGTCTCCCGGGTCGGCGGCGACGCGCAGATCAGGGCGATGAAGAAGGTCGCCGGTGGTCTCAAGCTCGCTCTGTCGCAGTACCGCGACCTGGAAGCCTTCGCGTCGTTCGCGTCCGACCTGGACGCCGCGTCCCGTGCCCAGCTCGACCGCGGCGCCCGCCTGGTCGAGCTGCTCAAGCAGCCCCAGTACGACCCGTTCCCGGTCGAGAACGAGGTCGTGTCGATCTGGGCCGGCACCAACGGCCACCTGG
>JAWWPY010000345.1:0-4641 GCA_033854735.1 Streptosporangiaceae bacterium | reverse complement strand
GGGTGGAGGCCGGTCTTATCGTAGGTCACCGATGCGAGTACGGCCTTGCGGACCACGGTGGGGTGGTTGGTGATGAGGTTCAGCGCGATGCCCGCGCCCAGGCTGTAGCCGAACAGGTCGGCCTGGCCGATGCCCAGGCTGGCCAGCAGGGCCAGGGTGTCATCGGCCATGGCCTGGACCGACATGGGCCGGTCGATGTCGGCGGTCCGGCCATGGCCTTGCTGCTCCACGGCGATGACCTGGCGCGTTTGGGCCAGCAGGTCCGGCAGCGGCCCAAATGAGGTTCCGGTCGCGGAGATCGCCCCGTGCAGCAGCACCACCGGGACCTGGCCGGGGTCTGCGGGGCCACGGATCTCGTAGAACATCTTCATGCCGTTGACGTCGGCGTACACGGCCTGCCCTCCTACGCGATCCCGGCCAGGACCGCGGAGACCCGGCCGAGGACCTGATCGACACTCTCTGTGACCATGGGGTGCATGGACTCATCGACGTCGAAGGCGTAGCCGATCTGCGTGGTGTCGTCCGGGGCGGAAGTCAGCGTGATCGCGGTGACCACATCGCCGGGGACCGTCATCACCAGGCGGTCCGGCTCGGACACCTCGTCGTAGCGGCCGGTCAGCGCGATCTCGTCACCCTCGGAGGAGATGACGGTCGCCCGCCAGGACCCTCCGGTCCGCACGTCCAGCACCGCCGTTCCCGGCTTGGCGGGCAGCCAGCCTTCGAATTGGCTGGCCTGCGTGAGGACCTGCCAGACCCTCTTACGCGGGGCCTTCAGGGTGCGGGTGACAATGAACTCGCTCATCGGAATCCTTCTTCTCGTCGGCTTTGCTGGGCCGCGCCCAAGATCCGGGCGCCTGAGTTACAGGTCAGGGACACACCTCGACCCTGACAGGAACCGGTCCTGTTGATAAGGTCCAATCCGATCAACAGATCCAGGACCAATTCTGCTGACCGGACTGCTGCACGCGCTCTACACCCCTGGGCAGATGACCTACGACCTGCGCCGGCTCCGCCTGGCCGGAGTCATCCGCCGGATCGAGGATCGCTAGGAGGGGGCAGGCATTCGGTAGCAGCGGTCAGCCGGAGGCGACGACGAGTTCCACGTTCGCGGCGGACAGGGCGTCGCACACCTCGGCGTCCGGCTTGCGATCGGTGATCAGGGTCTCGATCGTGTCGAGCCGCACGATATGCGCGAATGCGTTGCGGCCGAACTTCGAGGAGTCGGCGACCACGATCGTGCGTTGTGCCGACCCGATCATCTCGGCCATCATTTGCGCTTCCTGCAGGTTCGTCGTGGTGATCCCGCTGCGCGCGGACACGCCGCCCACGCCGATGACGGCGACATCCGCGCTGATGCCGTCGGTGCCGGGGAATGCGACGGGTCCGATGGTGACATGTGACGCCACCCGGCAGCTCCCCCCGAGGACGTAGACGTCGCGCACCGCGCCGGCCGGCAGGACCGCGGGCAGCCGGAGGTTGTTCGTGACGATCGTGAGGTTCCGCCGCACTCCGAGAGCCCGGGCCACCGCGAGCGTCGTGGTGCCCCCGTTGACGATGACGGTCTCCCCGTCAGCGATTCGCTCGGCGGTGGCCAGGGCGATGCACCGCTTCTCGTCCCGGTGCACCGAGGACCGGTCGGTAAATGATGTGTCGGAGCTGGCCAGCCCGGTCACCGTCACCGCCCCGCCGTAGGTGCGCGAGACCGCGCCCCGCCGCGCCAGCCAGTCGAGATCCCGGCGGACGGTGTCGGCGGAGACTCTGAACGCCTCGGCGAGCTCGACCACCGTGGCCTGGCCGTGCTCGTCGACGAACTCGGTCAGCAGCCCCCGGCGCCGGCCGGGTAGCGCACCGTCGGCGTCACGGTCGGGGATCGGTTGCCGCGGGGCCACAGCGCACCTCCTTCGTGGGTCACTCTAGCCGCTGCCACCGGACGGTAGCAGTGCCTATTTTTGCAAATCTATGCCGAACTAGGCTTGACCTAAAGGGGAACCACAGCTAATTTCAGCATCAGTAGACATCAGAACCGCACACTCCCGCATAGGATTGCACTACCCCGCGTGACCCCCGAGGAGCCCCCAATGCCCGTCTCGCATGGTTCACCGATGAGCCGACGTAGCTTCGTGAAGGGTGCCGGCGCCGTGCTGGCCGCGGGGGCCGCCGCGCCCGTGCTGGCCGCCTGCGGCACCAGCAGCGGCGGCAGTAGCGCCACGAGCGGCGGCAAGACCACCATCACGTTCGCGAGCGCGCAGTTCTTCGCCAAGAAGACGATCGGCCAGATGGTGAACGAGTACAACAACTCCCAGAAGCTCGTGCATGTGCAGTTCGTCGAGCTGCCCACCCCGAGCCAGAGCACCCAGGTCCACCAGCAGCTCGTGCAGTCGCTGTCACGGCGGGACGGCAGCCTGGACGTTTTCACTGGTGACATCATCTGGATCTCGGAGTTCGCCGCCGCGGGCTGGTCCGCCGTGCTCGATGATCACTTCAACGCCGCGGCGCAGGCCCAGTACTTCCCCGGGGTCATCAACGCGTGCACCTACCAGGGCCACCTGCACTCGCTGCCCTGGTACCTGGACGCGGGCATGCTGTACTACCGCAAGGACCTGCTCGACGCGGCCAGCATCAGTGTCCCGGCGACGTGGGCCGCACTCGTCACCGCCGCCCAGAAGCTGACCACCTCGGGCAAGGTCCCCGACGGCTTCAACTGGCAGGCCAAGCAGGCCGAGGTGCTGGTCTGCGACCTCGTCGAGTTCATCGGCTCCTACGGAGGGTCGATTCTCGCCGCCGACGGCAAGACGGTGACCATCGCCGAGCCGAAGGCGGTCGAGGCGGTTCAGTTCATGGCCGACACGTTCGGTAAGGACAAGATCACCCCCAAGGCCGTGCTGTCCTGGGATGAGGAGCCCAGCCGGATGCCGTTCACCGGCGGCCAGGCGGCATTCCTGCGCAACTGGTCGTATGTGTGGTCGGACGCGCAGGACCCCTCCACTTCGAAGGTCGTGGGCAAGGTCGGGGTGACCAAGCTGCCGGCCGCCCCGGGCGGCACGAGCACCGCGTGCCTCGGCGGCTACCAGTTCGGGATGAACGCCGCGAGCACCAAGAAGAGCGCGGCCATCGACTTCCTGACCTGGATGTCCAGCCCGGCCACGCAGCTCAAGTGGGCGACCGGACTCGGCCTGGCGCCCAGCCGGCCGGCTGTCTACGACCAGCCCGCGCTGGCCAAGAGCAACCCCTTCATGGTGTCGTTGCGGGAAATTTTCACTGGTGGCACACCGCGGCCGAAGACCCCGAAGTACTCGCAGATCAGCCTGGCCATACAGGCGGGAGTGTCCGCCGCCCTGTCCACGGGCAACGTGAAGTCGAACCTGACGTCGACCAAGGCGCAGGTCGAGCAGATCATCGGGTGACCAGCCGTGTCGAGCTCATCGTCGCCCACCGCACCGCCCCGGCCCGCTGCCGTTCGGCCCGGGGCCCCTCCGGACGGCGGGCGCCGCGGCCCGCGGGCCCCCGAGGTCCGCGCCCGGCGGCCCTGGCGTCAGTCGCTGACACCGGGCATCCTGATCGTGCCGATGCTGGCCAGCCTGCTCGCCGTGTCGCTGTACCCGGTGCTGCGCACGATCTGGCTGGCCTTCCGCAACACCAGCCTGGAAACCCAGGGGGACAAGTTCACCGGCCTGGCCAACGCGCACCGGCTACAGCATGACGCCATCTTCTGGAAGGCCTGGCGGCAGACCCTCGAGTTCACCGCGGTCTCGACGGTCGTCGAGACGCTGCTCGGCCTGCTGATAGCCCTCGCCCTGTACCGGAAATTCCGGGGCCGCGGGCTGGTCCGCGCCGCGGTCCTGGTGCCGTGGGCCATCCCGACCGTGGTCACCTCGCGCATGTTCGGCTGGCTGTTCGATCAGGGCGGCGTCGTGAACTACCTGCTGGTTCGCCTGCATGTGGTAGCGCACCCGGTGAATTTCCTCGGTTCGGCCACGCTGGCGCTGCCGACGCTGATGCTGGCCGACATCTGGAAGACCACGCCGTTCATGGCGCTGCTGCTGCTGGCCGGACTGCAGCTCATCCAGCCCTCACTCGCCGAGGCCGCCCGCATCGACGGGGCATCGACCTGGCAGTACTTCTGGCGGGTGCGGCTGCCGTTGCTGATGCCCACCCTGCTCATCGCCGCGCTGCTTCGGGCCCTGGACGCGTTCCGCGTCTTCGACCTGCCGTACGTGCTGACCGGCGGCGGGCCGGCCAGCAGCACCGAAACGATGTCGACCTACGCCTACAAGACGCTCTTTTCCGGCCTTGAGCTGGGTTACGGCTCGACCATGGCCACCGCGATGTTCGTCACCGAAGCCCTCATCGCCGGTGCCTTCGGGCTGTTCATCGTGCGACGCATGCGACAGGAGGGCTGATCATGGCCGCTATCGCGCAGCCGCGCGCCACCGGCGGCCGCCGGCGGTTCGCCCGCCGCGGCTGGTTCGGGTTCGGGGTGTCGGCGATCGTCGTCTGGTCGCTGTTCCCCTTCGTCTGGGAGATGATCACTTCCTTCGAGCCCGACCGTGACCTGTCCCAGTTCGCGCCCCACTGGCTGCCGGTCCCCGGTGGCACGTTGCAGCATTACCGCAATGTTTTCGTTGCGAAAAATTTCGGTCC
>JAWWPY010000344.1:0-3274 GCA_033854735.1 Streptosporangiaceae bacterium | reverse complement strand
TCCCAGAGCAGCGAGTCGAACGGGGACAGCAGGGTGACCCGGTGCCGCCCGCGCGGCGCCTCGGCCAGCGCCGCCGGGTCGGCCCAGCCCGGCACCACCGTGCTGGCCCCCTTCCGTCCCGCCCCCGCCGGAGGGACCTCGATCTCGACCGGGGTCAGGCCGGCGGCCAGCGCCGACTCCCCGGCGAGTTCCGCGTGCCGGGTCTGGCGGTCTGTCAGCTCACGTAGCCGGTGGTAGTCGATCAGGTCCGGCCGGGTGACCACGCCGAGCGCCCTGGCCGCCACCCCGGCCAGGTGGGCCAGGCATTCAGCGTCGGCCGGATCACGGTCCAGCAGCTCGCTGGGCAGGACGCGCCCAGGCAGGTCATACACGCGGCGCCACCCGTCCCGGCGGACGCAGATCACCTCGCCCACGTCCAGCAGCCACTCCACGGCGATCTTCGTTTCCGACCAGTCCCACCAGGGACCGCCCGCCTTGGCCCCGCCGAGCTGAGTGGCGTTCAGCGGCCCCTCGGCGCGCAGCCGGGCCAGCACCTCGGCACAGGTGCGTTCGTGGCTCTGATGCCAGCGCTTGCCCCGGGCGCGCAGCGCGCGGCGGCGGAACGCGTACCAGGGCCACTCCTCCAGGGGCAGGATGCAGGCCGCGTGCGACCAGTACTCGAAGGCGGCCGGCTGGCGCGGGTGCCAGTAGGCGCGCTCGATCCGCTCCCGCGGCACCGGCCCGAGCCGGGCGTATGCGACGAGTTCGTGGGAGCGGGCCAGCACGCTGATCGTGTCCAGCTGCACCGCGCCCAGCCGGCGCAGCATGGCGGGCACGCCGCCGCGCCGGCCGGCCGCCCCGAGGAAGCCCTGCGCGCGCAGCGTGAGCAGCCGGGCCTCGTCGGCCGACAGGGACAGCTGGGGAGCTGGTAGTACAACGGTCGCCACAAAACGTGCAGCCTAACGGGGGGCACCGACATTCCGGCCGGGTGCGGCCGCTGGCGGGTGTGCGACAGATTTGTGGGTAGCCAAGATCATCTTGTCGTTTCCGCAGATCAAGCGGTGCTGGTCTGGTTGTGCCAGTACACCCCAGACGGACGGCTCAAAGGCCGGTCACTGTCGTATAGGGCGGCACGGAACCTGGCCCCCGAACTCGGGCCGCCGCCCGGCACCGCGCCGGGAACTCACCGGGCGGGACAGCTGACCTGGCCCGACCCGGCGTGGCCTGGCCGCCCAGGGCCCGTTTAGTACCAGTCCTCGAAGATGTTGGTGGACGCGGCGAGCAGGCCGCCGACCACGGCCAGGCCCAGGCCGGTCCAGAACAGCCACCAGACCGTGCCGAAGACGAGGGCCAGGCCGCCGATCAGGAAACCCACCATGATGATGGTGACGGCGACCCAGGACACCGGGCGCCCGTGGAACGGCTCGTAGTGGCCGGGGCTGGCGGGGGCGATGTCGCTGCGGGTGCCCTCAGCCGTCCCGGCGCCGGACCTGAGGTCCGTTCCCACCTGGTCCGTCATGAGCGCCGCTCCTCTCCTCGTCCACCGGTTCCTCGCCACCTCGGCGGGCAGGCACCGCCGCGCCGGGCGGGACTGCCACCGCTGGTACATATTGTGGCGGGAAACCCCGCCTCGTCCGCGCCGGCCCCCTGGAATGCGGGGTGAGCCAGGCACGTTCCTTAATTAAGCAGGCTGGGCACGCCACGGCCAGGGCGGGCGCGCTCGCACGCGACAGCGTAGCGGGGCGGTGTGCGGACCGGGTACGCCGGCGGCCGTATCCGGCCCCGGATCAGCACCGGGCTGCGGCTGGCTTTCCCGGATTGAGGGTCTTCGTTCCCCCGCCCGGGAACCCTGACGCGGCCATGACGTTCTCAGATCAGCAACGTTCCGCCGGGGTGCACGCGTGCGGCTCGGTTTCGTTGCGTGTCTGGCCTACCATGACATGTGACGGGTGGCACCGGTGCGCCACTGACTGCCGTCCGCCGGGAGGCCGTTTCACCGGCCGCCACCCGGCAGCCGGCAGCCGTCCGCCCGGCCGCCACACGGCAGGCCAGTCCGCTGGTCGGCAGCCAGGGTGGCGCTGTCTCCGGCCACAGTGTTTCCGGCCAGAAGGTTTCCGGCCGCAGAGGTTCCGGGTAGCCGGCCACGATCCGCAAGGAGCGCGACAAGAAGTGCCAGTCATCATCGACAGTGTCCTGCGCGCGGGTGAGGGCAAGACCCTGCGCAAGCTCAAGCGGATCGCGGAACAGGTCAACTCCATCGAAGAGGATTTCGCCGCGCTGAGCGACGCGGAGCTGCGCGCCATGACGGACGAGTTCCGGCAGCGGCTGCAGGACGGGGAGACCCTCGAGGACCTGATGCCCGAGGCGTTCGCCACGGTCCGCGAGGCGGCCACCCGCACGCTGGGCCAGCGGCACTTCGACGTGCAGCTGATGGGCGGCGCCGCGCTGCACATGGGCAACAGCGCCGAGATGAGGACCGGCGAGGGCAAGACCCTGACCTCGGTGCTGCCCGCCTACCTCAACGCGCTGAGCGGCGAGGGCGTGCACGTCGTCACGGTCAACGACTACCTGGCCAAGCGTGACTCGGAGTGGATGGGCCGGGTGCACCGCTTCCTCGGCCTCGAGGTGGGCGTGATCCTGTCCCAGCAGCCGCCGGAGGACCGCCGCAAGCAGTACGAGGCCGACATCACCTACGGCACCAACAACGAGTTCGGCTTCGACTACCTGCGCGACAACATGGCCTGGGGCCTGGAGGAGTGCGTCCAGCGGGGGCACCACTTCGCGATCGTGGACGAGGTCGACTCGATCCTCGTCGACGAGGCGCGGACCCCGCTGATCATCAGCGGGCCGGCGGAGCAGAGTGCCCGCTGGTACACGGAGTTCGCCAAGATCGTGCCCCGGCTGCGCCGCGGTGCGGACGGCGAGGGGGACTACGAGGTCGACGAGAAGAAGAAGACGGTCGGCATCCTCGAGTCCGGGGTGGAGAAGGTCGAGGACTACCTCGGCATCGACAACCTCTACGACCCGGTCAACACGCCCCTGGTCAGCTTCCTGAACAACGCGATCAAGGCCAAGGAGCTGTACAAGAAGGACAAGGACTACGTCGTGGTCAACGGCGAGGTCCTGATCGTGGACGAGTTCACCGGCCGGATGCTGCACGGCCGCCGCTATAACGAGGGCATGCACCAGGCCATCGAGGCCAAGGAAGGCGTGCAGATCCAGAACGAGAACCAGACCCTCGCCACGATCACGCTGCAGAACTACTTCCGGCTCTACGACAAGCTGGCCGGGATGA
>JAWWPY010000343.1:0-12105 GCA_033854735.1 Streptosporangiaceae bacterium | reverse complement strand
TGCAGGGGGTCTTCCGGTCCGTCAACGAGAGCGCGACCTGGACCCGCATCAACGACGGCCAGCACCAGTACGGCTGGATCGGCCAGACCATCACTGGCGACCCGCGCGTGTTCGGCCGCGTCTACCTCGGCACCAATGGCCGCGGCATCCTGCTCGGCGACCCCGCGGAGCGCGGGCAGTGAAACGGCCGGCCCTACGCCGCTGCTCAGGGCCGCTTTCCCCCGGGCCGCCGCCCGGTGGCCCCGTCTCACGGTGCGGGCGGGCGGACACCTCCTCAGCTGCCCGCCCGCACCGTGCTCAGCCATACCGTGCTCAGCCATACCGTGCTCGCCCGCACCGGGCCACGGCCTGCCGGAGACCGTGGTGAAGCGCTTCGAGATCTGCGCGGCCCGGCCATCCAGGAAATGCCGGGGCGGCCACGGAACGCCGCGGCGCACGGGCGTGATAACGGCTCCGGTGAGCTGTCGCCGAGGCCGCGCTACCTGCGGCAAAGGCTTAGGAATCACAGATTGAGCGATGATATCGTGGACTTCTTGGGGCCTGCAGCAGACGTGATGGTGCATGTCGAAGCGCTTCGACCGGGCGAAGCCGATCACCGGTGCACACCGCGTGGTGCGGCCGGGAGGCAGCAATCAGGAGGGACCATCATGGCGACGCTCGCTGACGTGGCCCGCCACGCTGGTGTCGCGGCCAGCACCGTCTCCTACGTCCTCAGTGGGAAGCGGACGGTCTCCGCCAGCACGCGGCGAAGAGTCGAACGCAGCATTGAGCTGCTGAATTATCATCCGCACGCGGGCGCCCAGGCCCTGGCCAGCAGCCGCTCCAACATCGTCGCCCTCGTTGTGCCGCTGCGCAGCGATCTCTACCTGCCGGTGATGATGGAGATCGCCATCGCGGTCACCACCACGGCCCGCAGGTTCGGGCATGACGTGCTGCTGCTCACGAACGACGAGGGCGCTGAGGGAATCCGCCGGGTCGCGGTCAGTGCCCGGGCCGACGCCATGATCGTGATGGACGTGAGCATGGAGGATGAGCGCATTCCCATGCTCATCGATGTCGGCATCCCGGCTGTGATGATCGGGATTCCGTCCGACACCAGGGGGCTTACCTGCATCGACCTGGACTTCGCCGCGGCCGGGGAACTGTGTGTCGAGCATCTCACCGGCCTCGGCCACCGCGAGCTGGCCTTCATCGGCGAGGCCGAGGCCGTCTACCAGCGGCACAGCGGCTTCGCCGAAAGGACACTGCGGGGAATCCAGGACGGCGCGGCCCGGCGGGGCATCCGGCTGGTGCATCGTCCGTGTGAGGGCAGTCATGAGGCGGCGGCCGGCGCGGTGACCCGCGTCCTTGAGGAACGCCCCGGCACGACGGGCCTGATCGTCCAGAACGAGGGCATCATCCCGGCCGTGCTGAGCGTGCTGCGGACCACCGGGCGGACGGTCCCCGAGGACGTCTCGATCGTCGCGCTCTGCCCGGACCAGGTCGCGGAGCAGACTTCACCGCATCTCAGCTCGGTCACCATCCCGGCCGAGGAGATGGGCCGGCGGGCGGTCGAGCTCGTCATGCAGCGGCTGGACAACGGCAGGGTGGGCGAGGTGGTCCTGCTTCCCCCGGTCCTCACCGCCCGCGCGAGCAGCGCGCGCGCACCGTTGGGCCGCTGAGCGCCGGTGCCTGGCCCGCGACCCGACCTCCACGCAGTGCTACTGCCCCTGCATCACACATCGGCCTGCGAGGAGAGCTGACCGTGAGCCATTACCGCGAGCGTGGCAACGCCCTCGAGTGGAGCGCCCGGCAGGAGACGCTGCGCATCGAGCCCTGGGGACCGGACGCGATCAGGGTCAGGGCGACGATCGGCCCGGTGCGAGAGGATCTGCCCGGCGCGCTCACCGACGCGCCGGACGCGCCGGACGCCCGGATCAAGATCGAGAATGGCTCGGCCGCGCTCTTCAACGGGGCGGTCACCGCGGAGGTCGTGCAGGACCCTGAGGCCACGCAATACCAGGCGAGACTGCGGTTCCTCCGCACGGAGACCGGCGAGGAACTGCTCGCCGAGAAGCCGCTGCATTTCTGGTGGCCGGGTCCGCGGCTGTTCACCCCGAACGGCAACGGATACCACCGCCTGGAGCAGTGCTTCCACGCCTATCCCGGGGAGCGCATCTACGGCCTGGGCCAGCACACGCACGGGCTGCTGGACCAGAAGGGCGCCGTGCTCGACCTGGTGCAGCGCAACGCGGAGGTCAGCATCCCGTTCCTGTTGTCCAGCCGCGGATATGGCCTGCTGTGGAACAATCCGGCGATCGGCCGGGTGGAACTGGCCGCCACCGGGACCCGCTGGGTCAGCGACAGTGCACGCCAGATCGACTACTGGATCACCGCGGGCCAGCCCGCCGACATCCTGCGCCGCTACGCGGACGTGACCGGCCACGCCCCCATGCTCCCCGACTGGGCGTCCGGCTTCTGGCAGTGCAAGCTGCGCTACCGCACCCAGGCCGAGCTGCTCGAGGTAGCCCGCGAGTACGCCCGGCGTGGCCTGCCGCTGTCGGTCATCGTGTGCGACTACTTCCACTGGACCCAGCTGGGTGACTGGAAGTTCGACCTGACGGAATGGCCCGATCCAGCAGCGATGGTCGCTGAACTGGACTCCCTCGGGGTCAAGCTGGCCGTCTCCGTCTGGCCGTCGGTGAGCCCGCTGAGCGAGAACTACGCCGAGATGGTCGAGCGCGGCCTGATGATCGGGACCGAGTACGGGCCGCTGGCCCACGCGAACTGGCCGGACAAGGGCCTCGCCACGGACGTGGGTGTCGCCTTCTACGACGCCACCAACCCCGAGGCACGGGAGTTCTTCTGGCGCAAGATCCGCGACAACTACCTGCGGCCGTACGGAATCGCCGCCTGGTGGCTCGACGCCTGCGAGCCGGAGCTGCGGCCGGGGTTCCAGGAGAACCTGCGGTATCACGCGGGGCCTGGTCTCGAAATCGGCAACATCTACCCCCAGCAGCACGCCCGGGCGGTCCATGAGGGCATGCTCGCGGAGGGCGAGACCGAGGTCCTCAGCCTGGTCCGGTCGGCTTGGGCGGGCAGCCAGCGGTACGGCGCGGTCCTGTGGTCCGGTGACATCGCCGCTGATTTCGCCAGCCTGCGCGGGCAGCTGCGGGCCGGCCTGAATGTCGCGGTGAGCGGGCTGCCGTGGTGGACGACCGATATCGGCGGCTTCCACGGCGGCGACCCCGCCGACCCGGAGTTCCGCGAGCTGATCGTGCGCTGGTTCCAGTACGGCGTGTTCTGCCCGCTGCTGCGGCTGCACGGTTTCCGTGAGCCGCGGATGCCGTTCGGCATCGATCAGACCGGCGGGCCGAATGAGGTGTGGTCGTTCGGGGACGACGCCTACGCCTGCCTCCGCGACCTGCTGTTCCTGCGGGAGCGGCTGCGGCCGTACATCATGGAGCAGATGCGGGCCTGCCACGCTGACGGCCTGCCGCCGATGCGGCCGCTCTTCGTTGACTTTCCTGACGATCCGGGCGCCTGGCCGGTCGACGACGAGTTCCTGTTCGGTCCTGATCTCCTGGTCGCACCCGTGACCCAGTACGGTGCCCGCGAACGGCAGGTCTACCTCCCCGCCGGGGGCCGCTGGACGAACGCCTGGACCGGCGAGGAAACCGCGGGCGGCCAGGCCGTGGCGGTGGCGGCGCCGCTGGAGCGGATCCCCCTTTTCCTCCGTGACGGCGCCGACCTGCCCATCCGCCCACCGGCCGAAGGCACGCCGCAGAGCTGACCCCGGCCCCGGCCCTGGCCGCCGACGATACGTTGGGTAATTGTGACTGATTCCGTTTTCCTCATTACCGGCGCATCTGAGGGCATCGGCGCGGCCACCGCGCGAGCCGCCGCCGCGGCCGGGTACCGGCTGATACTGGCCGCGCGCCGCCGCGACAAGCTCGACGCACTTGCCACGGAACTCGGCGGCCCGGACCGGGCGCTCGCTATCCCCTGTGACATCAGCGACTGGGCCCAGCTGCAGGAGCTGGTCAGCCGGGGGCAGGACGCGTTCGGCCGCCTGGATGTCGCCTTCGCCAACGCCGCGATCGCCGTGACCACCTCGTTCACCGGCGGCGGGGGCGCGCCGCCCAGCGAGTGGGCGGAGATGGTTCGGGTCAACGTGCTGGGAACCGCGCTCACCGCGCGGGCCGCGCTCCCGGCGCTCGCCATGGTCCCCGGCCATCTCGTCATCACCGGGTCCGTGGCCGGCCGGGTCATCCGGCCCGGCAACCTGTATTCCGCCACCAAATGGGCGGTGAGCGCACTGGCCGCGTCAATCCGGGCTGAATGCGTGGGTTCCGGGGTCCGCGTCACGCTGATTCAGCCCGGGCTGACCGACACCGGGGAGATCGCCGCCGACCGCCGCGACGACCCAGCGCTGGCGCCCGCCGATGTCGCGCGCGCGGTCATGTACGCGGTCAGCCAGCCCGCCGGCGTCGATGTCAGCGAGATCGTGATCCGCCCGGTCGGGCAGGATCCCTTCCGCTGACCACGGGCCGCTGACCACGGGGCCGACCGCCATGGGCCGCCTACCACGGGCCGCCTACCAGGGGCCGCTCACCACGGGGCCGGCCACCGCTACTGGAGGTAGCCCTCGACCTCGGGCGCGGGACGGACGGCCGCTTGCGACGGGTCCTCGCCGAAGTCGCGCCGAGCCCGGCGCTGCCGCAGCAGGTCCCAGCACTGGTCAAGCGACTCTTCGACCGACCGCAGCCGGGCCCGTTCCTCGGCACTGGACAGCTCTCCCGCCGCGACCTTGCCCCGCAACTCGTGCTCGGTCTCGATCAGCTCGTCAATGTGGCCCAGGATCTCCTTGTCATCCATGCCCCCACCGTAGAGCCCCGGATGGACCGGAGCGACCAGGCGGGTCCCAGGACGGCACACTGGCATCATGCAGACCAAGCCAGGGCGGGCCAACCCAGGCCGGGCCAAGCCAGGCCGGGCCGAGCCAGGCCGGGCCGAGCGGGCGCGCCTGTCCCGGTACGACGTGGTCGTGGCCGGCGGCGGCCACAACGGCCTCGCCGCGGCGGCCTACCTGGCGCAGGCCGGCAAGTCCGTGCTCGTCCTGGAACGGCTTCGGCACACCGGAGGGCTCGCCGTCTCGGCGGCCGCGTTCGCCGGTGTGCCCGCGCGGGTGTCCCGCTACTCCTACCTGGTGAGCCTGCTGCCCTCGGCCATCGCGCGGGACCTGGGACTGCGGGTGGAGTTGCGGCAGCGGCGGATCGGCTCCTACACCCCGGCGGGCGGAACCGGCCTGCTGGTGGACACCGCAGACGACGCCCGGACGGCCGCCTCGTTCGCCGCGGTGACCGGCAGCGAGGCCGACTGGAAGGCGTGGCAGCGGTTCTACGCCGGGACGCTGGCCCTCGCCGGGCGGCTCTTCCCGACCATGACCGAGCCGCTCCGCTCGCGGGCCGGGATGCGCGCTTTGGCCAGCGACGACGCGACCTGGGAGGCGCTGGTCAGCCACCCGGTCGCCGCCGTGCTCGAGGAGCGATTCGCGGATGACACCGTGCGGGGAGTCGTCGCGACCGACGCGCTGATCGGCACCTTTGCCCGGGTCGGCGAGCCGAGCCTGGTGCAGAACCGGTGCTTCCTGTACCACGTGATCGGCAACGGGACCGGCGCCTGGAACGTGCCGGTCGGTGGCATGGGTGCACTGAGCGCGGCCCTGGAGCAGGCGGCCCTGGCCGCGGGGGCGGAGATCCGCACCGGTGCCGAGGTAACCGGGATCGACCCGGACGGCGAGGTGCGGGCGCGCGAGGGCGATGGCGAGTACACGGTCGGAGCCGGGCACATCCTGGCCAACCTGGCGCCGGCCACCCTGGCCGGGCTGCTCCAGGGTCCGCACGAGGGGTCAGCGGTCGCCCCGGAGGGCGCCCAGCTGAAGATCAATATGGTCTTGTCCCGGCTACCGAGGCTGCGCGACGCCAGCGTCAGCTCGCGCGACGCGTTCGCCGGCACATTCCACGTCAACGAGGGGTACGCGGCGCTCGACGCCGCCTACACGCAGGCCAGCGCGGGCCGGGTGCCTGCTGCGCCGCCGTGTGAGGCTTACTGCCATTCGCTCACCGATTCCTCCATCCTGGACCCGGCCCTGGCCGCCTCCGGCGCGCACACGATGACCGTGTTTGGCCTGCACATGCCGGCCCGGCTGTTTCGCGCGGACCCCGCCGCCGCACGGGACGAGGCGCTGCGCGCGACGCTGCGCTCGATCGACGGGGTACTCGCCGAGCCGCTGGCGGATTGCCTGCTCCTGGACAGCGCCGGGAACCCGTGCCTGGAGGTAAAGACCCCGGTCGACCTGGAAGCGGAGGCGGGGTTGCCGGGCGGGCACATCTTTCACGGCGACCTGTCATGGCCGTGGGCTGACGACCCGGCCGACGTGGGCCGGTGGGGGGTGGAGACCGAGTACCCGCGGCTGCTGCTCTGCGGCGCGGGTGCCCGCCGTGGCGGAGGAGTGAGCGCGATCGGCGGCCACAACGCGGCCATGGCCCTGCTACGGGGGCCCGCCCGGTAAATCCACGCCGACCGGGCCACCATCAAGGAAATACTGATCCGGACCTGGAGCCTCCACGCTGAAGGCGCCCGTGGTGAGGGCCTCGATGGTGAGGGCATCTGCGGTAAAGACATCGGTGCTCAGGGCCAGGGCAACGTCTATTTCCTGCCCCCGCGGGATCAGCCCGGGCAGGCGCAACGGATCCAGCACCCGGGCGCTCGCGGCCACGCAGAGCCCGAGCACGACAGGGATGCCCAGCGCTACCGGCAGGCCAGTCAGGGCGGCGCAGGCGCCGATCAGCGCCGGGCCGCCGACGAGCCCGATGTAGCCCAGGCCGGCCACCCGGCCGAGACCGGTCGCCGGCTGATCCGGGTCCTCATTGCCTGCGGCCGAGAAGAGTTGCGGGATCGTGCACGAAAGGCCGGCGCCGAACAGCGCGAAGCCGGCCACCGCGGCCACCGGATCGTTGCTGGCCAACCCGGCGGCGAGGCTCGCGGCGGCCAGCAGGCCGCAGCCGCGCACCAAGCGCACCGGCCCGAAGCGGGTCGCCAGCCGGTCGCCAAGCAGCCGACCCGCCGTCATCGTGACCGAGAACGCGGCGAACCCAGACGCGGCGAATCCCGACGGGATACGGAGGTTGTTATGCAGGTAGACAGCGCTCCAGTTGCCCGCGGTGCCCTCGCTGGCCAGGCAGCAGAGGGCCAGCAGGCCCAGAGCCACGAACCGCAGTGAGCCGCGGCCGGACCCGGCTCCCGGCGCCGCGCCCGGCCCGAGCCCGCCCCGTCCAAGCGGGCCCGGTCTGAGCCTGCCCCGGCCGAGCCCGCCCGGTCTGAGCCTGCCCCGGCCGAGCCTGCGCCGCTCCGGTACCGGCTCCGGCAGGCCACGGCGGATTCCTGCTGGCTCGGCCATAAGGCGGCGGCCCGCGACTGCCGCTACCGCCGCAGCGGGAAGCGCAACCACGAGGCAGGTGGTGACCGGCCCGGCCCGGCCCCAGGCGAGGACCCCGCCCAGCAATGCGCCGCTCAGGCCGCCGAGGCTGTACGAGGCATGAAACGAGGCCATGAGTGGCCGGCCGTAGATTCGCTCGACGAAGACGGCCTGGGCGTTCATCGACACCGCCAGCGATCCCCCGACCGCGCCGAACGCCAGCAATCCCGCCAGCAGCGTGCTGAGCGTGCGGGCCGAGTCCAGAACCACCGGCAGGAAGGCGACGACCAGGCCGGCCGTGCGGGCGATGCGGGCGCTGCCGAACCGGTCGGCGAGCCGGCCGGCCACCGGCATGATCAAGACCACCGCGGCCGGCCCCGCCAGCAGGGCGGCACCCAGCGGCCCGTCGGACAGGTGCAGCCGTGCCTGGGCCTCGGGAATATGGACCACCCAGACGCCCTCGGCCATGCCGAGGATGGCGAAGTACGCAATCACCGCGGCCCGGGCGGTGCGCAACCGCCCGGTCAGGGCAACCTGCTCGGAGCCGACCCGCTGAGGAACTCTCCGAACAGATCCATGCTCATCAGCATGCGGACGGCGTCGGCGGCCAACGACGTCCGCTACGGGCAAAGCCCCGCACCGGCTTGGTCTGCTCACATCACGGTGCCACGTCCACCAACTCGGATCGGGCACCACGTAACTGGACGCACCTCCGTGTAGTTGAGCAGTCGCCGGCCGCTGCCCCCACTTGTCCGATAAGGACAATCTCAACGGCCTGCTTGGCCTAGCAGGGGATATGGGCGGCCCGTATTATCGTGGTCGGGAGGGGTGGTCCGGTGTTCGATCCGGCGGATCAGACGAACGGCAGGGTGGACCTGGTCCTCGAATCTGTTCACTTACACGCAGGCGATCATGTCGGTGTCTTCTACCGTGGCGATGACGAGCGCGACGCATTCGTGATCCCCCTGATCGCA
This sequence comes from Streptosporangiaceae bacterium, assembly GCA_033854735.1. GTDB lineage: Bacteria > Actinomycetota > Actinomycetes > Streptosporangiales > Streptosporangiaceae > JAWWPY01. The sequence goes on along the minus strand of JAWWPY010000343.1, from coordinate 3,672 downwards.
GAAGCGCTCTGGCTGGCGTGTGGGGTGATCTACGTCTCCGATGGCGAGCCCCCCGACCAGGTCGGGAAGCAACTACGGGCCGAGGCAGTCGATGTCCAGGTGGCTGTGGGCAAAGGGCAGCTGCAGCTCATCGACTCCACGGATGCCTATCTGGCTGACGGCACCTTCGACCCCGCCCGGATGGTGGACTATTACGCGCGGGCTTACGAGGAGAGCGGCCGCCGGGGCTACCCAGTGCTGTGCGTGATCGGTGAGATGAGCTGGAGCCTGCGGGACTGCTCCGGCACAGAGCGCTTGCTCGAGTACGAGGCTCTCTACGCGCAGCACTTCGGGAGCACCTCCGCTATCACGCTGTGCCTGTATGACCTGGCGCAGACCTGCGGCGAGCAGATCTTCGACCTCCTTCGCATCCATGGCCGCGTGATCCTTAATGGCATCGAGATGCAGAACCCGTACCGGATCGATCCCGACTTCTTCCTTCGTGAAGGCGTCGTCGAGTGACCAGAGAGGCTCGGACCGGAGCGGCTTTGTCCGCGAGCTCCGCCGCTCGCAGGACCACCAGCGAAGACGGTGACGTACGCGAGACGATTGCGGGGCTGCACGCCGTTGTGCTACTCGGCTCGTTCATGCACTCGTCACCGCAACCGCAGAACACGGCGGAATTAGCCGCCGGTGGCCTAGCCGCGATCGCGCGGGTCCCGCTGGCCGCGGTGGCCTGGTATCCCGAGGGTCCAGGCGAGCAGATGCGTCTCATCGGCCGCTACGCCGGCAAGCAGCCAATCCCAGCCCGGCTCGCGAGCATCCTGGTCAGGCTCTGCTCGCAGCTAAATGTCTACCGCCCCGCCAGGCTGGAGGAAGCCCAGTTGCCCGGCCGACTCCGGCAGGCTGGCATAAAGGCGTTACTCGCGATCCCGCTGCGCGTCGGCACCGACTGCGTGGGATTTCTCTTGGCGGGCGGGGCCGCCGACGCCCTGCCCGAGGATCTGATGCTGGTCCAGGCGCTCGGGGCGCAGACCTCGACCGCGCTCTACGTGGCCCGAACTCAGGAATCCAAGAGCGCTCAGATGCGGGAGCAGGCTCGCCTGCTGGGTGTGCTTCGCGAACAAGAGGAGTTGCTGTCGCGCGCCCTGCGGCTTCAGGAGAATCTGATTGACCTTGTCCTGCACGGCAAAGGCGTCAACGAGATCATCGAACACCTAGCCGACCAGATGAAAGCGCCCGTATGGCTGGTTGACGCGGAAGGTCATGTCATTGCGCACGCACGCAGCCCTTATGGGGGACGGGAGGCTGCGCTGCCGCGCACGGCGGAGCTTCGCCGGGCGCTCGACGGGCTCAGCCGGGACCGGAACTCGCACCCCGCCGAGATCGCCACGGGAAACGGGGGGGCGTTCCTCCTGCAGACAGTGGCCACCGATTACGACGTATTCGGGTACCTGCTCATCGGGTCAGTCCCCCTCGATGCCCTGGACCGAACGATCATCCGCGGTGGATGTCTCGTTCTGGCCCTGCGTCTGCTCATCGAGCGCAGTATTGCCGACGCGGAGGAGCGGTCGGGGCGCGATCTCATCGAGGATGCGCTGCGCGGAATCGGGCACGCCTCCACTGCGCTAGCTGCCCGGCTCGGCTACCAGCGAGATGGCCCCGCGGTCGTGCTGGCGGTTAGGCTGCGGCTACCGCCAGCGGTTTGCGACCGCCGGTGGAACGGTGCCCTCAGGCGCGTCATGTCCGCCGTCCAGGACGAGTTCCCCGGCGGGATCCGGGGACTCGCCGGACTCGTGGGCGAAGAGATAGTGGCCATCGTGCGGCCCGAGGCTGCGGAAACATGCGAGCGGCGGATCCTCAGCCGGGCGACCGCAGGTGCGCCAGACCTGCGGGTGACCATCGGGGTCAGCGACGTCTCCGCCAGCGTGGGGCACCTGCAGGAGGCTCACCGACAAGCTCGCCAGGCGGTGGCACTGGCCGAGAGCATCCCTCAGCACGTCCTCCGATTCGCGGACCTTGGGCTGTACCGGCTCCTTTTCGACGCTGACCATGCCAACCGTATCGACGAACACATCGAACGCTGGCTGGGCCCACTGCTCCGCTACGACGCTGCCCAGCACACGCGACTGACTGAGACCCTGGCTCGCTACCTAACAGGAACCAGCCGCAACGAAGAAGTGGCCCTGGACCTGTCCATCCACGTGTCGACGCTCAAGTACCGCCTCCGCCGGATCCGCGAGATCCTCACGTTCGACTTCATGGGCCCCGAGGTCCGGTTCAACCTTGAGCTTGCCTTGCGGCTGGCCCAGGTCCGCGAGGATCTCTTCGCTAGCCCAGCTCACCTGGCTGGTAACCAGCCCGGAGCAGGGCATAGGTGACCGCCTCGGCCAGGGCATGCCAGGAGGCGGCGATGATGTTTTCATCCACCCCGACGGTGCTCCAGGTTCCCGCGGCCGAACCGGTGCCATCGCCCGACTCGATGAGCACTCTGGTGACAGCGCCGGTGCCGTGCGAGCCTTCCAGGATGCGGACCTTGTAATCGGCGAGTTCCAGCATGGCGAGTTCCGGATAGAGCCTTTCGAGGGCCTGCCGCAAGGCGTTGTCCAGGGCGTTGACCGGCCCGTTGCCTTCGCCGGTGGCGACGATCCGCTCGCCCTTGGCGTTCAGCTTGACCGTGGCCTCGCTGACCACATCGCCGCCGGTACGCCGCTCCACGATGACGCGCCACGACTCGACCAGGAAGTGCCGGAGCCGCTGGCCCGCCAGTTCGTCGCGGAGCAGCAGTTCGAACGAGGCGTCCGCGGCCTCGAAGGTGTAGCCACGCGCCTCGAGGTCCTTGACCCGGTCGACCACGCGTCCCACCGTGGCCCGGTCACCCGACAAGTCGTAGCCAAGCTGCTTTCCCTTGATTTCAACGGACGCCCGGCCGGCCATGTCCGAGACGAGCATGCGCATGTCGTTGCCGACCAAAGCCGGTTCGATGTGCTGATAAAGCATCGGATCGACCTTGACCGCCGAGGCGTGCAGCCCCGCCTTGTGGGCAAACGCGGAGAACCCGACGTAGGGCTGGTGCGTGCTCGGTGTCACGTTGGTGACCTCGCTGATCGCGTGCGAGACCCGGCTCATCTCGGGCAGGCAGCCGTCAGGCAGCACGGTGCGCCCCTTCTTCAGCTGCAGCCCGGCGACCACGCTGAACAAGTTGGCATTGCCCGCCCGCTCGCCGTACCCGTTCGCGGTGCCCTGCACGTGGGTGACGCCGGCGTCCACCGCGACCAGCGTGTTGGCCACCGCGCAGGCGGTGTCGTCGTGGCAGTGGATACCGAGCCGCGCGCCGGTGGCCGCCGCGACCGCGACGACCACGTCGCCGAGTTCACCGGGCAGCATGCCGCCGTTGGTGTCGCAGAGCACCACCACGTCCGCGCCAGCCTCGGCCGCGGTGCGCACCACTTCCAGCGCGTAGCTGGGATCCGAGCGGTATCCGTCGAAGAAATGCTCGGCGTCGAGGAACACCCGCTGGCCCTCGATGCGCAGGTGGCTGACCGTGTCCCGGATCATGGCCAGGTTCTCTTCCAGCGTGGTCCGCAGGGCCAGCCGGACGTGCCGGTCGTGACTCTTGGCGACCCAGGTCACGACCGGCGCGCCCGACTCGCGCAGCGCGGCGACCTGAGGGTCATCGGGTGCCTTGGCGCC
>JAWWPY010000342.1:0-3653 GCA_033854735.1 Streptosporangiaceae bacterium | reverse complement strand
CCTAGCCGGCTTGCCACGCCGAAACACTAGTTCTCATAGTGGCCACATACGACAGCCGAGCCACGACCACGCTACGTGACGGGCCTTCGACTGCGTCCGGGCACATATTCTCGCTGTTCGGCGCGATTTCCGCGACCCACGGAAATCCTCACTCGGCTGTCCAGACGGAACCATGTAGTCCACCGTGAGTGACCGAATTGCTTCGGCAGGCTCGCAGGTCGGCCGAACTGCACGGGCAGAAGGCTGTCGAGCTGGAGATCAACGTGCCGCCCAGCAACGAGGCCCCGCCCCATGTGACAGCGGCGCGCCTGTGGGTGGACGCCACGACCTACCTGCCGATGCGGCAGTACGTGCGCATGTCCAATGGAGAGCAGAACGTCACCGATTGCACCTTCCTCCCGCCCACGGCCGCGAACCTGGCGAAGCTGCGCCCGGAAATCCCGGCGGGCTACACTCGGGCGAGCCCCACCCAGGTCACCGGCCCGAAACCGAAGACGGCGAAGAAGTAGCCCACTTCCGCGACAGCCAAGCGCCCGGTGGCGATACCGCTCAGGCGGTACCGCCACCGGGCGCGACCCCGCGGGCCCGCAGAGCGCCGCTTGAGTGAGCCAAGCCCGCACTGTTCAACCCAGCGCGTCATGTCACGCGCACAACCGGCACAGCGCAAACCGGGGACGACGTGCGAGAGGAGGAGAGTGCAATGCGCGGGCTCCGGGACAAAAGGGTTCTCATCAGCGGAGGCAGCAGCGGGATCGGCAAGGCAACCGCCCAGCGCTTCCTCGAGGAGGGAGCTCGCGTGTTCCTCTGCGGGCTCGACCCTGACGAGGTGGATGCGGCTATCGCCGAGTTGAAGGAATTCGGGACGGCTTCAGGGATTCCGGCGGATGTCAGCCGCGAAGATAACGTGACGCGGCTGGTCGACTCGGCATGCGAGGCGCTGGGTGGCATAGACGTTCTGATCAACAACGCCGGGATCGCGTGGCGAGAGCCCTTTCTCAGGATTACCCCGTCTCACTGGGACCGCATCATCACAGTGAACCTGCGCGGGATGTTCCTGGTCGCGCAGGCGGTGGCAAGGGTGCTGGTGGACCAGGGTGGCGGGGGGGTCATCGTCAACATGTCTTCGACGAACGGCCTGGGCGGCGAGGCGGACTACGCCCATTACAACGCGTCCAAGGGTGGCGCGCTGCTCCTGACCAAGACCATGGCTGTCGAGCTCGGGCGGTATGGCATTCGCGTCAACGCCCTGTGTCCCGGATACATCGAGACGCCATTGAACGCCGCCATCAGCGAAGACCTCGGCGGGGAGGAGTTCGCCGACGCGTATGCCGGTGGCAACATCCCGCTGGGCCGTCCTGGCCGATCATCTGAGGTGGCAGCGGTGTACGCCTTTATCGCCTCGGATGACGCTTCCTTCATAACCGGCGCCGAGATCGTGATCGACGGTGGGCAACTCGCCGTCATGTGATCGCCAACGGGCCATCAGCACATGATCAAAAGGCCTGACCGCAATCTCGGCGATCAGACCCCTGACCTGCAACTACTTGGGTCAGACAGTCCAGGTCTCGGCTATCCCGGGTTAGTGGGCAGCCTGGTAGTCGCGGAAGATAGCTGCCGGGACGCGGCCCCGGTCGGAAATCTTCATCCCCGAGGCCTTGGCCCAGTCACGCACGGCGGCGGTGTCGGCCCGGGAGCGTGCCCGGTGCCCGTTCTCGCGGGGCGCTCGGCGGGTGGCGGTTGTCCGGGCATTCGACACATATTCGGCTGCGGCCTTGCTGAGGCTCTTCCCGTCCTTCGGGCAAAGGTCAATCTCGTACGTCTTGCCATCGAGCCCTATCGTGCGGGTCTGGACGTCTTTTGCCTTGCCGCATACATCACACGTGAGCGTTACCTGAGTGAGAGTAGCCATCGTTCCTTTATCCAGGTGATCCAGTGATGGTATAAGCGTAAGCGGTCCGGCCGTGTGCCTGGAACGCGGGGTATGCGTTACGGGGGAGTCCGGAACAGTGCAGGACGCTCCGCAGCCAGGGTGGCATTGCTGGCGTTGACGTTGAGTCATGCTGTCCTTCGCCCCAGATTCCGCCGCGTCCGCCCATGCCAGTTCATCCCGATCGGGGACTGAATGCGTGCAGTAAAGCGTCCTCGTTCGCCAACTGGCGCTGCGGGTAGGCCCCTGACCGACATCCGGACTGTGGCGTCGTATTGTCCTTCACGCGCACCGCGACGTAGGTGAGAGTTATCTCCTCGATGCGGCCCGTCATGCCCTGAACGACGACGATTTCATCGGTCCGGTTCGCGTCGGTGAAGGCGATCTGGAGGCCGGTCCGGTCCGGGTGGCTAGGGACGACCTGATCCGAGCGAGCCGTTGGCGGCTGGGGGTGATTCGCGGGGAACAAGGCGGAGCTCGACCCGCGCAGCCGGGATGCGCTCTTGCTCGCGGGCGAGCAGGGTCATCGCGCGGGTGTCGGCGGCGGTGGGCCGGTTCGGGTCCAGGGCTCGCGGCCACAGGCCGGCATATCGAACGGCTGCGACCTCGGCCGCGTAGACCAGCGCCTGGTTGACCAGGTAGAGCAAGGCGAACATACCTGCCACGGTGGCGAAACTCCCATAGACGGGCCCCGCCTTGCTCACCAGCCTCGCCAGCAATGGTGCACCGAGATTGAGCGCCAGGGTCACCGCCACGGCGCCCAGAACGGCCGCTGGCCAGAGGGCACGGACCGGCGCCGGCCGGGCTAGCAGCAGCCTGGCGGCAAACAGCAAAACGGCGAAGATGACCACGACCGACCCGAGCACCGCCACAGCGCGTTCCACTCCCGGCAGGCCAGGCAGCACCGTGACCACCACTGTGAGTGCCCCGACCGCCACTGCCCCCAGCAGCAGCGCCGCCAGCACCACGAACACCCGGACGTACCGGGACGCAAACCCGGCACGAAGGCGCCTCGGGACGGCCGCAACATGATTCAGCGTCTGGGACACGGAGAACACGACACCGGTTCCAGAGAACAGCAAGCCGATCAGGCCCGCGATGAACGGGACGGTCGAGGTCGGCAAGGCAGTCACCGAATTCTCGACAGTGGATCGCAGCGCCTGCGGGACGATCGCGGTGATCAGCCGCTGCCGCAGTTCCGGGTTATCCGCCAGCACCCGCGACAGGACCGCTACGCCGAGCAGCAGCAACGGGAAGATGCTGAGGAAGCCGTAGTAGGTGATGAGCGCAGCCTCGCGCCCGCCATCGTCGTCTCCGTACTTCTTGATCACTGCGTAGGGGAAGCCCAGCAAGCCATGCCGGCGCTGGACGCGATCTGCCCAGGCGATGATCCGGTTCACCTGTGCGCTCGAGCTATCCAAGAAGCGCATGCCCAGCCTCCCTGTCATTCTGTTCAGATACGTCATCATCGGGGGCGCAGTCCCCGGCGACCTAACCAGGAGCAGCGAGCCTTGGTGTCGCCGGAGGGTCGCCTTCCAACCGCTCGGTGCTGGCCGCAGCAGCATCGCCGCGGCTGCTGCGCACCTTCAACAGCGTGGGCGCGGAACTACGGCTGCTTATCGCCCAGCTCCGCCCCGCCCTGGAGGCGTGGCAAGCACACCTCGGCGCCGCTGAGCGATTCTTTCTCGACCTCATCAAGGAGCACGGACTGTGAGATTCACCGACT
>JAWWPY010000341.1:0-12845 GCA_033854735.1 Streptosporangiaceae bacterium | reverse complement strand
GTATCGAGGTACTCGGACAGCCCCTCCTGGGCACCCTCGCGCCCGAGACCACTCTCCTTGATCCCGCCAAACGGCGCCGCGGCTGACGTGGGATTGATGTCGTTGATGCCGACAATCCCGAACCGCAGCGCTTCCGCAACCCGGGTGGCCCGGCTCAAGTCACGCGTGTAGATATAGGAGGCCAGTCCATAAGACGTGTCGTTAGCCATCTCGATGGCCTGCTGCTCGCCCTCGAACGTGGTCACCGCCGCAATCGGGCCGAAGGTCTCCTCCCGGTAGATATCCATGTCGGCCGTGACGTCTGTAACCAGCGTCGGCGGGAAGAAGAATCCGCCGTCGAACTTCCCACCCCGCATGCGCTCGCCCCCGACCTTGAGCTGTGCACCCTTTTGCAGAGCGTCGGAGACCTGACGCTCCATGCGGTCGACAGCTTCCTGGTTGATCAAGGGCCCGATGCTCACCCCATCCTCGTGACCATTTCCGGCCCGCATGCGGCTGAGCCGGTCCGCCAACGCGGCCACGAACTCCTCCGCGATCGAGGCCTGCACGAGGATCCGGTTAGGGGAAATGCAGGCCTGACCCGTGTTGAGCACCTTGACCATGGCCGCCCCGCGGGCGGCGTGCACTGGATCAGCGTCGTCGAAGACAAGGAACGGTGCGTGCCCACCGAGCTCAAGCGAGACTCGCTTGACCTGACGGGCGGCGCCCTCGGCCAAGAGCTTCCCGACCCGGGTGGACCCCGTAAAGGTGATCTTCCGCACAGCAGGATGATCAATAAATTCCTGTCCGATAGGCCGTGGATCTCTGGCCGTGACCAGGTTAACCACGCCCAGCGGGATCCCCGCCTCCTCGAAGATCCGGAACATCTCCACCGCGCACAGTGGGGTATGCTCCGCCGGCTTGAGCACGACCGTGCAGCCGGCGGCCAGGGCGGGCCCGAGCTTCCGGGTGATCATGGAAATCGGGTAGTTCCACGGCGTTATGGCGCCGACCACGCCAACCGGCTGCCGCAGGACAGCAAACCGCTGATCGGCGCGGGATGATGGTATGAGCTGGCCGTAGATCCTCTTGGCTTCCTCGGCAAACCAGATCAGGAAGTCCGCTCCGTATTTCACCTCAGTCCTGGCTGCCCTGATGGGCTTGCCCTGCTCCGAGGTCATCAGCTTGGCCAGTTCCTCGGATCGCTCCAGCATGAGCCGGTAGGCCTCATGCAGGTAGCCGGAGCGCTCGTAAGCTGTGCGGGCGGCCCAGTCCGGGAAGGCCCGGGCGGCTGCCTCAATTGCAGCAGCCGTATCTTCACGCCCGCCGTCCGAGACCTCGGCCAGGCGGTCACCTGAAGAGGGGTCCGTCACCTCAAAAGTCTGGCCGGACAGGCTCGGCCGCCAGGTGCCCCCGATGAAAAGGCTCCCCTCTGACGCTGGGCTAGTCATTGGCGGTGAACCTCAGCAACGTCCATTCGGGCGTGACATCGTCGTAGTCGGCTCTAACCGGCAGGCCGATCCGGACATCATCGAGGCTGATGCCGATCGTCGTGCCTATCATGCGGAAGTCTTCCTGCATCGTGACATGGACGATGGCGTACGGTGCTTCCGCCTGGTAGGCCGGAGTTGGCGCCCGCCGCACGATCGTGTAAGTGTAAATTTGCCCTCTTCCATCAATCGGGGTCCACGTGGCGGCCCGGCTGTGACAGTGCGGGCATATCTCCTTCGGGACGTACCGGAAAGCGCCGCAAGAGTCGCAGCGCTGAACCTCGGCACTATGCGCGCGCAGAGATTCCCAGAACGGCATCTGCCAGGCGGGGACGCCCTGCGGCAGGAACTTGTCGTACGTTGCCTCCACGCCGTTACACCCCTCCAAGGATCGCCGAGAAATTGTTCTGCTCGGCTCCGCCAGTACCGTTGAGATAGCCGTAACGGGCGTTCGCGACTTGCCGGTCGCCTGCGCTGCCGCGCAACTGCTCGGCTACTTCGATCAAGGTGAACATCCCGCACATCCCCGCGTGGCTGAATGAGAGGTAGCCGCCGGCGGTGTTGGTAGGCAGACGGCCCGCCAGGCCAAGCGTCCCGCCTTCCACGAAGGATCCGCCCTCGCCTGGCTTGCAGAAGCCAGCGGCCTCCAGGCCGAAGATGACGTTGATGGTGAAGTGATCGCCGATGCCAGCGACCGAGATCTCGTCCCGGGAAACACCGGAATGATCGAATGCTGTGTTGGCGGCCAGCACCGCGGCGGGGAACTCAGCCAGGCTGGGCTCGGCGTTCGGGTCGATATGGCCATGGCCTTCGCCGTACCCCAGCAGGCCGATCGCGGGGTAGCGGCCCTGGGCCCGCACGTCGTCAGCCGCGGTGACCAGGACTGCTCCACCGCCCTGGTTGATGGCGCAGCAGTCGAGCAGATGGAGCGGGTCAGCCACCAATCTCGAGGTCACAACGTCCTCGATCGAGATCGGGCCGCGATGGCCATTTGTTGAGAGGGGGTGCAGGGTGGCCCCATGGCGCTGAGCCACCGCTATCTCTGCGAGCTGCGCCGAGGTCGTGCCGAACTCGTGCATGTGACGTTGAGCGAGGACCGCGTAGTCGGACACCCGGGTTGTCCCGTAGACGTACTCGTAGGGGCCGCTGAGCATGGCCATGGCGGCCACTGCCTCGTCACGGTTGGCGCTGCCGTACCCGGCTGGCTTCCCGGCCACTGCGTTGACCATGAGAACCGCGTCCGCCAAGCCCGCTTCGACGGCGTAGACCGCGAGGTTGAGGTTGGAGGCGCCTTTCGCCGCCCCGATGCTGCCGTCGGCGTGGAAGCGCAGCGGCTTACCGAGCAGATCAAAGCCCAGGACGGCTCCCGGCAGCCCGCCGCGGATGCCTACCCCCTCTGGCCCGTCGCCCACCAGCCCGTCGATATCAGCCAGGCTCAACCCGGCGTCTGCGCAGGCACCTTCGGCGCATTCCCACCACACGTCTGGCTGCAGCTTGTCGCTCAGGTCACCCTGGGGAGTCTGGAAAATCCCCGCGATCGCTGCGGCCCGTCGCCTTTGAGACATCAGTTCTGCCCGCTCCCTCCCGCTCGGACCTTGCTCCACAGTTGGATACTTGCAAGACTATCGCATCATAAGTGTCATGATCACAAGAGGCAGTCGATGAGACCTTCGATCTGTGCAGCTCCTGAGGTTGGGGAGCAATCGGACCGGAGCTGCCTAGCCTCTAGGTAATTTTAGTTCTGAGCTGCGAGTTTGAACCAGAAGCACAGGTTGATGATGCGGCTTCGGAGAATTGCTGGACGCACCTGACACAAGCTCGTAATGATTCGACGGTATCCTGAGTCTCGATGCTTCTCTCAAGAAGAGCAAGGACTGGATTGATATGACGGAGGCCCAGGAGCAACTTCCTGTGGAAGCGTGCAAGGCGCTCGCGGATCCTGTGCGCTGGGCGATCCTGTCCCGCGCGTCTGGAGCAGACTGGGTGGCCTGCCAGGAGCTGGACACCCTGCCGGTGTCCAAGCCGACGATCTCTTACCACCTCAAGATCTTGCAGCAGGCCGGCCTCATCAGCCTCCGCAAGGAGGGGCGCAACGCTTACTACTCCCTTGAGCGGGAGACCCTGCACCAGTTGGTGGACGCCTTGTGGTCGCTCGCACCGACGCCGCGCCCGGTCATCTCCGGGGCGCCGGCTCATGTGAACCGGAGACGCCGCGCGCGCCGGGCGATCGCCGATGTGTCCGGGCTGGCCGAGCAGCGCGGGACCGCAGGAGAGGGCGACGAGGCGATCGTGCTCACCTGGTGAGCGCCGCCGGAGGTACAGCCGGGTGGCACCGCCGCGGAACCGGATCAAATCGTGTGCCCGGCCGGTCACTGGCCTCGGAAATCGGGCGGGCGGTGGTGGCGGATAGCGTCGATGCCCTCGTGGATGTCTTCACTGGCCAGGGTGACGGCCTGGGCGAGCGCTTCAGCTTGCAGGGTCGCTTCGAGACCCTGCTCCACCTGGGCCAGGGTGGACTTGGTCAGGCGGACAGCAATGGGGGCGGACCGGGCTATTGTCTCGCCCATATTGATGGCAAAGGACACGACATCATCTGAGACAGCGCTGGCCAGCCCCCAGTTCACCGCATCATAGGGCCCGACGGTCCGGCCGGTATAGAGCATGTCCTTGGCGCGGCCCAGGCCGATAGCCTGCTGGAGAAGCCAGGTCGCGCCGAGACCGGCATGGGTGCCGATCTGCGCGAAAGGGGCGCTGAACGTGGCGGTGGGCGAGGCGTACCGAAGGTCGCAGGCCAGGGCCAGGCACAGGCCCGCGCCGACGGCCGGCCCGTTGACCGCGGCAATGACAGGCACCGCAATCTCCCGCACGGACAACCACGACCGGTAGAACGGCAGGAGCCTCCTCCTCAGCTGATCCGGAGTGTGGTCCTGAGCCCGGTCCTGGTCCAGCCATGACAGGTCGGCACCGGAGCAGAATGCGCTGCCCGCCCCGGTCACGACGACGGCGCGGACCTCGGCATCTTCCATGATTTCCGCCACGGCGTGATCCCAGGCCACAGTCATCTCCGCGGTCATGGCGTTACGCATCTCCGGTAGTGACAGGGTCAGGAGAGCTACCCCCGGTGCTGGCCTGGACTGCATCACCAGCTCGGTTTCCGTCCTCAAGGTCTATCCCTCCGCGGCGCTGCAGGCCGCCGGGCGAGGAAACTCTGGCTAGCCCGGCCTGCTTTTGTGTGGCCTTCGGCATGCACGTTAGCCGAACAGTGCGGCATGCAGGGCTGACCGGATGTCAGGACACCTCACCCCCATCCGTGCCGTGCTGAGCCCGCGTGGCCAGCCCTGGCCCACTCGGCCCCCCGGGCACGACGGCATCGCTGCCAGCCTGGGGGAAGTCTGACTTCAGCGCACTGAGGCGTTCCGAATCGCCGGGAGGCGCCCCTCGGCGCCGCTCATACCGCTCCGCTATCTGCGCCCACGTCCCCGACAGGCCCCTGGGCATGATCAGCGCGATGATGAGGAATACTGCCGCGAAGGTGAGCGGGCCGATCCCCGACGCTCCGTTAGCGAGGGAAGTGATCTCATTGGAAAGCAGGACGATGAGAATGGCGCCCACGAAGGCGCCCCATACACGCATCGCGCCGCCCACGAGGGCCACGACGATGACTTCGAACAGCGCGGTGGAACTCAGGAACAAGTCGGCGTTCACCTCCAGGCTGTACTGCGCATATATCACACCGGCCGGTGCCGCTATGGCGGCGGCTACCACGAAGGTCAAGACCCGGATACGCGTGTTGGGAATGCCGACCGAGGCACTAGCCTCGGGCGAGTCCTTGATAGCCGCAGTGTAATAGCCGAGCCTGCTCCGCTTCCAGAACGCTAGCAGCAGCATTACCAGGACACAGTAGACGAGCAGGGTACGCGCGAACGCGGTCTGGGACCCGAACTGCATGCTCCAGAACGTCACGTGGGCGGGCGACTTAACATACAGGCCGATCGCTCCACCCAGTGGTTTGATCGCGATAAGGATAGGGGGAACCGCCTCAGCCACGATAAGCGTGATAAGAGCGGTGATGATAGGACCGGATCCGGCGCGCACGCTCGCAAACGCGACAGGCAGGGCTAGGACCCCCGCTATGACCGGGGCGATAAGGAGGCTCAGCCACGGCGAGACGCCGAACTTGTTGTAGAGGTAGACATCGGTGTACCCACCCACGGCGAGGAAAACGACCTGCGCGAGGGAAAAAACGCCAAGAGACCCGTACAGGAAGTTGAAGGACGTCCCGCCGACTGCGTAGTAAAGGGCAAGTATAAGAATGCTCACGGACGCGGCTGGAATAATGCCGAGAAACGCCCATCCGGCGGCTATGCCGATCACTGCAATTGCCACTGTGATCGCAGTTCTCCGGGTCATGCTTACACCTCCACCGAAACCGGACGGATCAGCAGGAAGCCAAGAATGATGATGAGCGGGGCCAGGGTCGTCCACACCGTGGACAGATAGCCTACGGCGATGGAGTCGATGACTCCTATGGCCAATCCAGCGGCGACCGCGCCGATGGCGTTCCCGACACCCCCCAGGATTACCACGGCGAACGCCGCTATCAGGTAAGTGGATCCCGCTTCCGGTGTCATCACCGTGAATGGTGATATCAGCAGCCCGGAAATTCCGGCGAGGACGATGGATCCCACCACAGCAGCCCGCTGGGCAATCGGCACCCGCACGCCGTAAAGTCCAGCCGCAGAGGGATTCTCAGCCACAGCCCGCAGCGCTCGCCCCCACCGAGAAACCCGAAGGAAGACATAGATGCCTATAGCCACCACCATGGTGAATACCGCTGCAACAAACTCGGCGCCGGAAATCGCCTCCCGGGCGATGGTAATCGAGCCGAGTTGGTATTTTTGCAGGTTAACTGGGTTTTCCCCGAAGATCTCCGACAGCGCGCCGTTCAGCACGAGCAGGAGCGCGAGCCCGACCAGCAGCTCACCGATAGGCCCGACCTTGCGGCCGCGCCGCTCGAAGATCTCGGCCACGCCCCAGCCAATGAGCCCGAAGACGATAGCCACTGGCACCACGAGCAGGTACGGGTTGAGGTGGAGATCGTGTCCGATCCAGTAGCCCGCGTACAGGCCAACCGCGACGAACGCCCCGTGCGCGAAGTTCGCGACCTTTCCGACGCCGAGCACCAGGCTGAAGCCGACGCCGATGAGCCCCAGGACCGCACCGCTGAGCAATCCGGATATAAGCAGCTGCTCAAGATACACGGCTCCTCCGCTCTGCTAGTTCACAGTCCTGGGGTCCCACGGAATACACTCGCCGGCGCCGTTAGGGGGCGTAGGGTATCGGGGCTGCCGCCGCGATAGCCGACGGGTAAACGCCGACCATCTGGCCCTTCTGGATCTGCACGTAGTATTCCTCTGGATTAACCAGCGAGCCGTTCTGAGCGAACTGCTGAGGCGCTCCAGGGTAGATGTTTCCCATCGCCTGGGTAAGCTTCACCTGATGCAGCGCGGCCGCGATCGCGCTCCCGTTCAGGCTGCCGGCCTTGTCGAGTGCGGATTTCAGGAACATGAAGGCCTGCCATGCGGTTGGCGCGACACCTTCCATCGGAGTGCCGTACGCCTTCTGGAAGGCCGTGTTCGCAGTCAGGAAGCTCTGGGGCATGCCCTTAAAGGCCGGGCTGGGCCCCGAGCCCGCCAGCATTCCATCGGCCTGCTTTCCGAGCTGCGAGACGAGCAGCTGCGGTTCTGCGGTGGCGAAGAATACCTTCACTGATGTAGGTGACTTGAACTTCGTGGCGAAGAGTTTGGCCAGGGAGACGCCGTCAGTGGGGTATCCCTCGTTAAGCAAGAGGTTGGGATTACCCTGCAGCATACGGGCGGCTACGGAGGAGAAGTCCGTCGTGGTCAGCGGGTAGCTGAACTTCTTGACGATCTGCATCGCCTTGTTAGCGGCAGTGAGCCCCGTGTCCAGTTCGCTTCCGTAGGTCGTGTCGCTGACGGAAACCGAGGCGCGGATATGCCCCAGGTGAAGATCATTCGAAATGCCAAGAAGTAGGTCGTAATAGGTTTTAGCGACCTGGTTGGTGGTGGCTGTGCACTGGAAAACATTGTTGAACCCGCGGCTGGTTATCTGCGATGCTTCCGCGCCGATCGAGATCCATGGGACCCCGGCACGGCGCGTGATATTGGTGCCACCGATCACCGTATCGGACACTTCACCGCCGATGATGACATTGACGTGATCTGCCACGGCAGCGCTTGCTTGCACCGGGCCCTGGGCGGGGTCGGTCTGTGTGTCGAACTTCTTTAGCACGATCTTGGCGCCCCCTAGGGATTTGATGCCGCCCGCAGCATTAATCTCCTTGGCGGCCAGTTGGTAAGCGTCGAACTCCTGGGTCCCGAGAATGCCCTGCGGGCCGCTGAAGTCCGTCACCACTCCGACGAGAACCTGCTTCGCCGACACTCCGCTGCTCGCCGAGCCGGAGCTACTGCCGCAGGCCGCGATAAGGGTCATCCCGAGGCACGTCGCAATCGCTCCGGCGCTGTACAGGAATCTCTTTTTGTGCAAGATCGTACCCACTATCCCAGTCCTTTCGGGGAAGAGGTTGAATTGAGGGCTGCGCTTCTACGCGGTCCCGGCACCGAACATGTAGTCGGCGATATCGTGCTTGTCTGCCTGCCGGGCAGCGCGGGAGGTGCCCAGCATCCCTTCACGGACGACGATTAGGGTGTCCAGGATGTCCAGCACGCCGGCGTTCTGCTCGGCGATGAGGATCGCGACGTCCTGCTCGGCCTGCAGCCGCCGTATTGCCTCGAAGACCTGGTCGACGACGATCGGAGCGAGCCCTTCGGACGGCTCATCGAGCATGAGTACCTTCGGAGATGCCATCAGCCCCCGCCCGATCGCCAGCATCTGCTGCTGTCCGCCGGACAGCGAGCGGGCATGCAGGTGCGCCTTCTCCCGGAGGACCGGGAAGAACTCGTAGACCACTTCTAGGTTGGCGTTCCGCTCGCTCTTCGGCCTCAGGTGGCCGCCGATGAGCAGGTTGTCCATCACGCTGAGCGGCGAGAAAAGCTGCCGCCCCCCTGGCACCAGGACGAGCCCGCTGGAACACCTCTCCCAGGCCGGCCGCCTCGAGATGTCAGACGCCTCAAGCGACACTGACCCTGACTCCGCCGGTATGTCACCAGAGATCGCCGCCAGCAGGCTCGTCTTCCCGGCGCCGTTCAGGCCCAGCAGCCCGACGATCTCGCCCTTACCGACCTGGAGACTCGCGTCTCGAACCACCCGGAGGGCTCCACGGCGCACGCAGAGCTCCGCTATCTCAAGCTGGGGCTTGGTGTCCAAGGTAACTCTCCATGACAGTCGGGTTCCGGAAGACCTGCTCGGGAGGGCCGTCGCAGACGACTCGGCCGGTGTCGATGGCCAGGACCCGGTCCGCGGCGGCGCCGACCGCCCGGACGTTGTGCTCGATGATCAGCACCGTCATCCCCTCTTTCCGGATGCGCTCAACCAGAGCCACCATCTCGTCAACCTCGCCCGTGTTCAGCCCGCTGAACACCTCGTCGAGGAGAAGGATGGAAGGCCCCGTGACGAGGGCCCGGGCCATCTCGAGGCGCTTGCCCTCCACGGCATTGATTGAGGCAGCTGATTTGCCTCCCAGCGAGCCGAGGCCCAGCAAGTCGATGACCGTACTGGCCCGCGTGCCAGCGGCTTGCCGCCGCAGACCGCTGCCCAGGCCGGCCGTGAAGACATTCTCGTAGACCGTGAGCGACATAAAGGGCCGGATGAGCTGGAAGGTCCTCGCGATACCGAGCCGGAGCCGCCGATGCGGGGCGAGGCCCGTGATATTGGCCTCCCGGAGGTACACCCGTCCTGAGGTTGGCCTCAGGGAGCCCGCGATCAGGTTAAAGAGCGTGGTCTTCCCGGCACCGTTAGGACCGATGATGCCGAGGACCTCGTGCTCCCGTACTCCCATCGATATGTCGGTGATCGCCCGGAAGCCGCCGAAGGACTTACTGACCTTCTCAGTGCTGAGAAGCCACGGCGCTCCGGGTTCCCTGGTAACCCCAACGTCCTCGCCGACCCTTCGGTTCCTGTCGTAGCCCCCGGGCTCAACAGATCGATACTTACCGGGAGAACGGTAGTGGCTCAGATCACATTCTGTCAAGAATATCGAAGCGTTGATTGATCTGACCTCCTGAACAGGGAGTTTGCGTCCGTATCAGGTCGTTGACAGTGCCCGCCAGGCTTGAGATAGTTTTACGTATCTCAAAGAGGAGGGCTCGCGACGCTGCCGGGCCTTGACTGTGGTAGAGGAGCGCATGGGCATGGACCTGCACCTGTCCGACGAGCAAGAGGCACTCGTCGAGACCACGAGAAAGTTCCTCGACCGCGCCATGCCGTCGAGCGAGGCGCATGCCATGGCGGACGACCAGCGTCCGCTGCCCCACCACTACTGGGAGCAGGCTGCGGAACTGGGCTGGACCTCGATGCTGATCCCCGAATCACTGGGTGGTGGCAGCCTGAGTGGAAGGCCCGTCGCCGACCTGGCTCTCGTGGCCGAAGAGATTGGCGCGCATGCCGCCCCTGGCCCGGTGGCCGCGGTGAACGCGGCGGTGGCCACCGTCGCCCGGTCCGGGACCCCGGAGCAGCGGAAGATCCTGCCCTCCGTCGCGGACGGTTCGGCCATCCTGGTGTGGGCCCCTACGGAGTCCAGCCGGGCCTGGGACGGCGGCCCGGTAGGGGCGTCGGCTGAGCCTGGCGGGGACGGCTATGTGGTCAGCGGGGCGAAGATTGATGTCGAGTCCGCCCTCGACGCTGACTACTTCCTGCTGACCGCCCGTACTCCCGCCGGGCCCACGCACTTCCTGGTCGCCGCCGATACGCCGGGCCTCTCTCGCCACCCTCAGCACGCTCTCGACCCCACCCGGCGGTTCGGACGACTCGACCTTGACGCCGTGTCTCTGCCCGCCAGCTCCATAGTGGGCGCTGATGGCGGGGCGGCCGCAGACCTCTCGCACGCGCTCCTCGTATACCTGGCGCTCCAGTGTGCCGACACCGTTGGTGCGATGACCCGGACGTTCGAGCTGACCATGGAGTGGGTCCGTCACCGGTATGCCTTCGGGCGGCCGATCGGGTCCTACCAGGCGCTCAAGCACCGGCTCGCGGATCACAAGCTGTGGCTGGAAGTCTGCCTCGCCGCATCCGCCAGCCTGACCAGCGCCCTGGCGGACGAAAGTCCCGGGGCGGACCGCCTGGCCAGCGCGGCCAAATCCATGATCGGCGATACGTCGCTCCGGCTCATCTCCGACTGCATCCAGCTGCTCGGCGGGATTGGAGTCACTTGGGATCATGACGCCCACCTGTTCCTGCGCCGCGTGACCACGAACTTCGGGCTCGCGGGAACCGTCAGCCAACACCGCGAGCGGCTCTGCGCCCTCGTCGCCAACTGAGAGGAATAGCCTCCCTATGACCACGCCGCGCAGCGAAGCGGACGCTGGCGATCTTCTCGAGCCAGGGATCGCGCCATCGGACCTCGACGAGTTCAGGACGTACGTCCGCGACTGGGCCAAAGCTGTCCTTGAGGTAAAGCAGGAGACCAACCCGAGACTCGGAGGCTCCTCCTCCGACGAGGAGCTGAGGGAGCGGGTCGCCGCCCACCGCGCCATCCAGGCCCAGCTCTTCACAGCCGGGCTGGCTGGTATCCGGTACCCCAGGGAGTACGGCGGTCAGGGCCTGTCGGCCGAGCACCAGGCCGTGTTCATTGAGGAGACGTCCCCTTACCAGATGCCCACGCAACTCAGCGTCACCCTCGGCATCCTGGGGCCCACCATTCTGGACTACGGAACGGAGGAGCAGAAGCAGCGTTACCTCCGGGGCATGCTCACCGGGCAGGGCATCTGGGTGCAGCTGCTGTCCGAACCCGGCGGAGGCTCGGACATGGCTGGCGCCCGGACCCGGGCGGTCCGGGCGGGTGCGGGCTACATCGTCAACGGCTCAAAGATCTGGACCACCGGAGCGCACGTCGCCGACTACGGCCTCCTGCTGGCCCGCACAGACACCGAGGCAACGAAACACCACGGGCTGTCCATGATCGTGACACCGCTGCCCACCCCGGGGGTAACGATCTCCCCGATCCGGCTCGCGACCGGCGCCAGTGAGTTCTGCCAGGAGTTCTTCGACGACGTCCGCCTTCCCGCGGAGAACCTGCTGGGGGCCGAGAATGACGGCTGGGCGGTCGCGTCGCGCCTCCTGTACCACGAGCGGCAGATGGTCGGTGGCATAGGATTCAGCGATACGCGCTCTCACTCGGCCCCGCCCGCCGGGGAGGACTATGAGGTCATCAGCCAGGCCCGGGAAGCAGGGATGCTCGATGATGCCGCCACCCGGCAGCTCATCGGTGAGTGGCTGACCCTCGAAACGCTCTACCCCCTAGCCGCTCAGCGCATAAGCGCCCAGCTGGAGCTTGGCCTGCTGCCCGGGGCGGGAGCCTCGCTGCTCAAGTTCCTCGGGGGCGAAGTTCCCTACCGCGAGACTGACCTGTCGGTGCGTATCGCCGGCCAGGCGGCTGCCCTATGGCCCGCATCCGGCCAGGGTGCGGCGGCGCACCAGGCGGACCCCCCGGGCCTGGCCTTTCTGGTGGCGCGATCGTCCACCATCGCGGGCGGAACGACCGAGATGCAGCTCAACCAGATCAGCGAACGCGTGCTCGGCCTGCCGCGGGAACCGACCCCCGACCGGGACGTTCCGTTTTCCCAGATCCGGCACGGCAGCCGCTAAGCCCGGACGACCCTATCCCGACATCTGGCAGGAAGGCACATGACCGATCTGTTGGTCGACAAGTATGACCACGCGACCGTCTGGACACTCAACCGGCCTCATCGCTTGAACGCCATGGGCGGCACACTCATCGCGGAGCTCGTGGAAGCCGTGAGGGAATTCGAAGCCGACCCGCAGCAGCATGTCGGCATCCTCACCGGAGCCGGGGAGAAGGCATTCTGCGCCGGCGCTGACCTGAAGGAGATGGCGGACAACGCATCGTCCGGCCAGAGCCTGCCCGTGGCCACGAGCACCGATATCGCCGGCCTGGCGGCGTGCGAGAAGGTGACGATCGCGGCCGTGAACGGCGTGGCCATCGCCGGCGGCCTGGAGCTCAGCCTCTGCTGTGATATCCGGATCGCCTCCCCGAACGCATCGTTCGGCGCTTTTGAAGTCAAGCGCGGGATCCTGGCCGGGATCGCCGTCAATGTGCTGCCCCGCCTCATGCCGATCGGTGCAGTCATGGACCTCATGCTCTGCGCAGGCCAACTCACTGCCGATGATGCTTTCCGCCTCGGCCTCGTCCAGGAGATCGTCCCACCCGACGACCTCCTC
>JAWWPY010000340.1:0-3870 GCA_033854735.1 Streptosporangiaceae bacterium | reverse complement strand
TCCTGCTCGGTGACCTGGAACGGGAACGCGAAGCAGCCGGTCCAGCCAGGCGGCCGCTACACCGCCCAGATCAAGAGGCTGCGCGCGATGGGCGGGAACGTGACCCCGTCCTTCGGCGGTTACAGCGCCGACCAGGGCGGCACCGAGATCGCCGACTCGTGCCGGAGCGTGCCCGCCATCGCCCGGGCCTACGAGTCCGTGATCACCACCTACGGCGTGACCCGCCTCGACATGGACGTCGAGGCCAACTCGCTGGGCAACCCGGCCGGGATCGCGCGGCGCAGCGCCGCGCTCCGGCTGCTCCAGGACTGGGCCGCCCGGACCCACCACCGGGTCCGCATCACGTTCACGCTGGGCGTCGAGCCCTGGGGCCTGCCCGCCAACTGCCTCGCGGTGCTCAAGAGCGCGGCCGCGGACGGGGTCCGGTTCGCGGTGAACATCATGGCGTTCGACTACTACATCAAGGCCAGCAAGACCGGTATCGAGATGGGCACCGCGGCCATCGAGGCGCTGGACGGCACGCACCGGCAACTCGGGCGGCTGTACCCGGGGCTCAGCCAGCCGCGGCTGTGGGCCCTGGAGGGCATCACGCTGCTGCCCGGCATCGATGACTACCCGAAGAAGACCGAGGTGACCTACCTGAGTGACACCAGGAAGGTCGCCCGGTTCGCCCGCGCCCACCGGCTGCCGCTCGTCTCCATCTGGGCCATCCAGCGCGACAACGGGGGCTGCCCGGGCACCATCGACAGCAACTCCTGCTCCGGCATCCGGCAGCCCCGCTGGGCGTTCAGCCACCTCATCGAGAGCTACGCAGGCTGGTAAGGCACCGCCGTCGGCGCCGGGCGCGATGTCCGCGCGGTGAGATGCCGTTACCGAAAGGGTGCGAACGCACCCGGGAATACTACGTTCAGCGCTGGCACGATGGCCTGAAGTGACCACGGCCAGGATTTCCCCAGCCACGGGCCGGTACTTAGGTGACTTTGGCGGCGCACATTTGGGTAATTTCCGTACCATGCCCTAATGATCCCTGGGCAAACTGCTCCATCCCGGTCGCAGCTCGACCGGCTCGTCGTCAGCAACATCCTTGAGTGGGGACTGCAGCCCGAGCGGCAGGGCCTCCCCGAATTCACCCCGCCCGCCCGCGGCGAACGGTTCCCGGCGGAAGATGCGGCGCTGGCCTGGTCGGGTGACAGGAAGCTCGTGCTCACCCGGTATCCGGTGGACGAACTGCTGGCCGCGGATCTCAGCGCGATCCTTGGTTACCAGAGCCTGGCCTACCGGGCTTTGACGTCGGCGCAGCCCGGCAATTCCCTCTGCACTGACCTGGCCGCCGACGAGCGGACCCTGGCGGAGGTGGTCGAGCTGCTGGATGGCGGCTCCGCTGACGGGCCGGTGGCGGTCGAGAGCTTCGGGGCCACGCCGGAGTACGCCCGCCTGGTCGCGGCCATCGGCAAGCGCTCCAAGCGCGAGGTCATTGACCTGATGACCCCGGAAGATCACCTGGACTGTGCTCGCAGCCTCGACTCGAAGGTACAGGCCAGGGAGTACTTCCAGGCCGCGCTCCCGCGCTGCCCGGGTCTGCGGCTCACCCGGGCGGCCGTGGTACGCAGCGGGCCCGGCCTGCTGCAGCAGGTGCACGACGCGCTGCTGGCGTTCGGCCCGGCCATCATGAAGACTGAGTTCGGCGCCGGCGGCAACTCGATGGGGGTCATCAAGGGCCGCCGCCGACTGCAGCAGTCGGTCGGCAGGATTCTCCCGGATGGCTACGATGGCGAACTGCTCGTCGAGGAGTTCCTCGGATCGCCCAGGGATATCCTCGCGGTCTCCTACAACGGGATGGTCCAGGACGACGGCAAAACTTACACGCTCTGCGCCGGGCGACATTTCCTGCACGCCGGGAAGTTCTACATGGGCTCGTCCCTGGGCGTCGGGGCGATGCCCGATGACTGCGCCGCGAAGGTCCGGCAAGCGGGCGAAGCCATCGGTGAGGCCACCGCGGCCGGCGGGTACCGCGGCCCGCTGAATGTCGATTTCCTCTACCGTGAGTCCGACGGCGCGCTGTTCCCGCTGGAGATAAACCCGAGGCGCGGCCTGGGCGGAATCCTGGCGGACATGTGCATCTCCCAGTTCGGCCAGGGATACGAGAAGGCTGTGTCGGCGGTGGCGGTGCACGCCCTCCCCGTGAGCAACACGATAACGACATATGCCCAGCTGCGGGATTCCCTGCTGCGTAAGGGCTTCTTCGGCCGGGAGTCCAAGGGCATGGTGATCCTGCCGTACTCCATGAGCACCCTGGCGGCTAAATCGGAATTCGGCCTGGCCGTGTTCGGCACTGACGGCACCTCCGCCGAAACCGCACTCGGCGAGATCACCGGATACCTGGCCCCGCGTCCGCGCCGGATCCGCTGGCCCGGGCTTTCGCCAGTGGCCGGCTGACGTGGCGCATGCGGTCAGGCACCTTGATCCTGGCTGGCTCCCCGATCACCCGCAGTCGACCCGCCAGTGCCGCGGCCGACGGATCGGGGATGGGGCC
The DNA here is from genome assembly GCA_033854735.1 of Streptosporangiaceae bacterium. Lineage (GTDB taxonomy): Bacteria > Actinomycetota > Actinomycetes > Streptosporangiales > Streptosporangiaceae > JAWWPY01. The sequence goes on along the minus strand of JAWWPY010000340.1, from coordinate 1,337 downwards.
GGGAAAGATGGTCGGGTCGGCGGCGGCGTTAGCTGAGACGCGGGTCCGGGCCCTCGGTGATCCCCCACATCTCCGCGAGCCGGCCGTCGTCGATGCGGAAGATCTCGATCAGCATTGGCCGCGAGTCGCCGCCGGGGGGCGCGATCCCCTCGACGGACGAGCGGACGGCGACCTTGTCGCCGTCAACCAGGATGTCCTCGGCGACCACGCGCATGCCGGGAAATTGGGCAACGACCTGGCGCCAGGCGTTCTTGCCTGCCTCGAACCCGGTGCTGCCGAGCGGATGGCTGAAGAAGCCGGGGGTGAACAGATCGTCGGCTTCGTCGAATTGCCGGGTGTTGAAGCACTCCTGCATCCGCTGCACCAGGGCGCTCGCGTCGTCGCGTGTGGTCATCGGCGTGATCTCCTCGTGGCTGGTGGATCGGGTCACGATGAGCGACGCGAGCCGGTAAGCGGTGCGTCGCCCCGGTTACGGCCAGAGTATACGGTGCGGCGCCCCGGTTATGCTGATACCGACATGTCCAGCCGACCTCCTGAGCCCGCCCCGGCGAAGTCGCCGGCAGCTCACGGGAGTGACCGTGAGCTGCGTGCTGACGCGCGCCGCAATCGCGAGCGGGTGCTGCGGACCGCGCAGCAGCTGTTCGCGGCGGAGGGTCTTGGCGTCTCCCTCGACGAGATCGCCCGCCGCGCGGGTGTCGGCCCCGGCACCGTTCACCGGCACTTCCCCACCAAGGAAGCGCTGTATCTCGCCGTCGCGACCGACATGCTGAAGCAGCTGGTGGCGGAGGCAGAAGTGCTCGCCGCCACCGGCGATCCCGCAGCCCTGTTTACCCTGCTGTCCCGGATGATGGCTACGGGCGCCGAGAACGTAGCGGTCAAGAGCGCGCTCGCGGCCGCGGAGTTCGACTTGCGCACCGCCGCCCCGGGCGTCGCGGCAGACCTCACGCGCCATGTCGCAGACCTGCTCGATCGCGCGCACGCAGCCGGCGCCGTGCGCCACGACCTCACCGCCGACGAGGTGATGGCACTCGTCGCCGGTGCCTTCGCCGCGATCCGCCACGCCGGCGCAGAGACCAGCCGCGAACGCTCAGCACACCTCGCCCAGATCATCCTCGACGGGATACGGCCCCAACTCCGGTAAGCAAACGCACGCGCCGAACACCGGGGAGCCACGACCCGGACCACCAGCCGCTGGCCGGCGGGTGCCGCATTTGAACTCCTCGGTGAGGCGGGCGACCACCGTCAGCCGGCCGCCGGGATCAGGTAGGAATCCAGGTGTGCGTCGAGGGCCCGGAGCCCGGCGCGGTCGGCCGGGGCCGCACGGAAAGCGATAAAGC
>JAWWPY010000339.1:0-2835 GCA_033854735.1 Streptosporangiaceae bacterium | reverse complement strand
GACGTCACGTGACCGTTTGATGCAGCTGAGGCAACGGAAAAGACGCACCAACGAGGACAAGAGCCCCATCTCGCCGTTCCTCAACTTGAGGTATTCGACGCGGTTGGTAAACCGCTCCCTACCAGTTTCCTGGCAGGGGTCCCGGTCCACGTCGTCGCCGCGCGCCTTGGCCACGCCGATCCCGCCGTGACCTTGCGCGTCTACGCCCATGTCCTGCGCGAGCACGCGGCAGGCGTCGGCGACATCTTCGCCCAGGCAGTCACCAGCTCGCGTTAGCAAAGGTGTTAGCAAGACAGCACTGCCAGAAAGAACAAGAGCAGCGTTTCACCTGCTCAAAACGGGTGGTCAGGGGCGGGGTCGAACCGCCGACCTTCCGCTTTTCAGGCGGACGCTCATACCAACTGAGCTACCTGACCGTGCCTGGGCGTTGCCGCCCCCTGGCCTGAGCGGTCCCGACGGGATTTGAACCCGCGACCTCCACCTTGACAGGGTGGCGAGCACTCCAAACTGCTCTACAGGACCTTGCGCCGCTGGCGTAAGCCAGCAGTACCCCCAACGGGATTCGAACCCGTGCCGCCGCCTTGAAAGGGCGGTGTCCTAGGCCGCTAGACGATGGGGGCTTACGACAGCTACCGCCGCCGTGAACCCGTGGCGCCCGCCGTCGGGGACCGCCCCAGCATAGGGGACAGAAGCGTGCCCGGCAAAGCGCGTTGTCCGAGGCCGGTACCAGCGCACCCGGCCCAGTCCCCCAGGGCCACCCATTCCGCCTCATAACGAGCCTCCATACACAGCGTTAACGCCAATGACTACGACGATCATCCCCAGACCCCTTGCGCACTCCGCGAAAATCCGACACGGTAGGCAATCGACATACGACTCACTGTAACTACGAACCATGACCGAATCCCCCCAGGCCATCGGACACCAGTCGCAGAGTGTGAGACAACCGTGACTATCCGTGCTGAGCAATCGGAGGAGTGCACCGCCTTACCAAGCGGAGGCTCCCAGCGCCGAGCAGCGTCCCCGACAGAACCCCGAACAGAACCCCCAACAGAATCCCGCTCTGGCCGGCATCGTCAGCCGGAGCAGCGCCCAACGCCCTGCCGCGATGTGTTCGCCTTCCGGGAGTTCCGCGGCCTCTGGTCGGCCCAGGCCCTCTCCTACACGGGTGACCAGGTCGCACAAGTCGCCATCGCCGTGCTCGTCTACGGCAAGACCGGGTCGGCGTTCCTTACCACCCTGGCGTATGCCCTGACGTACATCCCGCCGATCGTCGGCGGCCCGCTCCTTTCCGGGCTGGCCGACCTGTTCCCCCGGCACCGGGCCATGATCACGCTTGACCTGATCCGCGGCGGCCTGGTGGCGGTCATGGCACTACCGCAGATGCCCTTCGCTGGACTGTGCGCGCTGCTGTTCGGCACGGTCATGCTGGGCCCGCCATTCGCTGCCGCCCGCTCGGCGTTGCTGCCCGACATCCTGCCACCGGAGAAGTTCCTCACCGGATCCGCCATCGGGAACGTCACCTTCCAGATCAGCCAGATCGCCGGCTTCGTGCTCGGCGCGGGAGCCGTGGCCGCGCTCGGCCCGCACAGAGCACTCGCGCTGGATGCGCTCTCGTTCTGCCTGTCCGCTGCGGTCGTCGCCCGGTGGGTGGAACCGCGGCCCGCACCAGGCCGCCACACCGAAGCGCAACCCTCGATGCTGGCCTTCACCCGGGAGGGTGCCGTCCTCGTCTTCAGCGACCGGACCCTTCGTACCCTGGTGTTTTTCGGCTGGCTAGCGGGGTTCGCGGTGGTGCCCGAGGGCTTGGCCGCACCCTACGCGCGGACGCTTGGCGGTGGCCCGCTCACTGTCGGGCTGCTGATGGCCGCGATGCCAGCGGGAACACTCGTTGGCGCATTCGCGATCGGGCACCTGGCGAGGCCGTCCGACCGGATGCGCCCGATGGGCTGGCTGGCCATGCTCTCCTGCGCCCCGCTGATCGTGAGCTTGCTGCATCCGCCGTTCTGGCTGGTGCTGGCGCTCTGGGTGCTCGCGGGCGCGGGCGGGGCGTACCAGCTCGCCGCCGCGGCGGCCTTCATCCGCGCCTTGCCACGTTCCGGCCGGGCCCGCGCATTCGGCGTCGCCCAGTCGGGGCTGCTGGCCGCGCAGGGCCTCGGCATCCTGGCCGGGGGCGCCCTCGCGCAGCGGGTCGGGGCACAGGCCGCGGTGGCGCTGGCCGGCACGCTCGGCCTGATCCTGGCCGCGGCGCTCGCCACCAGCTGGGGCCGGCAGCACGGCGAGAAGACCATGGCACGGAGCGAGGCACCACCGGCCACCGCCACCCACACTCCCGCCACCCGGACTCCCGCCACCCGGACTCCCGCCACCCAGGCCGCCACGACCCAGACCCGGGCGGCCCGGACGGCGGCCCAGGCTGCCGAACCCCAGCCCAGAATGCCGTCAGCCAAACTCCGCTGCCCCCACTGCGGCTGCGGCCACAACAGATCAGGCGCGGTCCTCATGCAGCCCGAGGCCGCCGAGGATGAATTCATGCAGCCGCCGCGCGATCTCCGGATGCCCAGAACGTCCTAGCTCAGCCCGGGTCCCCAGCACCACGGCGACCACGAACCTGGTGGCCAGCACCGGTTCGGTGTCCGCAGGCAATGCCCCAGCGTCCCGAGCCGCGGCGACCAGGATCGCCAGGCGGTCGTGCAGCTCCGCGAGCGGCCGGTGGATTCTGCCCACGACAGCCGGGCTGGGCGGTCCGCCGTGCCGCGCGCGAGCCGGACGGCGGGCCGCCTGGCCGCCCGCCCACCTGACGAGCAAGGCCGTCGCCAGGCGGAGCCGCTCGCC
>JAWWPY010000338.1:0-8402 GCA_033854735.1 Streptosporangiaceae bacterium | reverse complement strand
GGGCGTCGATGAGGCTGATCGGGTCGGCGAGCGCACCCTGCGCGGCGGCGATGAGCTTCATGTGGAACTCGGCGAGGTCGGGCCGCGGCCAGCTCACGTCCGACATCCATTCCGTCACCCGCTCCTGGCCGGCGGGAGTGAGGCAGTACACCTTCCGGTCGGACCGCTGGGCCGGCGCGTCGAGCCGCGCGACGAAGCCCCCCTTCTCCAGCCGGGAGAGCGTGACGTACATCTGGGCTTCGTTGATCCCCTCGGCCACCGGTCCGAGCGCCCGGGCCAGACGAGCTCGCAGCTCGTACCCGTGGGACGGCTCTTTCGCCAGCATCGCCAGCACGACTTCCTGCTGCATGCTCCCTCCTCCCTTAACGGTTCAGGATCCTAAACCGTTAGGGGTATTGGGTCAAGGCCGGTCTCAGATCTCCCCGCCACTCACTCGCACCTCGGCCACTAGGGCGCCGGGTGGCCAGCTAGCGGATCGACATGGTTTCCATGGAGAGGTAGGTTTTCGCGGCCCAGGAGATGGGGTCCCTCGCGAAGTCGCGCTGGATGGCGTTGCCGTTCAGGGCGTTGTCAATGGCGGCCATGATCATGGATTGGTCGAGTACCAGCCGGCGGTGCCCGATGGTGCCGGTGGCCGGGTTGACCGCGTCGTAGAAGCCGCCATCTGTGGTGTAGAGGCCGGGGTAGAGGCGCCGCAGCGTCTCGATATTGGTGTAGGCCTGCTGGGGCAGCACGCTGAGGGCGAGGAAGGAAGCGTGCGGGGTGACGACGTCCTCGGTGGTGCCGGGGACAATGTCCTGGGAAAGCTGATGCCCGGCCGGAAAGCCCAGTCCTTCGACGCCGTAGGCGGCATAGCCTCCGGTGTCATCGGCCGTGCTGGATGGTGACATGCCCCAGACGGGATCGTGGAGCACCTGGGTGTCGTAGGTGACCTGCACCTGGGCGTTGCGGAGGTCATTGAGGCCGAAGCTGCGCGGCCCCCAGGTGGTCTCGGGCACCACCTCGTTGGCCATGAGGGCTTCGAACATGCCGCCTGCCCAGGTCGGGACGTAGCTCAGGGACGTGCCCGGGTAGGTGTAGTGGCCCTCCCAGACGCGGAATCGCCTGCCTGATTGCGGGTCGGTGTAGGTCTGCCAGTAGCCGCCGACCGGCCACTGTCCCTGCCAGGAGAAGTCGGGGTCGGTGGAGCATTGCTGCGGTGGCAGCGTCCGCCAGGTGCGCCACCAGACGTCGCCGGGCATCTGGTGCAGCCCCATGCCCAGGTAGATCGCGATCCGGGGGTCGCTGTAGAGGGCACCGTTGTGGTATCCGGCGGGGCCCTGGCCGGCGTAGTAGCCGCCGTACATCTGCCCGGTGGGCTGGTTCCCGGCGACGGCGGGGTTGGTGTTGCAGGCCGTCTGCGGCCGGCTGTCGTAGAAGATGCCGAAGTTCATCGGTGCGATCAGGCTGTTCACCAACGGCGCCAGTTCGGGCAGGGCCTGCCGGACGACGACGAGACCGGAGGCGTACCAGCCGTTGTCCACGGCGGACAGGAAGTAGCAGTTGTCCTGGGTGGGAGTGGTATCGGCCTGGCAGTCGATGTCGCCCGGGTTGCGAATGGTGTCGCCGGTGGTGGTGTCGTACCACTGGTAGAGGAATCCGCCGAAGCGTTTCAGGCCCTTCACCGTCGTCAGGGTGGCGGTGACCAGCGAGCGGGCCTGCGGCCGGCTGATCAGGCCGAGGTCATCGGCGGCGATGACCGCCCAGAGGTAGACACCAATGTTGGACGCCGAGGTGTAGGCCCCGCGGACGGTCCCGGGGCCCAGGTTGTCCATCGGCAGGTCGGTGGTGGGGGCCACGTCGGCGGCGTAGAACTTCCAGGTGTCGCGGGCGATGTGTAAGAGGACGGAACGCTGCTGAGGGCTCAGGCCGCTCCCGTCACCGCGGCCTGCGGCCGCCCTGGCGCTGGCCGGGGCCGCGGCAGTAAGGGGCACGGCAGCCAGGGTCACGGCCAGGAGGGCTGCGGCGAGCATGCCGCGCGCCATCCGGCTTCTCTTCATCCGACGATTTGTACCCGCTACGTTCTGGATGTACCGCGCCGCGCCAGCGTAGTCGCCCCCCCCGCTGGCTTCTCGGCTGCTCAGCGGAATCGCCGGTCTCGGGTATTCAGGCACCGCGCGTGGTCGCTGACGCCTGATCGGACAATTGCTACTAAAAGCTTTTATCGGCATAGTCCATGAAAACCTGGGGTTATTCGCTTCGATTTGCCCGCGCGCGCTGATGGTGTTCCCGTGGGCAAGCAGAAGCAAATCCGGAAAGAATCTGCGGTGGGCGTTCAGCGTGCTATATATCGTTGCTATTGTGGCCACCCGGGATCGCCCGGAGGACCAGGCCTTATGGCGGTGAAAATGCTCCATTTGCGGCTAAGCAGCTTAGTAATACCGGCTCAGGCGGCGCCGGTATTAGCCACACCGCCCGAGGCGAAGGAAACGCGGGGCGAGGAACCGGCTGGCGGACCGCACTCGGCCCGGCACGCCCGAGCGGCTGAGGGTGAGCCGCCCCGGCCCGCGTCCCTGCCGGTCCGGTCCATCGAACGGCGGCGCTGGTCGGCGGACCTGACGGGCTCGGCCATGGCCGGGCTGGTGCTGTACGGCATCGGCGGAATCGGCAAGTCCACGCTGGCCGCCGAGGTCACCGCGCGGATCGGCCGCCTCGAACCCGAGCGCATGACCACGGTCATCAGCGGCGAAGTGTCGGCCGACGGCTTTCTCGCCGGGCTCGCCGCAGCCCTTCGCCATCACCCGGTGGTCGCGGCCCGTGGCGGTGTCCCGGCGGAGGCCGTGGAGGCGGCTGACCGTATCGACCTGTCGTGGGCCCAAAGGCTGGCGCTGCTCAGCGAGCATGTCCTCGGCCACGTGCCGGTCCTGGTCGTCCTGGACAACTTTGATGACAACCTCGCTGCGGAATCCGGCCGGTGGACTGTTCGTGACCCGGCTCTGGCCGGCCTGCTGGCGAGCTGGACCGGCGAACCCCATCTGGCCCGGCTGCTGATTACCTGCCGCCATGCCTTCACCCTGCCCGGGGCCGGCGGGCAAGCCCTCGGGTTCCGGCACCTCGGCCCGCTGTCACGCCTGGGTGCTGCCGGGCTGGCCATGTCGCTGCCCGCGCTCGGGCTGCTTGGCGATCGCGAGCTGGACCGCGCGTGGCGGCTGCTGGGCGGCCATCCCCGCGCCATGGAATACCTGGACGCGCTGCTCGGGGCCGGCCAGGTCCCTTTCCCAGACGTGACCCGCCGCCTCGCCCGGGCGATCCAGGACAGGACCGGCCGGCCAGTGCTGCGGAAGGGCCCGGATGCTCCCACCGAGCTCCCCCCGGCGACCGCGGAGATGATCGCTCTGGTCGCCGGCGACCTATTGCTCGGCGAGCTTTTCGGGCGCCTCAGCGCCGACGCGCAGGATCTGCTCATCGGCGCATCGGTCTATCGCGCGCCCGTCGGCCACGACGTCCTGCTGCTCCCGGGCCGTGAGCACAGCCGGGCCGCCGGACTCGCCGGCCTGGTCGCTGAGTGCGCGGCCACCGGCCTGCTGGCGGCTGATCCCAGCGGCGAGCCGCCGTCGGTCTTCGTGCATCGATGGACCGCCTGTGAACTCCACCGTCGCCTGGCCGAGGCGCAGCGCGGCGACGAGGTGACCGGTGCGCACCACCGGGCCGCCGAATACTGGCGCCGCCGCATCACGGCCTGGCCCCAGGACCGGTATGCCCCGCTTGAAGCCAGCTACCACCTGCTCCAGGCCCGCGGCCTGGCCCGCGGGGATCAGCCAGAAGCCGGGCCGACGATCGGGACTGTGCGGCAGCGGCTGCGCCTGCTCGGCCCGGCGACGGTAGCGGTGATCGTGTCGGCCTTCCTGGCCGCCGGGGCGACGGGGGTCTTCTCCGCCCGGCATCCCGCGCCCACCCGCGCAGGCGCACCAGACAGCCAGGCGGCGGCCGTGCGTGGTCACGCGGCGGCCTGGGCGGCCCGGCAAATCGGCGGGCACGTGATCGTGGCCTGCGACCCGGCGATGTGCTCCGCGTTGCAGGCGCACGGGATCTCGGCGGAGAACCTGCTGGTGCTGCTGACGGCGGCGTCCGACCCGCTCGGCTCTGACGTGGTGATGGCGACGGCTGCGGTGCGCAGCCAGTTCGGCGGCCGTCTGACGAGCGTGTACGCGCCGGGGATCCTCGCGAGCTTCGGCTCCGGCAGGTTGCGGATCGACGTGCGCGCCGTCGCGCTGGACGGGGCCGCCGCCTACCGGGCCGCGCTCGCCTCGGACCTGGCCGCCCGCCGGGGAGCCGGGGCCCAGTTGCTGCAGAACCCCCGGATCAGCGTCTCGGCCGCGGCCCGCAGCGAACTCATCGCCGGCCAGGTGGACGCCCGCCTGCTGGCCACACTGGCCGCGCTGGCCGCAGCCCAGCCCGTGCAGGTCACGGCCTTCGGGGACTCCGGTCCCGGCGCCAGCGCGGGCATGCCGCTGCGGGCCATCCAGCTCGCCGTGCCCGCCCGCGCCGCCGGCCGCGCAGCTGGCTTGCCAAGCATGCTCGCCTTCGTCCGCGCGCAGCGCCCGCCGTACCTCCCGGCGCAGGCGGCCATCGTCCGGGGGGCCGGAGGCTCGTCCGTGCTGAGCATCGAGTTCGCCGCACCCAGCCCGGTCGGGCTGCTCCAGACGCAGGCCGCCAGCTGACCGGAATGACGCCTAATCAACGACCCCGATCAACATCAACGACCCCGATCAACGACAAGCGACACCTGATCAATGACACGGACACGCTCGTGACCAGGCCTTGGACCTGGTCACCTGGGAGGGATGGGGACCAATGAGATTGCCGCAGAAGGTACTTCGGACGGCCATGACGGTGGCCGTAGTGATGTCGGCGGGGCTGCTCAGCGCGGTCCCGGCGTGGGCGTCGCCGGGTGCCGGGTGGGTCCGGCTCGCGCACCTGTCGCCGAACACCCCGCCGGTGGATGTGTACCTGTACTCCTTCGGCGATCCGAGTGCCCGCCTGGTGCTCCGGCACGTCAGCTACGGCACGGTCTCGCCGTACCAGGAACTCCCGACCGGGGACTACACGGTATCGATGCGGGCGGCGGGCGCTCCGGCGACGGCGCAGCCGGTGCTGTCGACCGCGTTCCGGGTCCGCCCCGGGGACGCCTGCACGGTGGCCGGGATGGGACCCGCGTCCGGACTGCGGCTGCAGGTGCTTAGGGACACGCTGGCCGCGCCAGCGGGGCAGGCACTGGTCCGGGTGATCCAGGCATCGCTGCGCCAGCACATGGTCAGCGTGACGTTCGGCGGGCGCATGCTCACCCGGAAGCTGCAGTTCGCCAGGACGACGTCCTACCAGGCGGTCACCGCCGGGACCCGGATCGTGCGCGTCGCCGGGGACAGCGAGGACGCGTCCCTGGACCTCTCGCTGCCGGCGGACACGATCCACACGCTGGTGGTGCTGGACGGCGCGCGCCGCCTGCGCATCACCGACCTGGAAGATGCGGCCGGCAGCCAGGTCCGGCCCAGCGGCGGCGCCGCGACCGGACTGGGCGGCACCGCGGCCCGGCCGGGCCCCTCCCCGCTTCCCTGGCTCGCCGTGATCGGCGCCGGCACCTTGCTGGCCGGGGTCGGCGCACGGCGGTACCGCCAGATCCGGCCCGCTGGCACGCGCGGGCGCTGACACACCGCATGGTCGGCAGGGAGTGTGGTGATCATGCATTCACCACGCTCACTGCCGGCCCCGGGCGGCCAGGCCGGCTGACGTCGTCGCTTCAAGGAGGCTGCGCAGCTCTACGTAACATCATGCTTGCTCTACGTAAACCTCCAGATGCCCCCGTGCGTCTTGAACGTAACTATGGGGGACGGCAGACAATGACGACTGGGGATGAGCCGGCCGGCTGTGAGCCGACTGGCTACGTGCCGACGGGGCCGCTGTACAGCCAGGACGAGCTGGCGCAGTTTAAGCCGCCGGTCGCGACCGGCGGGGAGCTTACCGGCTACGAGAACACTGGCCCGCTGTTCAGCCAGGAAGAGCTGGAGCAGCATAGGCCAACGCGAAAGCGGAGAAAGCTGGACTGGGCCACCGCCGGGACCGTGGGCACCAGCCTCGGCATCGCGTTAGCGATCGTCGCGGCAGGCGTGGCGTGCGGCGCGGCGGAGGGTTATTCCCCCGGCCGCATTCTCCGGGAGATCGTGCCCGCGGGCCCGAAGGTCCGGACGGTCACGCAGCCCCGTACCAGGACGGCGGCCGGGCCGGCCGCGGTGCCATCGCCGGTGATGGGTTTCGCTCCTGGTCTTCCTGTAGCGCATCGGGTGACCGTCGCGCCCCGGCCGGTGATGACCGTGATCGTGACCGCGCCGCCGCAGCCGGTGCGGGCGATCGGGACGCCTGTACCGGCGTCGCCGGAAGCGAACCCACCGGGTGGGCCGACGACAGCGCCTCCTGGGCCAGCACCGACAACCCTGCCCCCGCAGCCAGTGCCGACAACCGCCTCGCCTGCGCCGACGCCGACCATCAGTGCGAGCATGACCGCAGCACCTAGGGTCTCCACCAGCCCATGAGTCGCACATTGGTAACTGATGCGTTACGGTAGCCTGGCTGTTACCAATGCTCAAGGAGTGGTCGGATGCGGTACTACGAAGCGACGGCGAGGATCGCCGCCAGCCCAGAGGCGGTGTGGGCGGTCCTGAGTGACGGGGCGCGCTGGGCGGCCTGGGATTCTGGCGTCGACGCTGTTGAGGGGCGGATCGCTCTGGGCGAGACCATAAAGATCCGCTCACAGGCGGCACCGGGCCGCACCTTTCCGGTCAAGGTGACGACGTTCGAGCCGCCCGTACAGTTGCGGTTCAGTGGTGGGATGCCTTTCGGCCTGTTCCGAGGCGTACGGAGTTACGACTTGTCCCCGGACGCGGATGGTGGCACCGCGTTTCATATGCGGGAGCAGTACACCGGCCCGCTTCTGGGAATGATCTGGCGATCGATGCCCGACCTGGGCCCGTCCTTCGACAAGTTCGCCCAGGGGCTCAAGCTGCGGGTCGAGTCGGGCGGTTGAGCACTCGCGACGATGGATGACTACGCGTCAGGCGGCCGGGCCGTCCTGGCGGCCAGCGGTGCCCGCGAGATCGCGGCTATCTTCTGGGGTCATGGCCGTTGCGGGCATTGGCGACGGGATGCTCCCCGCTGGGACGACGGCCTGCCCGGCCGGCCGGAACGGACGAGGCGGGATCAGCATCGAGGCGCACATCATGACCAGGGCCGCGACGAAGGCGCAGTAGATCCAGAACGCCGGCGTGACACCACTGCTGATCGTGAGCCCGGCCTGCGCGGCCTGAGCCGGTGAGATCCCAAACTGGGCCGGCGAGGTCGGCTCGCCGACCTGGACGAGTGCCGAGATCACCTGAGCCGCCATCGGGATGACCGCACCAGCGAGCAACGCGGCGCCCAGGCGGATCGGGCGCCACAGCACGGCGGCGACGACGACCACGACGAGCGCCACCATCACGGCGACGTCCCCGGCGATCACCGGGGCGGGATTCGCGAAGCTGTTGCCTGCGGTCACGAACTGCGTCAGCCCGGCCGCTGTCCGCAGCGTATAGCTGTCCCACGATGGGGCGAACGCGGCTGCCGCGCCCACCGCAGCCAGCACGGCGAGCGTCAAGAGCACGATGGGACGCGTCGCGCGGGCCTGCGGCCTGCGGGGCGCGCCGGCCGACCGGAACCCGAAGGCCAGCGTTGAGCCGGCCGTGCACGCCAGCCAGCCGACAAGCCCGAGGACCAGGCCCAGGCCCAGCACATGCGTGCCTCCGGCCATCACTGCGCCGACGTCCGCGAAGAAGAATCCGAACGTGACAATGCTCGTTCCCAGCCCGAGGAGCGTGCCCACCCGGCGGCGGGAACCACCGGACCAGATGAGCAGGGCACTGGCCGTCCATACGGCCAGGTAGATCGCATGAGGCACCAGACTGGCGGGCTGCTGGACGAGGCTCGATCCAGAAAGATAGGCCGGGAACAGCCCGGCGATCCCGCAGGCGACACCGGCGGCGAGCAGGACTACCGCGTTGACCGCACTGGCGACCGGGGCGGTGCGCTGACTGAAATGGACGACAGTGCCTGGCGCCTCGATCGCCGTGAACCGGGACCACGCGGCGGACCAGCCCTCAGGGGTTTCTGGCCACCGCTCCAGCGGCTGGGACCGCGGCCCACCCGCAGCCCAGATCCCGTAAAAATGCTGCCCTCGCCCGAGCTGGTAACTCGCTCCGCGGTACCAGATGGTCACGCTCTCCCGCACGGCTCCTGCCCCTCCCTGCCCAGCACCTCATCGTGTCCCTGAGCACACCGTAGGAGGAGGATCTGAAGACCACCTGGACGATCTGTCAGCGATTCCTGACCCTTTGGCC
>JAWWPY010000337.1:0-39968 GCA_033854735.1 Streptosporangiaceae bacterium | reverse complement strand
TCCCCCCGCCGGGCCCGGACGGTCTGAGCGGTCCCCGCCCACTGAAGCTCAAGACCTGCGCCGCGCAGCCGCCGCGCGAGGAGCCAGCGCCCGCGGCGCACGTTGCGCCACAGGGCCTCCTCCATGGCCTGCTCGCTGGTCCGGGGGCCGCGGCCGTTGGCTCTGCGAACGTCCTCGTGATGAACGAAGAACTCGTTGAGGCTCGGTAGCCGGCGCACCCATCCGATACGGAAGAAGCCGGGCGGCGGTCCCGACCGGAACGTCGCAATGAGCCAGGTGAAGTCCCTCAGCGCGAGCGCTCTTCGTCGTCGTTCAGCCAAGCGGCCCCACGCACCGGGCAGGACAAGCCCGGGGCCAGCGAGGTGGTCGCGCTCGCGCAGGACGAGGTGCGCGGCGAGATCGCGGGCCGTCCACGGCTCCAGGAGAGTCGGCGCCTCGGGACCGAGTTCGTCGAGCAGGTCGCTGAGCTGTGCTCGCTCGACGGCGTCAAAGAACTCGGCCATATCGCCGAAGTGTAATGAGGCTGTCGGCCTGGGCCTGCGGTGCCCCTTTGACCCTGGAGATCGGCGCGATTGAACTCCGCGATTACGGCATCGTGACCGGGAGTTGGACTGTGTGCCACATGGTACTGTATGCCGCATGGTAAGTAGTGCCTCCGACAAGCTCGAACAGGAGCTGCGCCGCGGCGTCGTCGTCCTTGCGGTCCTCTCACAGCTCCGTACGCTGCGTTACGGCTACGAACTACGTCAGTCTCTGGCGGATAGAGGGCTGCCGATCGAGGAAGGCACGCTGTACCCACTGCTGCGCCGGCTGGAGGCGCAGGGCGTGCTGACCAGCGAATGGCGTACCACGCAGGGGCCGCCGCGGCGCTACTACGTACTCAGCACCGAAGGCACAGACCTCTACCAGCGGCTGACCGCCTCCTGGCGCGGCCTCAACAAGGCGATGGACCACCTCCTGGAAGGTGAAACAGTGCGATGACCGCTGACGATCTGATCGACAGTTACGTGGCCGACGTTGTCATGCTCCTGCCGCGCAAGCAGCGCCGCGACGTGGCGCAAGAGCTGCGAATGCTCTTGCGCGAGGAGGCCGGCGCCGCAGCGAGCGGGCAGGCATCGCGCGAGCAGGCGGCGCGCGAACTGCTGGCCAGCTTCGGCCGGCCAGCTGACGTAGCGGCGCGCTACGGCTCGCCGGTAACCCTCATCGACCCGGCGGACACCCGTAGATTCCTCACCCTCGCGATGGCTGGCGCCGTGTTGATCCCGTTTGGTGCCATACTCAACGAACTCGCCGGCCCGGCGGGCCCGCAGCGGAACCTGGGGCAGGCTACCGAAAAGGCGTGGACCGGCGTGTTCGCGTGGCTGGGCCTGCTCGTTGTGGGCTTCGCCGTCGCCGCGTGGGCCCGGCGGCGCCGACCGGACGCCCGGTGGAAGCCACACCCGATCCCCACCGGCCGGATCAGCAGGCCCGGCCGGGCAGCCGCGATCGTCTTTTTCGCCCTCGGCACGCTCGTGCTGATAGATCCGGCCAGGCTGATCAGGGCAGTCTCCAGGGGCCGCGCCGCGCCAGCGGCGTACCATGCGTTCACCTATGACGAGGGCTTTCTCCAGCTGCGCGGGCCGGTCGTGCTCGGCCTTATGATCGTCGGCCTGATCCTCCAGGTGACGTTGCTGTGGCAGGGGCGGTGGCGGCCCCGGATCCGCCAGGCCGACATGGTGTACGGCGTAGTCACGTGCATCGTGCTCACCTGGGCGGTCGGAGCGGGCCCGATCTTCACGGCGACTCCGACCGACCAGGCCGCCAGGGGCGCTGCCTCCCTGATCGTCCTGGTCACGCTCATCGACCTCGCCGTGCGGACCCGTCGCCACCACGTCCGGCAAGCCGTCGAGATCCGCGAGTGACTCCACTCGCGGAGCAAATCTGACCTTCCCAAGATCACTCGCAATCTAGTCTGACATTCGCAGCTGGTCAGGCCGGTTCCCACTGGCCGCCCTGGCGGTACTCGATCGCGTTGGCTCCCCAGGTCTCCAGGCCGACCTCGTCCAGGGGGGCACGGTCGTTCTCTCCGCTGGGGTCATAGATGCGGCCCACCGCACACGCCGCGCCGCCGTCGAAGGCGAGCCGGAACCACCGGCCCGCGCACAGAGCCTCGTGGAGGTCACTGAGCCCCGCTTCCAGCGGCCCGTACGTGCCGACGACGCTCGGCACGGCACCGTCATAACCGGCGACGAGATCCTCGGTTATCACCCAGCAGTAAGCAGTCGTCAGGGACGAGAACTCGGCCACCATGGCCTCGGGCACCGTTTCCGTCTCGGCGGGAACCGCGCCCGTCTCGGCCGGAGCCGCTCGCCTCCCGGTCGGAGACGCTTCCTCTTCAAAGCGCTGCGTCATCGTTCCTCCCGTGCGCACCGTCGGCCTCGTCCGAGCAATCAGGTCATTTGCTGCCCACGATCATGCTTATCATCCGGCGTGGCTCCTCATGCCACCGTTCAAAGGCCCGTTGATCGGGTTACAGGGCGTTGTACTGAACGGGAATTGCTGGGGTCGGTGGCGGGTGCTGGAGGTGTCCCCATGTTCTTGGTCAAGCCGGTAGGGCCGGATGGTGTCGCTGGGCCACGCTGCGCAGGCGCCGTCACCCTGATCCCTGGTGCATCGCCAGCCCCAGGCGAGTGCCTGGCTTCCGTGCGCTCCCGGGTGCCAGCGCCATGGCGGATCTGCGCGGTGCGAAATGCGCGCATAGAGCGCACAAATCACCGCGCTGACACACAGCGGGTACACCGCCGCGACCCCGGGTCGCACTGTGCACTATTTGGCGTCAACCCTTCGTAGATCATGAAACCCGGGGGTTCGCTGGTCTATGGGGATGCCAGGTGGTCATGCGGCTGGGCCTGCGGTCATTCGGGGCTGGTGGCGGCGCGGAGGACGCGGAGTGCGGTGGCGGTGACCTCGGCTGGCGGGGTTCCGGGCGCATTCCAGTAACGCAGTTCAGTAAAACCGTCTTCGTCAATAATGATCTCGGCTTCGCGCTTCCCGGACGGGCTCAGGGTCGCGGTTAAGTCAAGCCCAGCGCGGGAGTCGGTCAGGTGGGTGACCAGGCCGCAGGCGGTGAGCCCGGCTTCGATCGCACGCATGTGCTCCGTGTCGTACTGAGCGATTGCGGCGGTGGCAGGGCGGGAGTCGGTCATGGGTATTTCTCCTTCGGGGTGTTGTGGGCTGGCGGCGGTGGCTGGGCCGCTGAGGGTCAGTACTGGCGGAGAGCAATTATTCGAACCATGCGCTATTCCCTGCATCCCCCGTCGCTGCGGCTCGCCACGAGGTCGGCTAGGACGTTGGGGTAGGCGCTCCGTGCAGGACGGTGCCCAGATGACCACTGTTGCCTTCGATGCAACATTGCGGCATGCGTGTCGGCGGTCACGAAATTGCGGATCAACAGCCCGAAGGGGCCGTGTGTGCCTGTCTGCTGTGCCCGTCATTCCTACTCACCTCCAGACTCTTCGGACCGCGCGCTATGTTGCATCGGTTGCCAATTCCGCCCGTATGGTGAACCAGACGGTCCATCCTGTGGTGCTGTCGCCGCTGCGGCCCCAGTCGTCGGCTAGCTGGGCGACGAGGAGTAATCCGCGTCCGTGCTGCCCGTCGTGGCTGCGCATGGGCCAGGTCCAAGGTCCGCCGTCGTCGCGGACTTCGACCCGCAGTAGGCCGGCGTGTATCGCGGCGTGGACGGTGAAGCGGCCACCCGGCCTGCGCGACTGGCTATGCACCGCCGCGTTGGTAGCTACTTCGCTGAGGCACAGGATGGCGTCGTAAGCGGCCGGGCGGCCATCAAGGATCTGCGCGAGGAACCGGCGTGCTTCCTGGATCTGCGCTGGGGTGGCCGGGAAGACGCGGGACCAGGCGAGCAGGGGCGCGGTGGCGGCGGTCCTGTGACTCATGAGCATCTCTCGGACTTGGGGGGGTTCGGGCCACGGGTCGGTCCTCAGCGGGCTACCGTGATCCGTGCGTACTCCTAGACTGCCTCCGTATAGATGAGAATGCAAGGTAGGCGAACGCATAGATTGAGAACGTTGACTTTCCCGCTAGGATCGTCGCCATGCCCGCCCGAAGGCCATTGCCTACCCTGCGACTTCGCCGGCTTGCGGCCGAGTTGCGCCGGCTGCGGGCTGATGCCACTCTGACCAGGGAGGAGGTCAGTGCTCGCACCGGGATTAATGAGGCCACCCTCTACCGCATCGAGTCAGCAAAGGCCCGGCCACAGACCCGCACCCTCATGGCTTTGCTGGAGCTGTACGGCGTGGCCGAAGATGGTCGTGCCGAGCTTCGGGCTCTCGCCCGGCAGTCGGGTGAGCAGAACTGGCTTCAGTCCTTCCCGACCGAGCTGCCCGAGCCCTACCCGACCTACATCAGCTTTGAAGGGGAGGCCCGCGCGCTCCTCAACTACGAATGCCTGTTCGTGCCAGGCCTGCTGCAGACCGAGGATTACGCTAGGGCCGCTCTCCAGCGGGGCACGCCGACCGGCACCAGGGAAGAAGTCCAGCGCCTGGTCGAGGCCCGCATGAGCCGCCAGGCCGTCCTCACCCGGGAACCACCGCTGAGGCTCTGGGCCATCGTGGACGAGGGAGCCTTGCACCGGCCGGTGGGCGGGCACACGATGATGCGGGCCCAGCTTCGGCGGCTGGCTGAAGCGGCTGATTTGCCCCAGGTCACCCTGCAGGTCATTCCCTACGAAGTCGGCGCCCATCCCGGCATGGCGGGATCCTTCGCCATCCTCCAGTTCGGTGATGATGACGCCGCAGATGTCGCCTACATTGAGAGCCAGGCGGGTGACCTGTTCTTGGAGAGCGAGACCGACGTTACGCGCTTCAGTATGATCTTTGACAACCTGCGTGCCCTGGCCCTGCCACCCGACGAGTCGGCCTCGCTCGTCATCCGCACGGCCAGCGAGCTGGAGGCGTGAAAGAGGTGCGGGAACCATGCAAGATGCCCAGTGGCGCAAGAGCAGCTACTCCGGCAACACCGGCAACTGCGTCGAGGTGGCCGTCACGGAGTCTGTGGTAGGAGTGCGTGACTCGAAGGACCCGGACGGCGCGGCGCTGGCCTTCGCGCCGGATGAATGGCTGGCGTTCACAGCCGGGATCAAGGCCGGCGAGTTCGAACTGTTCTGAGGCTCGGCCGGAGCCGGATCCACCAGGCTGAAGGGGCACCGCTGTGCCTGCGGTGCCCCTTTTGCCGTGCCTGCTTCTGGCTGCGTACAGCCGTCCGCACTGGGTGTTTGCCCGTGCAGCCTAGTGTTGCGCGCGGTCGGCGTTGGCGATCATGGCGTCGTGGACATAGCCCGAGAACCCTGGCGCTATCTCGTCATAGGTCGCCGTGTACCGGGGGTCGGCGGTGTACATCTCGGCCAGGCCACGGTGCCTGCCGTAGCCACAGTCGAAGAACCAGCGTGAAAGGTGCTGGCGGTGCGCCTCGGCCAGGTCCATCGCCACGGTGCCGGAGGCCGGCTCACCGGCCCGCAGGGCCTCGGCGAATCCCCGGATGTTCGCGTCGGCCTCACTCTTGATGGTGATCCAGTCAGCCTTGGTATAGGCCGCCGTCCGCCGCTCGGACTGCTTCCATGCGTCCGAGTCACCCCAGCGAAGCTTGGCCGCCTCCGTGTACTCATCGAGCTTGTCCGTGCCGAAGATCTCGAACTGCTCCTCGGGAGTCAGCGAGATTCCCATCTGCCGTGCCTCCATCTCTTTCTCGATCGCGTCCAGCAGCGCCTGGTCCCGGGCCTGCCGCTGGCGCAGCATCCGGTGCTGCCGGCGCAGGTGATCATCGGCCCCGGCGTCTGGATCGGCGAGGATCTGCGCTATCTCGTCCAATCCGAAATCCAGCTCGCGGTAGAGCAGGACCTGTTGCAGGCGCCGGAGGTCCGCGCCGGAGTACAGGCGGTAGCCAGCCGCGCTCCGCCCGCTCGGGGTCAGCAACCCGATGTCGTCGTAGTGGTGCAACGTCCGCACCGATACGTGCGACATGCTGGCCACGTCACCGACGGTGTATTCCTTCATGGGACCACTGCCTTCATGGGGACCACTGCCTTCATGGGGACCACTGTGCAGCCTCACGCCGCGTGAGGGTCAAGCGCGATTTCCGCGGCCCAGCAGAGCGGCGGCTATTCGCGATGACCGATAGCGAGGAGGTGCGAGGTGGCACCAGCCACCGCCGGGTCGGATTCCATCACGGCGAGCACGTCGAGGATGAGCTGACGCTGAGCTGGGTCGGCCAGGCGCTCCTGGATCCCGGGCACCCAGTGCAGCGGGCCCTCGACGGGCAGAACCTCACCCAGGCGCAGCCCGGCGTCGGTGATCTCGCCCGTGATGCCGTCACGATCATGGAAGTAAGCCGTGGTGAAGCGCTCAGCCTCGCGCCCCGGATTGCGGTGCTGGCCGGTCCGCAGGTCCTCGGCCATCATCGCGGTGAACCCGGGCTCGTCGATGAAGCCCCGGAAGAACCCGTCGAACGTGCTGGCATACCGGGAGATCACCGCCGCGGCGACCACCCCGCCCCGCCGCACGACCCGACGAGCCTGGGTCAGGGCACGCAACCTGTCCGCACGCCTCGTGAGGTGGTAGAGCGGACCGAGCAGCAGTACCGCGTCGTAGCTGCTGTCCGCCTCAGCGAGGTCCCGGGCATCGCCGAGCGCGACGGAAACCCGGCCCGCGGCTGCTGCCTGCTCAATGTGCAGCGGCACGGGATCAACCAGGTGCACCTGGTAGCCGCGCCCGGCGAGCCACGATGCGTACACCCCGCTCGCGCCGCCCACATCCAGGACGCGTGCGGGCGGGGCCGGCAGGAACCGCTCGAGTAGCACCTGGGTCCGCAGCAGTTCAAGCGACGGCCGACTGGTGAGGCGGTCGCGCTCGCGGCCCTCCGCGTAGTGGGCCATGATCTCCGCGTCGATCTCCACAGCCAGAACGCTAGCCCGTCAGCCCTCAGGGAAGCATCGCCATTTCGGCCTGCGGTCCGGCTGCGACGGGTTCACGGCACCGGGCGGCATTGCGCGACGAGCGCCGTGAGCGTCCGGCCCAGCGGGGCGTCGATGACCAGGCGGGCCTGGGCGTCGCCGCGGGTCGGCCCGTGATTGACGATCACGACCGGCACGGCGAGCTTCGCCGCGTGCCGGACGAACCGGTAGCCGGACATCACGGTGAGCGATGACCCGAGGACGACCAGCGCGCCGGCCCGCTCGACCAGCGCGAAGCACGTGTCCACCCGAGGCCGTGGCACGTTCTCGCCGAAGAACACCACGTCGGGCTTGAGCAGGCCGCCGCAGGTCCCGCAATCCACGACACGGAAACGCGCCACCTCGTCATCCGCGAGGATGGCGTCTCCATCCGGGTTGATCTGGCTCACCCGCGCGTCCCAGCCGGGGTTCGCGGCGCGCAGCCGGCCGTCGAGTTCCTCGCGGGAGGTTCGCTGGCCGCAGCCAAGACAGAGAACGCGGGCGAGACTGCCGTGCAGTTCGACCACACGTCGCGCTCCGGCCGCCTGATGCAGGCCGTCGACGTTCTGGGTGACTATCCCGGCCAGCAACCCGCGGCGGTCAAGCTCGGCGACCGCATGATGACCCGCGTTAGGCATGGCGGCCGCGATATGCCGCCACCCCCGATAGCTGCGGGCCCAGTACCGCTGGCGGGCCGCGGCACTTCCGGTGAAAGCCTGGTACGTCATCGGCTCGGGCCGCCGGGCCTGCCCGCTCGGGCCCCGGTAGTCCGGGATGCCGGACTCGGTCGACAGCCCAGCCCCGCTCAAGATCACCACGTCTCCGTCCGCGACGAGATCAGCCAGCATCCCGAGCGGGCCGGCGAGCACCTCCGCCCGTTCAGCAGGTGAGCCGTCACGGGCGTCATTTACAGCCAGAGTCACCCATCCATGCTGCCTGATGTCCGGCAGTCCGCTGACCGCGGCACCGACTCGCAACCGGGGCACCGGCTCGCCGCCATGAGAAAGCCCACCATGAGAAAGCCCGGAGCGCTGGCTAACCCGGCCGCCCTCCCACGGCACTATGGGGTGTGGACAGCGGATCCGGTGCGCTGAGGTCTGACGCGGAACTCGTGCAGGCTGCCCTGGGTGGCGACAAGGATGCCTTCGCTGATCTGGCCAGCCGTCACTGGGCCACCGCGGTCGCGCTCGCGGCCAGGCTGCTCGGGTCGGCGGACCTGGCCCGGGACGCCGCACAGGAAGCCTGCATAGCCGCTCTGGCCGACCTGGACCGGCTGCGCGCGCCGGACCGGTTCGGAGCCTGGTTCTGCGGCATCGCACTGAACGTGGCCCGGCGCTGGCTGCGTCAGATGCGTGCCGAACTGCCGGTCATTCCCCGGGACCGGATGTCGGCCGAGCCAGGCCCGGACGAGCGCGCGGAACTCGCCGAACTCGCCGCGGCGGTCCGCGCCGCGGTCGGCCGCCTGGCCGATGGCCAGCGCGAGGCCGTCTTCCTGTTTTACCTGCAGGGCCTGACCTACCGCGAGGTAGCCGCCGAACTCTCGATCTCAGTGGGTGCGGTCAAAGCACGGCTGCACCAGGCCCGGGCCGCACTCATCCCCAGCCTCACACCGCTGATCACTGCCCCGGAGGGAACCACGATGACCGCAACTACCAGCAGCCCAGCCTGGACCGATGTCTCAGTGGCTGAGATCCGGCGCAGCGAGGCCGGTGACCCACCCCGCTCCGCGCATGTCATGGTGCTCGCGGAGCGCAGAGGGCAGCGGCGGCTTCCCATCTGGATCGGCCCGGCCGAGGCGACGGCGCTAGCCCTCAGCCTGGAGTCGGTGGAGACACCGCGCCCGCTGACCTACCAGATGGCCGCGAGCCTCCTCGCTGCCACTGGATCCGGGGTCGCCGAGGTCCGGATCACCCGGCTGGCCGGGACGGTCTTCTACGCGGTCGTCGCGGTCGACGGGCCGGCTGGCCGTCACGAGGTCGACGCCAGGCCCAGCGATGCGGTGAACCTCGCCTTGGCCACCGGCGCATCGATCCGCGTCGACGGCGCGCTGCTCGACGACGTGCGGGCCCAGGCGGTCAACCATCGGCAGTGGGAGGACTTCCCGGCGAGCACCGGGCAGTTGGCCGCGGAAGCACGGCAGTGGATGACCGAGCTGCTTCCGCCAGGTCACCGATAGCAACGGCGCGGGCCAGCGGCACGGCCATGATCATCTGCGCCCCGATGGAGCCACGTCAGCGGAGCCTGGTCAGCAGGTTCTCGTTCCACGTCAGCACCGTGTAGGGGCCGACGTTGTACGTACGCGCGGGTGGCCCGAAGGCTGCTGTCACGGCTGACATCGGCGGAGACGGCGGATGGCCGAGCAGCACGACGAAGTTCGCGTCGTGCTGGCGTGGATCAAACCAGGATGCCTGCGATTCCCATTGGCTATGAGCCAGGACATGGTGCTCTATCGTCACCGGGCGGAGCTCGACCCGTTCTCCGCTGGAAACGGTAACCACGCTGCCCAGCCAGGAGGTCCCTATGCCGTAATGAAAGTGGTGCGCGACCAGCCAGTCGGTGAGCTGCTGGTGGTCAGGTGACCTGGGATGGTGCGCGGCGACAAGCCCCAGGCTCACCAGGTACCCGCACAACACCACCGACAGCACCGACAGCACCCTGGCCGCCGCCAGCCGGCCAGCCAGCAGCCGGGCCGCGAGCACGGCGCCGAATGGCAGCACCGCGGCCATCTCCCGCGTCGCGGTGACGTCGCCGACTTTGGCCCACAGCACGAACGCGGCCAGATTTATCAGAATCGCCGCGACCAGGATCTGCGACACCAGGTCGAGGTTCCGGGTGAATCGCCGCACGGCGACGCACACGCCCCACCCGGCCAGCGCCAGGCCGACCATGTGCAGTAGCAGTAGCCCGGTCGTCAGCCCCAGCTTATGGTGGAAGAAATCACCGCCGAAAAGGAGCGAAAGCCCCTCCAGCATAAGAAGAAGGTGATGAGGAAGCGCGGAAATGCTCGAGAGAAACGGCGGCACCGGATTGACGAAGAACCCGCCGAAGGCCCTGATGATGGCCAGTACCCCGGACGCGATGCCCGCCGCGATCAGCCCCGCCGCGATGAGCGATGCCTCGTACCGCTGCGACCTTAGTGGCAGGCGTTCCTGAACCACTCGCTGGTAGATGCGGACACCGCACGCCGTCACCAGGGGCAGAACCCCGGTCAGGAGTACCACCTGGTCGGCGATGAGCGCCCAGGCCAGCAGCGCTCCCACCGCCACCGGCACGTACCAGCGGGGATGCGCGCGGTCCAGAATCAGCCACGCCAGGAGCACTGGTACGCAGGTGCCTAGGTGGTCCGGCGCGAGGAGCAGCACGAAAATGCCGTTGCCGAGCTGCGGGGAAAACATGATCCCGGCCGCGATGAGCATTCTGACCGCGGCCTCTTTGCCCCTCGTATGCCCGACTGCCAGCAGCCCGGCCAGCAGCAGGAGGAGTGTGAACGTTATCGCGGCGGCCACGTGAACCACGTCCGGGTTCAGCCCGCGGACCAGGTCCACCAGCATGTATTCCGGCAGTTCGGTGGTGTAGAAGGAGACATCCGACAGCCACCATCCGTGTAGCAGCAGGTTGCCGTGCAGTATGTCCCAGGCCTGCAGCGTGAAGACGGCCCCGTATGAGTCGCCCGGCTCGGTCTGCGACACCCGCAGGTAGCAGAAAAACAGAGCGACCGGCGCGACCGTCCACGCCGCGGCCACCCACCACCGACGCCTAAGTCCCCAGGTCCGCCCCCGGTGCTGGTCATGCGGCGCATCAGCTGGGCCGGAGCGCTGCGCTATAGTGCCCGTGGTCCCGGTATCCGCCGAAACCTGGGCCACTGCGCCCGGATGACCGTTACCGCCTTCAAGGTCGGAGCGCACGCCTGTCACAACAAATGAGGTTAGTTAGCTTTGCCGAATCGCCCCTACTTCTTGGTCAGCCCTTTGGACTTCGAATAGGTCATTATTAAGCGTCAGATCATCCGACACGCCACGTTACGGCCAGGTTCCGCTCAGACTTGTCTGGGATAACACCCTGGCGAAGGGTCGCGGCCATGAACGACGAACTACGCGCGGAACTCTTAGAGCGCGCCGACCGAGACCAGGCCGCACGGATTTCACTCCCGCGCAACGCCACGTGGCAGCAATGGCAGGAGGCCGTTCTCCCCCTCGACCAGGCCAACACGATGCGAATGCGGGAGATCATCGCCGAGCATGGATGGCCTGGGCACGTGCTGGTCGGTGTGGACGGCGCGCATGCCGCCTGGCTGCTTGTTCAGCATGCCCCGGACGAGTTCCAGGAGGAGTGCCTCCCCCTGCTGGAGAACGCGGTGGCCGAGGGCGACGCCAGCCGTCGGGACCTCGCCTACCTGCTGGACCGGGTGCTCATGCACCGCGGAGAACCGCAGATCTACGGCACTCAATACAGAACCCAGGACGGCGTCACGAAAATGTGGCCCGTCCAGGACCCCGAAGATCTCGACAACCGCCGGGCCGCGCTTGGCCTCGGACCCCAGAGCGAGTATGAGGCCAGCATCCTGGCCCACGAATAGCCGCTGAGCCTGGCGGTCTTTACAGCCGCCCGCGGCGCCAGTGTGGCTTGCGCTTGTCCAGGAAGGCCCGTATCCCCTCACGCGCGTCTGGCAACTGGCTGGTCGCCGCCATCACCTCGATGGCGTAGGCGTATGCCTTCGGCTGGTCAAGGTCGATCTGTGCGTAGAGGGCCTGCTTGCCGATGCCCTTGCTCTCGGCCGATCCCCGGGTAACGCGGTCGAGCAGGTCCTGGACGGCCGAGTCGAGCTGCCCGGCGGGCACCACCTGGTTGACCAGCCCCCAGTCGAGCGCGGTCGCCGCGTCGATGACGTCACCCGACAGGGCCATCTCCATGGCCCGTTTCCGGCCGACGTTCCGGGCGACCGCCACCATCGGGGTGTGACAGAACCAGCCGCCCTTGCCTCCGGGAGCGGCGAAGCCCGCGTCCTGGCTGGCCACGGCGAGATCGGCGCTGGCGACCAGCTGACAGCCCGCTGCCGTGGCGAGGCCGTGCACCCGCGCCACGACCGGCTGTGGCACCTGCTGGATGAGCGTCATCAGCTCGGTGCAGGTCACCAGCAACGAGCGGACCGCCGACAGGTCTGCGTCAGCGATGTCGGCGAAGTCATGACCCGCGCTGAACACCGGCCCGTTGCCGGCCAGGACGACGCCCAGGGCGTCGCTGTCCCCGATGTCACGGAACGCGGTGATCAGCTCGCGCATGTGCTCCAGGGACAGGGCGTTGCGCCGCTGCGGGCGGTTCATGGTGACGCTGGCGAACTCGCCGGACCGCTCAACCAGGATGTGCTCAAACCCCATGGCCGCCTCCTCCTGAGCGCAGCCTACGCCCGCCTGGTGGCGGCAACCCCGGCTGTGTGACCAGGCTGGCCTGCCGCGTCCGGTAGGCGGCGACGTTGGTGCGGTTCGCGCATGAGGTCCCGCAGAACCGCCGGGACCGGTTCTTGGACAGGTCAATGTGGACGTTGTTGCAGTCGTCCGCAGCGCACAGCCGCAGCCGGTCCAGCTGCCGGGAGCGGATGACGTCGGTGAACGCCATCGCCGCCTCGACGGCCATCCGGTCGGCCAGCGGTGCGTCCGAGGGGGTTGCGTGCAGGTGGTAGTCCCAGCTGTCGTGCTTGACCAGCTGCGGCAGGGCACTCGCCTCGCGCAGGAGGGTGTTGACGAGACTGGCGGCGTCGTCTTCGTTCATCTCCCACAGTCGCTCCAGCCGAGGACGCAGCCGGCGCACAGCGTCGAGCTCGGCCCGGTCGTGCGCTCGCTCCCCGGTCCATCGCCACGCGGCCACGAAGCGGTCAAGGGCCGCCAGATCAGGCAGCTGCTCGGCACCGTCACGCCCGGTATTGACCAGGGCGGCGGCAGCGATCAGCGCCACCTCTGTGTCATGGGCAAAAAGCACCTTGACTCCTTTCGGGCCCGCCAGCTACTGTCACTAGCGTAAATCATTTTTACCACTTACAGGAGAGTACCGTGGTGACCATCGCCGCAACCCGCGCCGCCCGGTCCGGCTCGGGCACTGGCCTGAGCCTCGCCGCCGCGTCGGCAGCAACCTTCGGGACGTCGGGAACGTTCGCCTCGTCGCTGATCGACGCCGGATGGAGCCCGGCCGCCGCCGTGCTCACCCGGATCGCTGCGTCGGCGCTCATCCTCACCGTGCCCGCCCTGGTGCAGCTGCGCGGCCGGTGGGCACTGCTGCGCCGGGGAGCGGGCCGGGTGGCCGCCTACGGCCTGGTCGCGGTGGCCGGCTGCCAGCTTTTTTACTTCAACGCCATCGAGCGGATGCCGGTCGGCGTGGCCCTGCTGCTGGAGTACCTCGGCGCGGTGCTGGTGGTCGGCTGGCTGTGGCTGCGGCACGGTCAGCGCCCCCGGCGGCTCACCGTCGCCGGCGCGGTCACCGCGATCGCTGGGCTGGTCATGGTGCTCAACCTGGCCGGATCTGCCCGGCTGGACCCAATCGGGGTGATGTGGGGGCTGCTGGCCGCGGTGGGCCTGGCGATCTACTTCCTGCTCTCGGCGGCCGACGATGAGGAGCCGCTGCCACCTATCGTCATGGCGTGGGCCGGGATGTGCATTGGCGCGTCCCTTCTCGCCGCGCTGGGGTGGATCGGCGTGCTGTCCATGACCGCCACGGCCGCCGACGTCAACTTCCTCCACTACCGGGTCAGCTGGGTCGTGCCGGTGCTGGGGCTATCGCTCGTGGCCGCGGTGATCGCCTACGTCGCAGGCATCGGCGCGGCCCGCCGGCTCGGGGCCAAGCTCGCCTCGTTCATCGGCATGGCCGAGGTGCTGTTCGCGATCCTGTTCGCCTGGCTGCTGCTCGGTCAGCTGCCGTCCACCGTGCAGTTCGTGGGCGGCGCATTCATCCTCGCGGGAGTCACGCTCGTACGCATCGACGAACTGCACGGCGCTCAGGCACCTTCCGGACCGCCCGAAACCGAGATACGCGAGCCTCAGCTGGCCAGCGCGGACACGTCCCGGCGATAGGTTGTGACCCGACGAGCTCGGGCGTACGGGAGTCGCGATGGGTGTGCTGGACGGCAAAGGCGCGGTGGTCACCGGGGGGTCAAGAGGCATCGGCCGGGCGATCGTGCGGCGGCTGGCCGCCGACGGTGCCAGCGTCGTGTTCAGCTTCGCCCGGAGCGCCGATCAGGCCGCCGGCGTCGAGCGCGCGGTCCGGGATGCGGGCGGCCATGCCCACGCGGCCCAGGCTGATCTCGGCGAGCCTGGGGCGGCCGGCCGGCTGATGGATGTCGCCGGTGAGCATCTCGACGGGCTGGACATCCTGGTCAACAACGCCGCGATGGAGTTCTCCCCGTGTGCCCTGGCCGACACCAGCGAGGAGCTGTACGACGCGATCATGGCGGTCAACGCCCGGTCAACGTTCCTGACCATGCGCCATGCCGCCCGCACGATGCGCGACAGCGGGCGGATCATCAACATCTCGACCCTCAACACCATCCGGCCCGGGCCGGGCATCGCCGTGTACGCGGCCAGCAAGGGAGCGATTGAGCAACTGACCAAAGTCGCCGCGATCGAACTCGGGGGCCGGGGCATCACCGTCAACGCCGTCTCTCCCGGTGCCACCGATACCGACCTGCTGCGGCATACCAACCCTGCGGCCGCCCTCGAACAGGCGGCCAGGATAACGCCCCTGGGCCGCCTCGGCCAGCCTGACGACATCGCTGATGTCGTGGCCCTCGTGGCCAGCCCCAGCGCCCGCTGGATCACCGGTCAGGTCATCCAGGCAACCGGCGGCCTGATGTGATGACGCGCTGCGCTAGATTCCGAGGCGGGCGGCGAGACCAGCCTTGACTCTGTTGCGCTCAGGTCAGAGTCGCGCGGGCGATGGCGCCGGTCTCGGGCCCGGCCTGGGCGATCACGGCGCCCCCGGGCGTCCAGATGCTGGAACGGCCGGCGGCCTGGTCGTAGCCGCCGCCGGTCGAGCCGGCGAAGCTGGCCACCGCGACCCAGACCTGATGGCCGGTGGCGATGTGACGGCCGCGCTCATCCTGGAGCGCTGCCTCGTCGGCGGAGTTCAGCGTGGCCGCGACGTAGGCGTCAATGCCCAGTGCCGCGGTGTCGAAGGCGTGCTGCGGGATGCCGGTGTCCTTGCAGATGGCCAGGCCGAGCCGCCAGCCGTCAACGTCGAGCACCACTGGCTTGCTCCCCGGGGTGAACCGGCTGGACTCGGTGGTGGACAACCACATCTTGAGGTAAGCCACGGTAGCCCCGGTACCCTCGACGGCCACCATCGCGATGTGCGACTGGCCCGCCTCACCGTGCACCGGGGCGCCGACCAGCGCCAGCGACCCCGCCTCGGCGCAGGCCTCGATGATGGGCGTCAGCCGCGGATCGCCGGCGGTGACCGCGGGGGCGTCTAGCTCGTATCCCGTCAGGGAGAGCTCCGGAAAGATCACCACCCGGGCGCCCGCGCCGCGGACGGCCGCCGCGTGCGTCACCGCGTTCGCCGCAACGTCGTACGGCACGCACAACGGCTGGGCCACCGCGATGACCAGGGGCTCATGCATGCCGGGAGCACCTCCATGACAGGCCAAGGCAACAGACCAGCGGCGGCCTCAGGCTATCAAGCCTGGTCCAGGCCGCCCGGGCGGCGCTGGCAGGCCTCCCCCGCTGAACCCCGGTCAACGGGCTTCTCGAACCAGTGGTCGGCGTAGGGCTCGTCATTGAACGCGGCTACCTCGCGGTAGCCAGCCGCCCGGTACAGGCCGATCGCCTCGTCGAGGGCCCGGTTGGTTTCCAGCCTGAGGGTGCGGACCCGGCTGGCGGCCGCGTGCGCTTCGAGGTCGGTGAGCAGCCGGCGGCCGAGCCCGAGTCCCCGGACCTCCGGGGCGACCCACATCCGCTTGATCTCGGCCGGCGCGTCGCCGTGGAACTTGAGCGCGCCGCAGCCGACGGGCTCGCCGTGGAGGCTGGCGACCACGAGAAGGCCCGCGGGCGGAGTCAGCTCACTGTCGTCGGCGGAGATGCTCCGGGCCGGGTCGAAGCCGCCGTCGAAGCGGCGTGACAGCTCGCTGAAATAGGCCCGGAGGCAGTAACGGGCATCTGGCCGCCGGGGGTCGCGCACGGTGACCTGGACCGCCGAGGCGGCCAGCAGCCGCTCGGCCTCGGCCATCGCCGCGACGAGCCGGGTGCGCTGCCGTGCGCTCAGCGGACCAAGAATTGACCTGGCCACATCGTCGGAGCGCTGGTCAAGCAGCGCACGCTCGGCCCGCCCGGGGCCGGTGAGGTGCGCCGTACGTATCCGCCCGTCGGTGCCGCTCTGCTCGACGACGATGAGCCCGTCATTCTCCAGCGACCGCAGCAGCCGGCTCAGATAGCCAGAATCCAGGTCAAGCCGCGAACGCAGCCGCCGGACATCACTGCCGTCCGGGCCTATCTCCCACAGCAGGCGCGCCTGCCCGAGCGGGCGGTCGCGCGACAGGAACGCGTCGTTGAGCGCGCCGATCCGCTGCGTGACGGTCCGGTTGAACCTCCGGACCTGGCCGATCATGCTCCCATCCATTCTCTGACTATAGTCAGAGAATGGATGACCCTCAGCCGGCCTCGGTGCTGGCGCCAGGGCTGTCGCGGATCCCGAGGTACAGGTGCTCGGCGTGGTAGACGGCTTCATCCAGCAGCATCGCGACGTGCTCGTCGAACAGGGCGTAGGTCACCGTGCGGCCGCTTCGCTGCCCGATGACCAGGCCGAGGTGGCGGAGCATCCTCAGCTGGTGGGAGACCGCTGACTGCTCCATCCCGACGTCGGCCGCCAGCTCGCTGACCGGTGCCGGGCCCTGGCGGAGCCGGCCCAGGATGCGCAGCCTGCTCGGGGTGGCCAGGGCCTGCATCGTCGTGGCGACCGCCTGGGCGGTCTGCTCATCGATGCGGGCAGCTGGCGTGGACTGGCCTCGCACCCCGTGTCCCATGGCACGCACGTTACCACTGCATGTACACATGATTAGGTGTTCATGCGATCCTGTATAGTGCGAAGGCCGACATAGCGAAGCGCCTCCTGGCAGGTGCTGAACCCGGGGAGACCAGCCAGCGATGACCAACGTCGCGCTCAGCGAGCACGAAGTGAGCAGGGACGACGCCGCGCACCGCCGCGACGCCAACCGCGCGGTCGGCTTCTCCGCCGCCGGGCTGACGCTGACCGGCCTGGTCGAGTTGCTGCTCGCGGTGCTGACCGGATCAGTCGCGCTGCTCGGCGACGCGATCCACAACTTGTCGGACGTGTCCACCTCGGCGGTGGTCTTCCTCGGCTTCCGCGTGTCGAGGAAACCAGCCTCCCGCACCCACCCTTACGGGTATGAGCGCGCGGAGGACCTGGCCGGACTCGGCGTCGCCCTGGTGATCTGGCTGAGCGCGGTCTTCGCCGGATACGAGAGCTACCGAAAGCTCATCGGCAACGGCCAGACCACGCATCTCTGGATCGGCATGGCGGGCGCCGCCCTGGGCATCGCCGGCAACCAGGCCGTCGCCTGGTACAAGCGGCGGATCGGGAAGCGGATCGGGTCACTCACCCTGATCACGGACGCCCGGCACTCCTGGCTGGACGCGATTTCCTCGCTCGGCGCGCTGACCGGGCTGGCCCTCGTCGCGGCGGGGTACCGGTGGGGCGACCCGGTCGCGGGGTTCGCGATCACCGTATTCATCTGCCATGTCGGCTATGACGTGACCAAGGACATGCTCGCCCGGCTGATGGACGGCCTGGACCCCCGCGACCTGGACTCCGCCGAGAACGCGGCGGCCGCAGTGGCCGGGATACGGTCAGCGACCGTGCGCGGCCGCTGGATGGGCCGGACCCTGATGCTCGAAATAGAAGCCCGCCTCGACGGATCGGTGTCGCTGGCGCAGGCCGACCAGGCGTGCCGTCAGGTCGAGGCGGCTGTCCGCCGCGCTGTCCCGGCCGCCAGCCACGTGCATTGTGACGCCCACGGGTCAAGCGGCGGGCAGGCGGAGGATAATCCACGAGGTGGCGGGCGAAGAGGCGGATGAGCCGACTCATGCCGTAGGTGCGGCGGCACTGGCGGCCGGCTGGTCGCATCGGCACCGCGACGTGTCGGGCGGCTGGCTGCGGCCCACCGTGTTCGGGGCCGTCGACGGGCTGGTGACCAACGCCTCGCTCATCGCCGGGGTCGGCGGGGGCGGCGTATCGGCGCACGCGATCATCCTCACCGGCACGGCCGCGCTGGTGGCCGGGGCGTTCTCGATGGGAACCGGTGAATACGTGTCGGTGACCAACCAGAACGAACTGGTGCACGCCGAAGTCGCCCTGGAGCGCAGGATGCACGCGCGGTTCCCGGCCGCCGAGCAAGCCGAGCTCGCTGACACGTTCCGCGGCTACGGCGCCGACCCAGACACCGCCACCCGGATGGCGGCGGCCGTGTCCCAGGACCCGGACACCGCGCTGCGGGTGCACACCCGCGAGGAACTCGGAGTCGACCCGCATGGGCTGCCCTCCGCGGTGCTGGCGGGCACCTCGTCCCTGCTCGCCTTCTCCCTCGGGGCGCTGGTGCCGCTCCTGCCGTACCTGTCCGGCCTGCCGTCCCTGGCCGCCGCCCTGGGAATCACCGCGGTGGCGCTGGCCGCCGGCGGGATGGTGGTGGGCCGGCTCACCGGACGGCCGTTCCTGCGTTCAGGCCTGCGCCAGCTCGCGCTGGGCGGGGTCGCCGTCGGCGTGACGTTCGCCGTAGGCAGCCTGATCGGCAGCCAGGTCACGTAACCGCGCCCGGCGCTGGCGGGCCGGTTCTGTCGCTCGGCTACCCGAGCTGAACCGGCCCACCAGCGGCACTGCCTGCCCGTCAGGAGCCTTCGCTCACAAGACGCCCTTGCTCACCGTCCACACATTGCCGGCCGGCCCGAAGCCCAGGCGTACATAGTTGACCTGGTTGTGCACGCAGGTCGCGGACGGCCACGGGATCCATAGGGTGCACATGTTCCAGTTGACCTGCTGCTGGGCCTGATTCCAGCCTGCCCCGTAGTAACCGGTTACGCTGCAGCCCAGGAAGTTCCAGGTAGGAAGCGACGTACTGCCGTAACAATTTCCCGCCTGGGCATAGGTGATCAAGGTGCCGTTCCCGCACCAGTCCTCGGAGCCGCCCTCAGACATTCCTACCAGCGGGGACATCGTGAAGTTGTCGGTCCAGCACCTCACGGACGCGTTCGTGACCTGCGCACTCAAGCCCAGTGCCTGGATCTCGGTGGACGTCAGGGGCCGCACGTGGCTGACCCCCAGGGCAGCCGCCGCGCTGGTGGCGGCCGCCGCTTCATGACTGACCGCGGTGGCGCTGGGGGGGACTGTCGCAGCGTTAGCAGTGGTTGCCATCGCGCCGAGGGGCAGGCCGACTGCGATCAGGCTGGTGCCGAGAAGCCGCGAGATGCGTTTGTACATGGTTCCTCCCGTAGTTGCCCGTGGGCCCGGTCTGGGGCTCAGGAGGAGTCTGCGAGCCGCCGTCATCGATCCGTCCTCATGCCGTCATCGGCGGGCGGCTCGCGGGGTAAAGCGTGCTTGGTCCGGCGTGCTGGCCGCTTGGGGTCAGGTCCGTGACATGGCCAGCAGCTCTCTGATGTTGGCGGCGTGCGGGTCGCCAAGTTGCTCGAATTCGGCGAGCGACTGTTCCCATGCGCGGCGGGCTCCGGGAAGATCACCTTGTTCCCGGAGTGTCTCGCCGATGTCGCGGTACGTCAGGGCGGCGCCTTTGCGGTTGCCGGTCTCCTGGCGAAGCGCCAGCGACTGGCGCAGCAACCGCAACGCACTGTCAAAGTCCCGCAGCGTTCGATGGGTGTTGCCGATGCTGTGCAGGACCATGCCTTCGTGGTAGCGGTCGTGTGTTGCGCGGAACATGGCGAGCGCCCGATCGAGGTGCGCGAAGGCGTCGGCCGGCCGATCGAGCTCGCAGTAGGCCTCGCCCAGGTTATTGAGCGTCAGCGCCTGCCCCAACTGGTCGCCGGTCTGCTCAAATATGTCCAGCGCCGAATGGAGGAGCGCCAGACCCTCCTGGAAATCCTGCTGCATCCAGGCGAGGACCCCCATATTGAGTAACGTCGCCGCCTCGCCACCACGATCGCCGCTCGCACGGCGTATCGCCAGAGCCCGCCGCAGGCAGTTCTGGGCGGATTCGTACTGGTAGATTTCGCCGAAGGCCGCGCCCAGGCCACTAAGGATCCATGCTTGGGCTTGCTGGTCGCCCAGGCGCGCGGCCGCCTCGGCTCCGACCTGGTGGGTCGCGATCCATTCCGGCCAGTGGCGGCTGATGTTGAAGTATGAGGTGAGCGCAGCGGGCAGCCGCCATGCGATGTAATCTCGCCCGGTCGCGGCCGCGCTGGATATCGCGGCGCTGAGGTTCAACCGCTCGGCCTGGCACCACGTATAGGCGTCGTCATAGCCAGCGAAGGCCAGCGGGTCGCACCCGGGCGGGGGCGGCTCGAGGGGGATTCGCTGCCGTTGCGGCAGCACGGCCCGGTCGGCGGCATCAGCCGTCCGCAGGTACCAGTGCAGTACCCGGTCGAGCGCTCCGGCCCGCGCGGCCTCGTCGTCGCCCCGGAGAAGTTCGGTGGCATAGGCCCGGAGCAGGTCATGGAGGGTATAGCGGCCCGGTGTGGGTTCGGCCAGCAGGTGGGACCGGGCTAGCTCGCCGAGGGTCCGGCGGGTCTCGGGCAGTGGGAGTCCGGCCAGGCTGGCTGCGGCGGGTATCGAAATGTCGGGCCCTGGGTGCAGGCCGAGCAGCCGGAACATTCGCGCCGTTGGTGCGCTGAGGTTCGCACATGACCAGGAGAAGACCGTTCGCGCGCTGGTGCCGACATCGCCGGTATCCAGCGTGTCCAATCTGGTTGACTCATCGCGTAGCTGCTCGACGACCTCGGTCAGCGGGCGCCCGAGATTCATGGCGGCACGGGCGGCGGCGATATTCAGCGCCAGGGGAAGCCGTGCGCACAGCTCGATCAGTTCCGCCACAGCACCTGGCGCTTGTGCGATCGGTTCCGGGCCCAGGCGACGGCTGATCAGGGTGTAAGCCTCGGTAGTGGTGAGAAGGCCCAAGGTGATGGGAGTGGCGCCCGCCCCGGCGATCAGACCGGAGAGCGTGTTGCGGCTGGTGACCAGGACGATGGACGGGCAGTTGCCGGGCAGCAGCGGGCGGACCTGCCCGGCATCGCGGGCGTTGTCCAGCAGCACGAGCATCCTCTTCCCCGCGAGCAGGCTCCGGTACAGCCCGATCTGCTCGTCCAGGGTGGCTGGGACCTGCGCCGGTGGGACGCCGAGAGCGCTGAGGAAACCACGGACGGCCACCGCAGGCTCCAGCGGCTGCCCAGACGGGTCGAAGCCGCGAAGGTTCACATACAGCTGCCCGTCGGGGAACTGGTCGGCGACCTGGTAGGCCCAGTAGACGGCCAGAGCGGTCTTGCCGATTCCTGCGGTGCCATCGATCGCTGAGATCACCACGGTGCGGCCCGTGGCAGCGGCCTGGTCAGCCAGTTCGCTCAACGTCTTGATGTGCTCGGTGCGTCCGGTGAAGTAATGCGGCGCAGCGGGCAGCTGCCGGGGCACCGGCAGCGCGACCTGCGGTGTCACGGGCGTGCCGATGGCGTGAGACGACGGCGTCGGTGCCGCGATGGACGCATCGTTGGTGAGAATCTGCTGATGAAGACGTTGCAGGTCGAGACCGGGATCAAGGCCCATCTCGTCGGCCAGCCGGGCCCGCATGGCGGCGAAAGCCGCCAGTGCCTCACCCTGCCGGCCGCAACGGTGCAGCGCGAGCATCAGCAGTGCCGTCGGCCGTCCCCGCAAGGGGTTCTCTGCGGCCAGCGCCGCCAGTTCAGCGACGAACTCGTGGTGCCGGCCGAGGGCGAGCTGGTGATCGAGATAGAGCTCCTGCGCCGCCAGCCGGCGTTCGTCCCAGACGATCGCGGTTGCCTCGGCGACCCGTCCGGGCAGTCCCGCTAACGGCGGGCCCCGCCACAATCCCAGCGCCACCCGGAGCATCTCGGCGGCTTGCGGCAGGTCACCGGCCGAGGCGGCGGCTCTGGCGGTTGTCACCCCGGCCTCGAACCGCAACGAGTCCAGCTGGCCCTCGTCCAACGTGAGCCGGTAGCCGACTCCGTTGATCACGCTGATGCCAGGGTCCCCCCCGGCCAAAAGGGCCGCCCGTAGCCGCGAGATGGCATTCCGGATCTGCTTGGCCGCGGTCACCGGCGGATGGTCGTCCCACACCGCGTCGATCAGCCGGCTGACCGGCACTGCCCGGTTGGCCTCCAGCAGGAGGACAGCCAGGACCATCCTCTCCCGGGGCCCACCCAGGGCCAGGCGCGCTTCTCCCGACCAAGCCTCCAGGCCCCCCAGAATCCGGAACTCCAGCCGACCCGCTGGTCCCTCGCGCATGGTCACCTCGGAGTTGGGCCCCCCGCTCCGGATCGGTTCACGATACCCGGAGCCGGGGGCCCAACTGCCGGGGCTTAGTCGCCCAGGTAGTCGGCCGGGAGGTTGTGGGCGGTGGTCTCGCCGAACCACTTCGTCACCCCGCAGGCTTCCACGGCCGATCCCATTTCCGGTGCCGGTTCGGTGCGGCCTGCCGGGTTAGGCGTCCAGGAAGCCGTTCAAAGCCGCCGTGGGCTCCCTCGTAGCAGGATTCCAGGCCGCCATTCCGCAGCTGGTAAAAGGTCAGTAGGCCTCGGGCTCCGAGTAGAACACGCCGAGGCCGCCGAACCCCTTGACTCCCTTGATGTATGGCCACCCGTGGTCAACACGATATTGCGTGGGTCAGGATTCTCGGGCGCGGTAGTGCAGGTGGGTTACCCGATCCCCCTGAATGACCCGGGGGTTGTCGAGCAGTACCGCGACCGGGCGAGTCAGGGTCTGGACCGCGTACCGCAACAGCGCCGGAAGGCGCCGGCGAGGAGATCCCACCGGCGCCTTCCGGCGCCCCTGTGCTGTGCCTGACGGTGTCAGGACGCTAGAACTGGACTCCCGCCGAGATCACGTACTGGCCACCCGGGCAGGCGCCATACCAGGACTCCACCGGGGGCTCAGGCAGCCAGGGGGACGTGTACACGAAGCCACTCGCCGAGCAGTAGGCGTACTGGCGCCACGCCCCGACTCCGTAGCAGTTGGTGGCGACGAAGCGCCCGGACCACACCGTGACGCAGAATCCGCCGAAGAAGTCAGGGCTGGTGGGCGTCGATTTGGACGTCTTGCCGTTCACCGGTGTCGTCACCGTCGACGCCCGCAATGCGGCCGTGTTGACCCGGGGCAGCGATGTGTTCGGCGCCGCTGAGGCGGCCCTGATGGCAGTGGCGGCCTGAGCGGCCCGGGCTGGGTGTAAAGTCGCCGCGCTGGCTCCGGCGGCCATCATGACCAGCGGGACGGTGGCGGCCACGAGAATAGTGCCGATGCGCCTGGTGATGATTCCGCGCATGACTCCTCCTGATTCCGATGACTTCGATAAGGACCTGCGGGCAGTCTTCGGGCCGCCGTCCTCAGTTCATCCTCGAATCGTCATCGGCCACCGCAAGCTCAGCCTGGGCAACCGGACTCAGACCGCGCTGCTCGCTCATGGCGCCGGCCTGGCCTGAGAAATAGAGATGACCATTATCCCGCTGGGGAAGAAAGAGGCTAGAAGCCAGTGACCGCGAGGAGCGAACATGACCGTCCAGCACATCGACCGGGTGGGCTTCGCCCAGCAGTGGCAGCAGTGGCACGCTGAGCACGAGAGGATGCTCGCCGACCCGCACGGCTTTCTCGCCGTCACCAGCCTGAACTGGCTCAGCGCCGAGCCGGCCCGCTTCAGCGATGCACCCGGGACCTGGTCAAGCACCGACAGCGGTGTGACCGTGCAACTGGCCGAAGGTGAGCAGCTAGTCATCGACGGCACTGCTGTTCACGGCAGTTACAGCTTCGGGGTCATCGGTGAACGCGACAGCGTCTTCGCCGCTTTCGGCGACGCTGTGGTCGAAGTGGCCAAGCGCGGCGGATACGACATCGTCCGCCCGCGCCATCCAGAGCACCCGCTTCGGGTGAACTTCGCCGGCGTCCCGGCCTACGACCCGGACCCGCGCTGGGTGGCGGCAGGCCGCTACATCCCGTTCGAGAGCGCCCGTGACGTCACCGTGGGCGCCGCCGTGGAGGGTCTCCAGCACGTCTACGCATCCCCGGGGCAGCTTGAGTTCACCCTCAGCGGCGGGACATTCCGGCTTACCGCATTCAACGGCAAGCAGCCCGGCAGCCTGCACGCCCTGTTCACCGACGCGACATCCGGTGTGGAAACTTACGCCGCAAACCGGGGCGTGCAGGTAGACGCACCCGACGGGCAGGGCCAGGTGACGATCGACTTCAACCGTGCGGTGAACCTGCCCTGTGCCTACACCGACCTCGCTACTTGCCCGCTGCCACCGGCCGAGAACAGACTGCCCATCGCTATCGAGGCCGGTGAGAAGATCCCGTTCGAGCGCCTCTGAACCACGACCTCGGCCTCCGCGCCATGGATTCGTGCTCCTGTACTGCGGTGAGACCCGGCGGCCCGGTCGGCTATTGCCGGCTACTCCCCCTGGCCGCATTGCTGACGACGCCGGGCAGGCCGGTAGCCGGGCTGGTCTTTCGCCGTTTCCTGACCTTTTCGTCATCGGAAGGCGGGAACTGTCCGGCTACCACCACGACCGCCGCTACCCGTTCGGGGATGTGCGCTGGCTCGGATGCCGCCTGGCCGGCGACTACGGGCATGGCGTGGACGTCGCGGCTGGCGTAGAGCCAAAAACGCAGGCCCGGAAGGGGACTGGCCCGGGCCGAGACGAAAACCCGCGCCTCTGGCAGCAGGTGCTCGCCCGCTACCTCGAAGGCCGTCTCCTCGCCCCTGTCGTCGGTGAGATAGAGCCGGGCCGTCTTTGCTCTGGCAGGCACGCAAACCAGGCTATCCGGCCTGCCCATTTCACCGCGGCCCATGCCGCGCATCATCGGCTGCACGCTGAACTGCGTCAAGCCGGCGCCCCGGATCCGCGTGCTGCTTTAGCCGCGCTGGCTATCGGCCTGGTGTCGGAGGGCGAAGATCGCGGCCTGGACGCGGTCTTGCAGGCCGAGTTTGGTGAGGATGCTGCGGACGTGGGTCTTGACGGTCTGCTCGCCGATGGCCAGGTCCCGGGCGATCTGCCGGTTGCTGTGACCGCGGGCGATGAGCTGGAGTACTTCGCGTTCGCGCGGTGAGAGCGGCTGGAGCGGGTCGGGCGGCGGTGGCCGGCGGAGCGCCTGGGTGAGCCGGGTCAGCAGCTCGGGGCTGAGGCTGGCGGTACCGGCGGCGGCGTCGCGGACAGCGGCGATGACGTCCTCGGCCGAGGCGGTTTTAAGCAGGTAGGAGGTCGCGCCGGCCCGCATGGCGCGGACGAGGTGCTCGTCGTCGGTGGCGGAGGTGAGCACGACGACGGCAGGCCGGTGCGGCGTATCGTGCAGTGCGGCGAGCACGGCGTGCCCGTCTGGTCCGGGCATGTACAGGTCGAGCAGCAGCACGTCCGGGCGGGTGGCGGCGACGACGTCTACCGCCCGCCGGCCGTCTGCGGCTTCACCGGCGACCTCGACGTCTGGTTCCTGGCCGAGCAGGTAGCACAGCCCGTCCCGGACGACGCGGTGGTCGTCGGCGA
Organism: Streptosporangiaceae bacterium; assembly: GCA_033854735.1. Classification (GTDB taxonomy): domain Bacteria; phylum Actinomycetota; class Actinomycetes; order Streptosporangiales; family Streptosporangiaceae; genus JAWWPY01. The sequence continues at coordinate 14,291 of JAWWPY010000337.1, read as the reverse complement.
TTACCACGCGGATCGTCACGGCACCGGCACCCGGACGGTGAGCGCCGCGCCGCGCCCGGGTGCGCTGTCGATGTCCAGGGTGCCGCCGAGTTCGGCGGCCCGGTCACGGATGTGGGCCAGCCCGGAGCCGGCGTGCGGGGCGGCCGGGTCGAAGCCGGTGCCGGTGTCGCGGACGGCCAGCTCGACGTGCCCGTCCTGGCGGGTCATGGACACGGTGAGCCGGCGGGCGTTGCCGTGCCGGACGGCGTTGGTGCATGCCTCCTGGGTGATGCGCAGCAGGGCGTGCTCGACGGGCGCGGGAACGGTGACGTCGTCCAGGCTGGCGTCGACGGTGACGCCGAGCCGGTCGTGGTAGGCCGCGCAGATCTCCTGCAGGGCCGGGGCGAGCCCCCCGCCGTCCAGGCGGGCCGGGCGCAGCTCGGTCAGGAGCGCCTGCATGTCGTGCAGTGCCTCCTCGCTGATGCGCTCGATCGCGCGGGCCTGCTGATTGCCCGGGTCGGCCCTGCGCATCCCGGCGGCGATCATCCGCACGCCGAACAGGTGCTGGGAGATCGCGTCGTGGACCTCCCGGGCGATCCGGGCCCGCTCCGCGGCGCGCGCGTCCCCGGTGGCGCGCTGCCGTTCGGCGGCCAGCGCGGAGCCAAGCTGGCGGGTCATGGCGGTGAAGTTCACCTCCAGCAGGCCGACCTCGTCCCGGCCGGAGGCAGGCAGAGTGACGGTGTAATCGCCGTCAGCGACCGCGACGGTGGCTCGTTCCAGGCGTCGTACCCGCCGGACCAGACGCCGCGAGGCCAGCAGCCCGAACAGCACGCCGACCGGCACGATGGCGAACAGCAGCGCGTAGGCACCCGACCGCAGCGCGCCGGTGCCGGGCTGCCGGCCCAGCTCGTTCCAGACGCGGAAGGGGTTGATGAACCCGTTCGACCATGGCGCCTGGACGTAGACGTAGGCGACCAGTCCCGCCGCGCTGGCCCGCGGCTTGCTGCCGGAGCCGGCCGGGCAGACCGACCAGAGCACGCTGCCGTACGGCGTGGACCCGCTGCCGCCGGGCTTGCCGATGTTGTGGCCGGCGGCGACCGCCGCGGCGGGGAGTTCGCTGGCCGCCGCTCGTCCGGGCGGGTACCGGGATGGCGCGGAGGACGCGACGATGGTGCCGTCGGCGGCGATCGCCACGACTGCGGTAACCGCCTGGTGGCTGTAGATCGGGCCGGTGATCGCCGGAACGGTCAGCGTGCTCCCGTACGGGTTCGGCGGGGCCTGGCCCATCTTTCCCCCGCGGTCGGGGGCGCCGAGCACGGGCTCGCCGAGCACGGTTCCGGCCGGCACGCCGCCGGGATAGTGCTGGGCGAGTTGCTGGCTGTAGCTCTGCGCGGTGGCGAGCACCTGGGCCTGCAGTTGGGCGTCGTTCACCAGCTGGGGTGCCTGGTAGCCGAGCACGAGCGCCTCGACCAGCACCACGACGGCGAGCGTGACGACAATGTAGGACGCGATCAGCCGACCTGATAGCCCCCACGACCTGCGTCGCACCCGGTCCAGCACACCTGCACGCTACCTCCGCGCAACCCTCCGGCGTATCCCTCCAAGGATGGACCCGCCCTACCCCGGGCGAGTGATGCGCCCGCCCGGCGCCGGCCGGGACGCTGGCCGCCATGAACCCACAGTCACCCGGCCCGGCCGCGAGGAGGCACGAGATGAGCAACTGCCCCCGGCCGCGGACCGGCCCGCGACCGCCCTGGCTTCGGCCAGCTATCAGGACGACACCATTCGAGTTCTGGCTGGATGCCACCTCCGGAGGGCCGGCCTACCTGCAGCTTTCTGAATCGGAGGAGATCGCGTGAGCACGGCAGTCGAGACACATGAACTGTCCAAGCGCTACCGGCGGGTCAGCGCGCTGACCGAGTGCACGGTCACCGTGCCCGAGGGCCGGGTTTCCGCCCTGGTCGGGCCGAACGGCGCGGGCAAGACCACGCTGCTGCGGATGCTCGCCGGGCTGGCCAGCCCGACCGGCGGCACGGCTTCCGTTCTGGGCAGCGCGCCGCGGCAGGACCCGGCGTTCCTCGCCGAGATCGGGTTCCTCGCCCAGGAGATCCCGCTGTACCGGCGGTTCACCGCCGAGGATCACATCCGGATCGGGGCGCACAAGAACCCGCACTGGGACGCCTCGTTGGTGCGCACCCAGCTGGCGGAGTTGGGCATTCCGTTTGACCAGCGTGTGGGCACGCTGTCCGGCGGCCAGCGGGCCCAGGTGGCGCTGGCGCTGACGCTGGCCAAGCGACCGCGGCTGCTGCTGCTCGACGAGCCGGTCGCGGCGCTGGATCCGCTGGCGCGGCGGCACTTCCTCGCCACGCTGACCACGGCCGTGGCGGACGCCGCGGGCGGCCTCACCGTCGTGCTGTCCTCGCACCTGGTCACCGACCTGGAGCGGGTGTGCGACCACGTCATCCTGCTGGCCGGGTCCCGGGTCCAGCTCTGCGGTGACATCGGCAGGCTCTTGGCGGAGCACAAGGTCCTGATCGGGCCGCGCAAGGACGCCGCGCTGATCGAGCGGACGCACAAGGTCGTGCAGACGGTGGCGACGGCCCGTCTGTCCACCTTGCTGGTCCGCCTCAACGGCCCGGTCATCGACCCCGCCTACCAGGCCGAGGACGTGGCCTTCGAAGAGCTGGTGCTGGCGTACATGGGCGCCGATGAGGCGTCCGCGGGCAAGGACCTCACAACGGTTGGAGAAGACTCATGACCTGGCTTGTCTGGCGCCAGTACCGCGCCCAAGGTGCGATTGCGTTCGTGCTGCTCGCCGGGGCCGCCGCGGTGATACTCGTGGACGGCTTCCAGATCGCTTCGCATTGGCACTCCATTCTCGTCACATGCTCGGGGAACAGCGCGTGCCTGCAACAGCAGGCGCCGCTGGTCAACGGCGTGGTGAGTGACTTGCCCGACATCAGCCTGATAGTGCCGGCCGTGCTCGGCATGCTCTGGGGCGCGCCGCTCGTGGCGCACGAGCTCGAGGCCCGCACCAGCGATTTCGCGTGGGCGCAGAGCGTCACCCGGACGCGCTGGCTGACCGTCAAGGCAGGCTGGCTGCTGCTCGCCGCCGCCTCCTGGGGCGGCGCGATCGCCGCCCTGACCACCTGGTGGTCCGGGCCGAACAACGCGCAGTCGGCCAGCGCGTTCGAGCCCGGCCAGTTCGACACCCAAGGGATCGTCCCCATCGGCTACGCGGTGTTCGCCATGGCCCTAGGCATCGCCGCGGGCACCGTGGCGCGCCGGACCCTCCCCGCGATAGCCGTCGCGCTCGGCGGGTTCATCGCGCTGCGCCTGGTGATCTCCGATTTCGTCCGGTCACACTACGTGGCGCCGGTCACGACCTACTACAAGGTGACGGGCTCGTTCACGCCGCCGGGGTCGGCCTGGGTGCTCGCCCAGGGCGCCGTCAGCAAGACCGGGCTGGTGGTGCGGGCGGGATGGGGCGATCTGTATCCCGCGCTTCCGGCCTCCTGCCGGAAGCTGTTGCCCGGGAGCCCGACGGGAAAGTCTGACTCTTCGAACGCCGTGTTTTCCTGCATGCAAGCTCACGGCTGGCGCGGGTTCGCCACCTATCAGCCCGCCAGCCGCTACTGGACCTTCCAGGGCATCGAGACAGGGATCTACGTCCTGCTGGCCGCGGCGCTGATCGCGGTCACGTTCGTCATCGTCCGCAGGAGGGACGCATAGTGATCTGGGTTACCTGGCGGCAGTACCGGCTGCAGACGGCGATCGCCGCCGCGCTCTATCACTCGGCCAGCCGGTTCTGGCCATTCCAGTGGATCGAGGGCGGCTGGCGACGCCCGCGTCATTCGCGTTCCACCACGCGAAGCCCCAGTTGGGGCGTCCACGACTCGACGACCAGCAACGTCGCCTCCGGGTTCAGCCGGGTGATGACGACCTCGGAAATGTCGGCAAGAAACAGATCGCCAGCAGGCCCGTCGCCGATCGATCCGGCGAGAACCGCCCGCCCGGCGATCTTCGCCTCGCCCGGCCACTCGGCCTCCTTGCCCTCCTCTGGGTGAAACGTCGGACCATGCAGGGCGAACCTCGGATCCCGCCTCAGATCCGCACCCTTGCGCGCCCCCGGCATCGACCCGAACCTGAGCTCACCGTCAGCGAACTCGCACTCGATGCCCGAGATCCGCGGCGAGCCGTCGGCCCGCAACGTCGCGATCGTCTTGTGCCTGCCCGCGTCGAAGAGCCGGCGCACCCGCGCCGCGAACCCGGGCTCCGCCTGCTCCACGTCCTTCCACGCTGCTGCCATGGCCACAGTATCGACCCGGTGAGGAGTGCGATGTCACGAGTAGTGGGCCGTGGCGGTCTGGAAGACGCCCGACCCGTTTGGAATCCTGGCCCCGGTTGCCCACAACTGTCCCGGGCCGGTGCTCACGAGGCCGGCGAAGCTGAGGAAGTTGCCGCTCATGCTCGGCGCTGGCTGAACCGTCCACTTCGTCCCGTCGAAATGCTCGACGAGCGTGGCGAAGGTCTGATTGCCCGGTGAGGACTGGCCGATGGCCCACACGTCGGTGGGAGAGAGTGCGGCGACCCCGGAGGAGACGTTGATCGGGTAGTTCGGGCCGAGATCGGGTGCCTGGGTGAGGGACCAGCTAGTGCCATTGAAGTGCTCCACGATCACGTGCTGGCTCAGGCCATCGGCCGAGGACCAGTATCCGACGGCCCACACGTCGCTGCCCGAGGTCGCGCTGATCCCGGACAGTTCCCACAGGCCGCCAGCCGGCACACTCGGCGCGGGCAGCGCCGACTGCGTCCAGCTCGTGCCGTTGTAATGCATGGCCAGGCCGACCGGGCTGGCCCCGGCTGCGCCCGGCTGGTTCCCGACGGCCCAGATGTCGTTCGCCGACACCGCGGTCATGGCGGCAAGGTCCCCGCCGGTGGTCAGGGAGGTCGGGACGATGGCCCACGACGTGCCGTCGTAGTGCTCTACCAGCGGCCCGCCCGGCGCGCGCCCGCTTCCGACCGCCCACGCGTTCGCCGGGGACAGCGCCGCCACGTCCGACAGCCCGCCTAGCTGCGTCGGCGCCGCCGATGGGACCAGGCTCCAGGCGCTGCCGTTGTAGTGCTCGATCAGCGGGAAAGTGCGGCCCTTGCTCACGAGGTCGAGCCCGACACTCCAGATGTCCGACGCTGAGCTGCCAGACACACCCAGCAGTGTGCAGTACCGGCAATTTGCCGGATTCGGGCTTGGCGTGATCTGCCAGGACGTGCCGTTGTAGTGCTCGATCAGGGTCGCCTCAGAACTGCTGAGGCTGTAGGCGCCTCCGACCGACCAGAGATTGGACGGCGAAATCGCGGCCACATGGCCGAGGTAGTCGTTCCCCGAGGCGTTCGGGCTGGCCACGACCTGCCACGAAGCCGCATACGCGGGCACCGTGCCCACCATGACCGCGACGGCCGCGGCGAAGCCGACGGCTAAAATCTTCCAGCTTGCCGACCTGAAACTGCGCACGTCCCACCCGCTCCATTGAATGTGGCGTCTCAGCGCCGCCCAGGCGCCGCGACCTGCGCGAGCGGCCTGCATCCCCGACCGGTTAGGACCGGCTGCTCAAACGCACTCTGCACCCGATTGCACCAATTGGTCAAGGGCCAGTATCAGCCCAGTTCGCCACGCTGAACAGGGAAAACGTGCCACGCGCCCAGGTCTTCAGCACGTGAGGGCACATGCCAGCACGGACCAGATCAGCCGGGGGCTGCACCCCGCCGCGTGCTGCGCGGGCGCGCGGGCATACCGGCCCGTCGCGTCAGCCCGGAGATGATGTCCCGGGCAGCTGTCGTGCTCGTTGGGTGAGGTAGTCACGCTCGGCAGTGGATAGGGTGCGGCGCGCGGCAAGCAGATACAGCTCGCGCGCTTCGGAGGATTCCCCGAGGCGTTCGTAGAGGTGTGCGCGGACGGCCGGGAGCCGGTGGTGGTCGTGAAGGCGGGGATCGTGGCTGAGGCGGTCGAGTAGGGCAAGTCCCGCCTCGGGTCCGTGGACCATCGCTTCGGCCACGGCGCGGTTCAGGGTGATGACGGGGCTGTCAGTGGTGCTCTCGAGGAGCTTGTAGAGGACCAGGATCTGGGCCCAGTCGGTGTCCGCGGTACTGGGCGCTTCTGCGTGCAGCGCGGCGATGGCCGCTTGGAGCAGGTAGGGGGTGGGCGGGGCGTCGGGCAGGGAGCGGCGGATGACCTCGAGGCCTTCGCGGATCTCATCGTGGTTCCAGGTGCTGCGGTCTTGCTCGTCGAGGGGGATCATTCGGCCGGCGGAGTCGGTGCGGGCGGTGCGGCGGGCGTCGGTGAGCAGCATGAGCCCCAGCAATCCTGCGGCCTCGCGGTGGTTGGGTAGTTCGGTGTGGATCTGCCGGGTGAGCCGGATTGCCTCGTTGGTGAGGTCGGTGTCGGACACCGATGTCCCGGTGGTGGCGGTGTGCCCTTCGTTGAACATGAGGTAGAGGACGTTCAGGACGGACTCGAGGCGGTCGTCGGTCGAGGCCGGGGAGGGGAATACGGCGCCGGATTCGCGAATCTTGGCCTTGGCCCGGCTGATGCGTTGCGCGATGGTCGCCTCGGGGACGAGGTAGGCGAGCGCGATCTGGGTGGTCGTCAGCCCGACGACTGCGCGCAGGGTGAGTGCGATCTTGGCGGGCGCGGTCAGAGCGGGATGGCAGCAGAGCTTGAGGACCTCGAGACTGTCGTCATGTGCTGACGTTCTCTGCTGTGCGAGGGGATGGATGAGCTGGGTCTGAGTGAGTTCGCGTTGGCGCCGGCGCTGGTCGCTTCGGATCTGGTCGATGAGCCGGCGCCGTGCGCTGGTGAGCAGCCAGGCGCGCGGGTCTCGCGGTGCGCCTTCGGTGGGCCATTGCTGGTGTGCGGCAAGCAGGGCGTCTTGGACCGCGTTCTCGCACAGGTCGAACTGGCCGGTGCCGTAGCGACGGAGCAGTGCGCCGAGGACCTGCGGCGCGAGGGTGCGCAGCAGGTCCTCGGGTACTTCGCTGCCGTTCAGATGTCAGCTCCGGCGGAGAACATGACGGGCCGGATCTCGAGCGCGAGGCCGTCGATGCGAGCGTCGGGGATGCGCTGGGCCAGTTCGACCGCGCGCTCCTTCGACTCGACGTCGAGCAGGTAGTAGCCGCCCATGAACTCCTTGGTCTCGGCGAAGGGCCCTTCGGTGATCTGGGGCTTGCCGCCCGCGCTGCGCACGACGGTCGTCTGGCTCGGGTCGCCCAGCGCGTGCGTGCTCAGCATTTCGCCGGATGCGGTGGCCTCGGCGATGAATGACTGATGGCCGTCCATGATCGCCTGCTGCTCCTCCTCGGACAGCGCCTGGATGGCCGCCGGGTTGACCTGCATCAGTACCACGTACTTCACGGTGCGCTCCTCTCGGTGACGGTGACCGCTGGATGCCGCGGTCGGCAGTGGTCGGCACCACGACCGCCTTCTCGACACTTTGGCGCGCAACAGCCGCCCTGCACACCGTCGGGGTCGCGGGCCTGATCGCGTTCGCGATCGGCGTCTGGGCGGTGTGGCGGGCGCGTAACAGCGCCGGCTCCGGTGAGTTGGCTGCGTTCGGCGGCCATGAAGCCGGCGAGCAAATCGGTGCTCACCTGGGCGGCCGGGCGTTCGGCGGCGATCCCACGGGCCTCGAGTCGTATAGAAGCCCGGCGAGATCGTCGAGCAGCCGCTCGGCAATCTCGATCTGGACGTCGGTGAGCTTCGGTATTCGCGCCCTGAGAGCGCCTGAAATCGGGCGCTGACCTCGCGAAGTGAAGATCGCGGCACGTGCGTCGACGTCGATGCTGACCAAGACCCGTCGCTTGTCCGTCGGGTCAGCGGCGAGGGACACCACGCCATGCTCGCGCATTCTCGCGACCGTCTTGGACACCATGCTTTGAGCTAGCCCGGTACGGGAAGCTATCTCGGCGGCCGTGGTCCCGGCGTGAGACGAGATGTCCTCCGCGATAGCGAGCAAGCCTGGCGAAACCGGCGCATCACCGGGTTCCGCCGTGGCCGCGCTGGCGATTTCACGCAGCACCCGCGCGAGCTTGTGCAGTCGGCCCGCATCCACAACCCAAGAGTACATCACCAGAGAAGCATCACTAGAGAAGCATCTATAGTGATGGACATGTCTATCGGGGACTACGCCCTGAACCTGGTGCTCGTCGCCCTCGTCGTGCGCCAGGTCAGCGGCAAGAAGCTCACTCTCATCGGCCTCACCTGGCCTGTTGTTCTAGTCGTAGGCGCCGGGGTGAAGTATCTCCACGGCGTCCCCACCTCCGGCAACGATCTCGCCCTCGTCACCACCGGCGGAGTACTCGGCACGACGCTCGGGTGCCTGTGCGGACTCTGCACGCGCATACACCGCCAACCCGATGGAGGATTGCTCGCCAAAGCCACCGGCCTCGCTGCGCTGCTCTGGATCCTCGGGATCGGCGCGCGAGTCGCCTTCGCGATCTACGCCGAGAACGGCGGAGCAACGACCATCGCCCAGTTCAGCACCCGGTACTCCATCTCGGGCGCGCCAGCCTGGACCGCGTGCCTGGTCCTCATGTCACTCACCGAAGTCCTCGGACGCACGGCACTCCTGGGCGCCCGCGCCTACCGCCTCGCCCACCGGCCCGTCCCTGAGCCAGAATCGACAAGGTGAATGGGCTGACATGGCGAACTCCTTGCCGGTTAGATCGTGGCGGGTGCTGTTAGGTGGTTCTGTCAGGGATCAGTCCGGAAGGAAGGTCGCCTGGCGTCAGGTCACGGCGACGACCATCTTCCCGCCGGCGAGGCCGGCGTCCAGAACGCGATGGGCCTCGACGATCTCATCGAAGCGGAAGACCCGGGCGGGCTTGGCCTGGTAGACACCCGCCTCGGCCTTCGCGATCATGTCGGCCAGCGGGATCTCGGTGAGCGGGAAGTCCGCGCTGCCGAGCACGAACGCGCTGCCGTAGAAGCTCAGCTGGACTCCGCTGGGCAGGTCGGCGATCGGGTTGAACTCGAGGACCGGATCCAGGCCGCCGAGGAAGCCGAGCTGGCAGACCCGGCCGCGCGGCCGGACGGTCCGCAGCGAATCCCGCAACGCGGTGTTGCCGACCAAGTCAACGACACCATCGACGGCCAGGTTCAGGTCGCTGACCTGAGCGGACAGCTCCCCGTCGTCGATGAGCACCCGCGCCGCCCCGATGTCGCGAAGCAGCGCCGTGCGAGCCGGGTTGCGGGTGGTCGCGATTACAGTCACCCCAGCGCCGGCCGCGACATTGACGGCGGCCTGGCCAAGCGCGGAGGTGGCGCCACGGACCAGCACCGTCTGGCCGGGCTGGATGGCGAGATTCTGCTGCAGCCCGGCCCACGCGGTCGCGTAGACCTCAGGCAGGGCCACCAGGTCGGTCCACGACAGCGTGGTGCTGACCGGGACTACGTTCGTGGCGGGCACCGTAACCAGCTCGGCGTAGCTGCCGTTACGGGTCCGGCCCATGCCGCCCAGGATGGCTACGACCGGTGTACCCAGAGCCAGCTGGCCGCTTGGGTCTTCTTTGACAGTCCCGGCGCACTCGATCCCGGTGACCTGCGCGACTGGGCCGAAGCTCCCGTTTCGCATGTAGGTCTCTGCGTGATTGAGGCCGAACGCCATTACCTGGATGAGCACATCATCGGGGGCCGGCTCGGGGTCGGGCAGGTCGGCGGGCGTCAGGACATCCGGGCCGCCGTGGGCGGCGATGATGATCGCTTTCATGCCGGGACTCCATTCATGAGTGGTCGTTCAACTATCAGGCCGTAAAGCAGGCCACCGGGCGCTCCGGTGGCCGGAAAGGTCAGGTCAGGTCAGGCCGGTGAAGGCGCTGTCAACGATCGCCCGCAACACCTCCTCATCTGGATTGGCTTTGCCGACGACCATCAGGCCCTGGCTGGTCGCAACGAGCAGCCTGGCCCGCCCGGCCGGGTCCACGGACGCCGGGACCTCGCCGCTGCGGACGGCCGTCCGCAGCGCGGTGGTGAAGCAGTTCTCCAGCCGGGCCAGGTGCCCGCGGACCACGGCCGCGACCTCATCGTCCTCGGCGGCCTTCTCGATCGCGCTGTTGACGAGCAGGCAGCCCTGCCGTCCCTCCGGGCTGAGCAGATCGCGGACCAGGCCGTCGAAGTAGGCGCGCACGTCAGCGACCGAGGCTCCGGGCTCCTCGAGCGCGCCGAGCTTCTGCGGGACCACGAGCCTGGAGTACCGGGCAAGCGACCCCATCAGCAGGGCATGCTTCCCGCCCGGGAAGGCCCCGTACAGGCTTCCCGGCTTGACGCCGGTCGCCCGGACCAGATCATCGACCGATGTGGCCCTGTAGCCACGCTCCCAGAACTGGCGCATCGCGGAATCGAGGACCTGCTCGGGCTCGAACTCCCGTGGTCGTGCCATGAGCCCACCATAAGCGAACGACCGTTCAAGAATCAAGCCCGGCGAGCTAGCGTGTTAGTGATCCGACGTCGTCATCCATCCGGCGATCTGGGCTCGTGAGTTGAAGCCGAACTTGTTCATGATGCTGCGGACGTGGCTCTCGACGGTGCGCTCGGAGATGAACAGGCGCCCGCCGATCTCCTTGTTGCTCAGACCGTCGGCCACCAGCCGCGCGACATCGGTTTCGCGCTGTCGGAGCACTCCGGCGCTCCCATGATCTGAAGTGGCGGCTGATCTGAAGTGGCGACGGCCGGCGGAGCGGCTTCACAGAGCGCGAGCCTCGCTGCGGCATCTCGGCTGAGTCGCTGTCCCACCTTGAATTCCGTCGCGAATTTCGATGGGCCGAGCGCCGCCGTCACCGACGTCGTGGCCCGCGCCAGTGCGGGAGCCATTCCCGCATTGATGGTGGCCCCCGCTTCGGCGCGGAGGTTCTCCACCGCCCCGAAGAGCTGCGCGGCCAGCCGCGGCTCGCGTGACCCCGCCGCACAGCAACCTAGCGCACCGAGCAAGTGGCACTGTGCCACCCGGTCGTCGAGCTGGCGGGCGATCCGCAGACCTTCTCGCGCCAGGATTTGCAGCCCATCTGGTTCGCTGGATCGATCTGCCCGCGGTCTTTGGTGAAGGATCGCTCTGCCTGTGGCTCCTCGTGGCCGGCGTGGACGCCGGGCGATGGAAGGAGCGGGCGAGCGCGGCAATCCGGATGCACTCCACCCAAGTGGAGGAACTGGCATGAAGCTGTCAGCTGCCGCAGACCTGGCCGGGGGCGTCCGGCCAGGCCAGCCGGAACAGGGTCTTCGCGTTGCCGGAAGCGATCTTAGAGCGGTCTGAGGGGTCGGGGATGGCGTCGAAGAAGTGCCCGGCCTCCGCCGCGCCGGGCCGGTGGAAGGGGTAGTCGGTGGAGAACAGCACCCGGTCGGCGCCGGTGAAGTCGAGGGCGTGGCGCAGCAGGCGCTCCTGCAGCATCCCGCTGCTGGTGATGTGGATGTTGGCCGTGATGTAGTCCGACACCCGGCGTTCGAGGTGCTTCGCGATCCCGGAGAGGCTGTCGGCCCGATCCATCCAGAACAGCAGCATCTCGCCCCAGTGACCGAGCACGAGCTGAAGATCGGGGTAGCGGTCGAACGTGCCGCGCAGGATCAGCCGCAGCGCGGACAGGCCCGCGTCCATGTGCCAGCCCCAGCCGAAGCTCGCCAGACCGAGGTCGATCAGCGGATCCAGGCCTCGGTACGCGGCATCGCGCAGCTCGTTCGATGGGATCTGCGGGTGGATGAAGATTGGCTGGTGCAAGCGGGCCGCGGTAGCGAACAGGTCGTCGTAGGCGGGATCATCCAGTGTGCGGGTACCCGTCCGTCCGTGGATCATCGCGCCGACGTGACCCAGCTGGGTGGCGCACCGTTCGAGTTCCGCGGCCGCAGCCTGCGGATCGCTGGTCGGCAGGGTCGCGAACGCGCGGAAGCGGGCCGGATGCGCGCGGACGGCGTCAGTGGCCTCGTCGTTCGCTTCCCGGGCCAGCGCGATGGCCTCCCGGGCGGGGAGGGCCTGGGTGGCGGGCGTGACGACCGACAATATCGAGACGTCGATCCCGGCGGCGTCCATCGCATCGACGCGGCCCTGGCCGATGTCCTCGAGCCGGGCCTGGTTGTCGCCCATGGTGTTGAAGGCGACGCTTTCGTCTCGCGCCCCGCCCTGCAGGCGGTCGAGCGCGTCGCGGATATTGACACTGTTCCAGTGCTCTTCGATCGCGATGATCTTCACGTTGATGTCCTCCAGGCCATCAGTGACGGACCGCACGCACTACCAGCGGATGGTCTGACCCTGGTAGTCCAGATATTGCAATCCGCCCCTGGCGGCCTGGGCCTCGATCGTGTCGGCCACGCCGAGGATGCTCTGGCCGATCGTCAGGCGCGCGGCGGGGCCGCCCAGGTGCTGTCACTGCTGCTCCTTACTCCCCGATGGCGGACCGCTCAGGTCACGACCTCACTCATCGCTTGTTGAGCCAACCGTACACGATTCGCTCAACAACGGTAGAGTGAATGGTGTGAGTGCGCCGAAAAGCAGAGCCGCGAAGCGTGCAGCCACCGCACAGCGCATCCTTGACGCAGCGCGTGCGGAATTCGGGGAGCGCGGCCTCGAGGCAACCACCATCCGCCGCATCGCCCAGCGCGCGAACGTGGACCCGTCCCTGGTCATGCAGCACTACGGATCGAAGGCCGCCCTCTTCGCCATCGCCATCCAGCTGGGGGACGCCGCCCCGGACGAGATTGCGGCCCACCTGCACGACGTCCTGGACGTCCGGCTCGGGGCCCTGCCCCCGGAGACCAAGGCTCTCGTGCGGTCCATGCTCACCGCACCCGAGGCAGCAGCCTCGATGAGCGCGTTCCTGAACGAGCGGGTCGCCAACCTAAGCCGCGCCATGGGCGGCGACGATGCCGGCCTGCGGGCAGCGCTGATCGTCAGCAGCATCCTCGGGCTCACCATCGCCCGGCACTTCCTGAAGCTCGACGCGTTCACCCACGCCTCCGACACCGACATCGCCCGCGTCGCCCGGCCATGGGTCACCACCGGAGTCGACCCCACCTCCGAGTAACATCCCCGGACATTCACCAAGGCCAGCTGAGTCTCATGCATCGGGTGGTTCCTCCTCGGCACGACACTTGCCGGACTCCGAGCCGGACTGAAAACCCTCGGCGCAGGCACACACTCAGGACGGCGGAGGCAGCGCCTGGAACTCGTCGACCATCCTCGTCATGTGCTCACCCATCTCGACCTGGGTAAGCAGGATCCCGACGGTTCCGTCCGGGTCGACGTAGAAGTTGGTCCCTTGCCCGCCGCTCCAGCCGTAGCGCCCGCGCCGCGGGCCCCTGGTCTCGACACCCACGCCGAAGCCCCAGCCCGTTCCGTCCCAGAAGCCTGGGAAGAAACTGTCCGGAGTCTTGTTTTCGGCGGGCACCTGGTCACTCGTCATTTGTCGTAGATGGACTTCGGAGATCACCGGAGCTCCTTCGACCCGCCCGCGCTCCACCAGCATCCGCAGGAACCGGTGGTAGTCGCGGGCGGTGCAGACGAGCTCGGCGTGGCTCACATCGAAGGGCGGCGGCCCGGCATAGAACCCGCCACGCGCCGGCTCCATCTCCGCGAGACCGCCCTCGCCAGGTCGGTACGCTGCGGGTAGCCGGTCGAGTTTCTCCTTCGGCACTCAGAAGGCGGTGTCCGGCATCCCCAGCGGGTCGCACAGGTCTTCGGCCAGATGCTCTCCGAGCGGGCGACCCGTGAGCCGAGCCATGAGAATGCCGAGCACGGCGAACGAGTGGTGGTAGCGCCAGCCCTCGCCGGGCTGGAATGCGAGCGGGAGCTCGGCCAGCCGGGCGAGCCACTCGTCGGCGCCGAGCGTGACGGGATCTGGCCCGGCCTCCGTGCCGTGGTGGACCATCGCCTTCTGCAGCGGCGAATCACCGAACTCCATGCCGTAGCCGGAACCCATGGTCAACAGGTGGCGAAGGGCGATCGGGCGGTGGGCCGGGACGGTATCGTCCAACGGCGCGGTAAGACTGGTCAGCACCCGTCGGTCCCGGTACGGTACCGGCCTCGACATGGCCGACCAGAAACCCTTCCAGTTCAGAAACCACGTCAGTGGTGGTGGCCGGGTCGGCCGAGGGTCTTCACGGGTGTCGCGCCGGGGCGGGTCCCCTGTGGCATGGGGCGGCTGGTCGGGCCCCCGGTGGCGTTCCCGTCCGCGTCCATAGCGGCGCTACCGCCTTGAGGATCGGCGCCTCCCTGCCGAATAGGTTCCTCCGGGGCTAACCTCTTGCGCGATCGGTGCGCGCAATTCTGCGCGCACCGATC
>JAWWPY010000336.1:0-2690 GCA_033854735.1 Streptosporangiaceae bacterium | reverse complement strand
GCTCGCACCTGTACCGGTCCTATCCCAAGCTGGGGGTAGGCAGCCGCCACCAGCTGCGCGACGTGATCGCCCTCACCAGCACGCCGCCCACAACAGGCGAAAGCACCGGAGGCGAGACCCTCCCGTAAGTCCCTTTAGTTCGTTCCCTCGACTCCACATCCACGCACGTTCACCTCTCGGCGGCATCTGCGGAGCCCGGCCCGCGCCGGGCCCAGCAGTCCGATGGCTATGCGCTATCGTCGCGGAGACCTCGATGGTGTCTGGGTTCTGGCCGCTGCCCCTTTCGGGGGCTCGCCGCCGCGACAGCTGTCCTGATCGCCGAGTTCACCACCTATCCTCCGGTCCCGGGTGGGTAAGCAGCCCTCGCCGGATCGCACGCCGTACCTGCTCAGCGTGATCCTCTTTCCCGATCAATACCGCTGACCTCCCATCAAGAGCCGGGGCTTGGCGGAAACGGGTCAAATCGTTCTTCCCGATCCTGGCGCGCCGATTCATGCGGCGTGGCGAGTTCGCCCCGCCGGGTGAGCTGGCGCATTATCGCTTTCACCGGGGACTAAGACCGAAGACCAGGGTTGTTCCTATGGTCCTGCCATGGCCGGCTACTACAACCCCGCCCTCTCGGCCGCAAACTCTCAGCCACAAAAGGGGAATAGTGCCAAATATCGTGGCCGGATGGCTCCGGCGCATCCAGTCGACTTGCTCGACGGTGGCAGCGGTGGCCCTCGCCGTATCGGCGGTTCCGCTGAGCGCGTGCTCAGGCTCAGCTACCACGGCGACATCCGTGCAGGCCACGACCTCGGTATCGCAATCTCCGCAAGCTTCGGCCATTGCCGCGATTATCCGCAAATCGATGAAGAGCTATCACCTCCGGGCCGTCATCGTGCGGGTCACCAAACGCGGCACGGTGGTGACGACCCGGGCGTTCGGCCCATCGATGACAGGAGTGCCCGCGACTCCGGCCATGCATTTCCGCAATGGTGCCGTCGCCTTCGCCTACGTGGCCACGCTGCTCATGGAGTACGTGGACGAGCACAAGGTGAGCCTCAATGACCCCATCAGCCGCTGGATGCCGAAGCTGCCGGAGGCGAACAAGGTCACGCTCAAGATGCTGGCCAACCAGACCTCGGGATATCCCGACTTCGAGACCGACCCGGCCTGGACGGCAGCTTTCAACGCCGACCCGTTCCATCTCTTCACCTACCAGGAACGGCTGAGATACGCCTTCGCCCGGCCGGTTCAGTTCGCCCCGGGGAAGAACTGGAGCTACGCGCACACGAACTTCATGATCCTCGGCCGGATCCTGTCCATGATCGGAAAGAAGCCCCTGGCCACACTGTTGCAGGAGAAGGTGCTCGGGCCCATGGGCCTGACCGGCACCACGAGTTCCCAGACTTCCGCGATGCCGGAACCGGTGCTCCACTCGTTCAGCTCCGAACGGGAAGTGGCCCTTCATATCCCGCCCAAGGTCACGTTCTATGAGGAAGCGACGTACTGGAATACCCAGTGGGGGACGCCGGTCGGCGCGAACGAGAGCACCGACATCAACGACCTGATCAAGACGGCGGTGGCCGTCGGCACCGGCAAGCTCCTGTCCAGGTCGAGCTACCACGCCATGACCGACTCCAACCTGCTCGGCTTCGGGCACAAGCAGGCCAACTGCGTACCCAGCTGCTTCAAGCAGATACCGGCCTACAACTTCGGGCTCGGCGTGGTGAAGGCGGGATCGTGGATCCTGCAGGACCCGCTGCTGAGCGGCTGGAGCTCCACCGAGGCGTATCTCCCCTCTCAGAAGATCGCCATCGCCGTGGCTACGACCTTCGAGCCCTCGGCGTTCAACTCCCAGGGGGTTGAGCCCAACGCCAGTGACCCGATCTTCCGGACGATTGGCGCCTACCTGGCCCCGGGCGACCCGCCCCCGGTGAAGAAGTGACTCACGATCGCCGCGGTGAACGGCCGGCCGGGGAGCCGTCACCGGGGCCACGGTGCCAGCCGCCCGCCGTACGGCGGCTGGCGGGCCGGAGCGCCCACGACAGCACGGTCAGCACGGTCATGACCGCCAGCAGTCCCACCTCGCCGAGGTCGTAGCCGGTGGTCAGGTGGGACACCATCGCCCCGGTGTAGGCGAAGAAGGCGCCGGCGTAGGCCCACTCCTTGAGCAACGCGCGGCCCGGAACGAGCAGGGCGACCGTGCCCAGCACCTTCCACGTGCCCAGGAGCACCAGGAAGTAGGACGGGTAGCCCAGGTGCGTCACGAGGTCGCGGACATAGGGAATGCGCGTGATGTCCCAGATGCCGCCGAGTCCCAGTTCGGCTACCACGGGGATGGTGGCCAGCCAGTAGCCGGCCATCCGGTAACGCGCGGATCCGTAGCCGCTGGCGAGGTCCGTCTGCTGAGTTGAGGTGTCCATGGCTGGCCTCCTCGGTCCGCCGTCCTGGAGCCGCCGCCTTCGGAAGGCAGGAACGCTACATGTAGCAACACTATGCATTAGCCGAAGCGTAGCATGGCTACTCATGAGGGCGGAAACACTAAAGGGCCACCTGGATGGCATCCTGCTCGCCGTGCTCGAGCCAGAGCCGCGCCACGGATACGCGATCATGGAAGCGCTGCGGACCCGCAGCGGCGGCCAGGTCGACCTGCCGACCGGCACGGTGTACCCGGCCTTGCACCGCCTGGAGCGGGCGGGCCTGGT
>JAWWPY010000335.1:0-15015 GCA_033854735.1 Streptosporangiaceae bacterium | reverse complement strand
ACCTGGCCGCCCAGAGCTCGGTGCGGGCGCTCGATCATCAGCTGGGGGTGGACCGGCCGCTGCTGACCCAGTACTGGACCTGGCTCACCGGGCTGGTGCGCGGCGATTTCGGCCAGTCCTACCAGTTCCGGTCGCCAGTCGGGCCATTCCTCGGGGCGGCCCTCGTCAACTCGCTCAAGCTGGCCGCGCTGGCCTTCATCGTCGTCGTGCCACTCGGCATCCTCGGCGGGGTCGTGGCGGCCCTCACGTTCGGCCGGGCCACCGACCGGATCATCTCGGTGACTGGGCTGTCCGCGGCGACCGTGCCCGAGTTCGTGTCCGGGATCGTCGTCATCGTCATCTTCGGCGTCTGGCTGAAAGTGCTCCCGGTGACGGCTTCGGCCGGGACTGGCGCGTCCGCGCTGAGCCAGCTCGATCACCTGATCCTGCCCGCGATCCCGCTGGTGTTTGTCCTCTTCGGCTACATTGCCCGGATGGCGAGAGCGGGCACGATCGAGGCGCTCGACTCTGACTATGTGCGCACCGCGACCCTGAAAGGCCTGAAGCGATCGGTGGTGATCCGGCGGCACGTCCTGCGTAACGCACTGCTCCCGACGATCACCGTCATCGCCACCCAGACCGGCTACCTGATCGGGGGTCTCGTCGTGGTGGAGGCCCTCTTCAACTACCAGGGGATCGGGAGCCTCATCTACAAGGCCGCGCTGGGCCATGACTTCCCGATGCTGGAGGCGGGCGTCCTCACCATCGGCGTGGTGTATCTGGTCGCCACGGTCATCGCGGACGTGCTCTACACGGTGCTCAACCCGCGACTGCGCCTCGGGAACACCGGATGACTGACATCGCGGCGGCCCCAGCCGCCGGCGTGGTGGTCGCCCACGCGGAGAGTTCTGGCGAGCTCACGCCCTGGCGGCTGCTCCTGCGCAGGCCGACGTTTTTCGTCGGCGCGGTGATCCTGCTGTTCTGGGTGGCCTGCGCAGTCTTCGGCAGCGCCATCGCCCCGCAGGATCCGCTGGCCCAGCAGCTGCTCGCGACGAACAGCGCGCCGTCGGCGGCCCACTGGTTCGGCACTGACCAGCTGGGCCGTGACGTTTTCTCCCGGGTCATCGTTGGCGTCAGGGACATCCTGCTGATCAGCTCGTCTGCCGCCGTGCTCGGCACCGTGCTGGGAACCGCCCTCGGCCTGTTCATGGGCTACCTGGGCGGCGTAGCCGACATCCTGGTCAGCCGGCTCGTAGAGGCAGTCCTCGCCCTGCCGGTCGTCATTGTTGCTTTCCTCTTCGTCGTTGCCCTCGGTCCGTCCCCGCTGACCATCACCCTTGTCATCGGCTTCGTCTTCACTCCGCTGATCGCCCGCACGGTCCGCGCCGCTGTCCTCGTCGAGAGCCAGCTCGATTACCTGTCCTCGGCCCGGCTGCTCGGCGAGCGGTCCCCGCACATCATGTTTGTCGAGATCCTGCCGAACGTCGTACCGACGATCCTGGTTGAGTTCACGGTGCGGCTGGGTTACGCCATCTTCGCTGTCGCCACGCTGTCGTTCCTGGGCTTCGGGGTCCAGCCCCCTACCCCCGACTGGGGAGCGGACATCGCTCACAACTACGTGACGCTCGGAGCCGGGTACTGGTGGATGACACTGTTCCCCGCGCTGGCCATCGCATCGCTCGTGATTGCGATCAACCTGTTCACGGACTCGATCGAGCAGGTGCTCGCCTCATGACCACCACCGACGCCTCGACCGCGCCGGCCGCGAGCGGCGGAGCGCGGCCGACGGTCGAGGTCGAGCACATGGACGTCACGTACAAGGTCCGCGGCCGGGACCGGCTGGCGCTGCGGGACATCTCTTTCCGCATCGAAAGCCGCGAGTCCTACGGGCTGGTCGGAGAGTCCGGGTCGGGCAAGTCCACGGTGGCGCTGGCGCTCACCAGGTACCTGCCGCGCAATGGCCGGGTGAGCTCAGGATCGATCATCATCAACGGGCAGGATCCGCTCTCAATGGGCCCGGCCGCCCTGCGCGGGTTGCGGGCTCGCACTGTCTCGATGGTGTACCAGGAACCCGGGCGCGCCCTGAACCCCTCCATCAGGGTCGGCCGCCAGGTCGCGGAGGTGTACGAGATCGCGGGTCACGGCCGCCACGAGTCACTGGAGCGTGCCGAGGCCATCCTCCGCAGGGTCCAGATCTCCGACCCGGCCCAGGTCATGGACCGCTACCCACATCAGTTGTCGGGCGGCATGGCGCAGCGCGCCGTCATCGCCATGGCGCTCGCCGCCGAACCCGCGCTGCTCATCCTGGACGAGCCCACCACGGCGCTGGACGCGACCGTCGAGGCGGAGGTGCTCGATCTCGTTGCTGCGTTGCGTTCGGAATTTGCCACTTCGGTGCTGTTCATCAGTCACAACCTGGCCGTGATCGCCAAGATGTGCGACCGGGTCGGTGTCCTCTACGCCGGGGAACTCATCGAGGAGGGCCCGGCCCGCGAGGTGTTCGATCACCCGCGCCACCCCTACACGGTCGGGCTGCTGCGCTGCATACCCCGTCGTGGCCAGCGGAAGGACCACGGCCGACTCGATACGATCCCTGGCTTCCTGCCGCCGCCCGGCCACACACTCACCGGGTGCGTGTTCGCGCCCCGCTGCTCGATCGTGGAGGACCGCTGCCGGGAATCGGCGCCGCCGTCCTTCCCGATCAGCCCGGCGCATACCTCGCGGTGCTTCCGGCACGAGATCGCGGCAGATCTGCCCAGGAGCACCCAGGTCGATGTGTCGCTGCCGTCACCGGCGGACGCGGCCGAGCCGATCGCCCGGCTGGTGAGCCTGTCGAAGACGTTCACATCAGGCGGCACGGCGGTGCACGCACTGGCCGGGGTGAACCTCGATCTCATGCGCGGGGAAACGCTCGGGCTCGTCGGCGAGTCCGGCAGCGGGAAGACAACGCTCGCGAAGGTCCTCCTCGGCCTCATCGCGCCGGATAAGGGCGCCCGCGTCGAACTCGACGATGAGCCGCTGCCCGCCGACGTGCGGCGCCGGTCACATGATCAGCTCAAATCGCTGCAGATCGTGTTCCAGAACCCTGACTCGGCGCTCAACCGCCGTCACACGGTACGGCGCCTGATCAGCCGTCCGCTCACGACGCTGGCCGGCCTGTCCGGCGAGCGGCTCAGGGACCGGGTGGCCGACCTGATCCGGTCCGTCCGGATGGAGGAACGTCAGCTGAGCCTGCGCCCGAGCCAGTTGTCCGGCGGGCTCAAGCAGCGGGTGGCGATCGCGCGCGCGTTCGGCTCCGGCCCCCGCCTGGTGGTCTGCGACGAGCCCACGTCGGCGCTCGACGTATCGGTGCAGGCGGCGATCCTCAACCTGCTGGCCGATCTGCAGGCCAAGGAACAGGTGACCTACCTGTTCATCTCCCACGACCTCGGCGTCGTGCGGTATCTGTCCGACCGGATTGCCGTGCTCTACCTCGGCCGGGTAATGGAGATCGGCCCAGCCGAGACGGTTTTCGCCGGTCCGCACCACCCGTACACCGAAGCGCTGCTCTCCGCGGTGCCGAGTCTCGATGGGCTGCACTCCACCCGGATCCGGCTGGAGGGGGAGATCCCGTCCGCGGCCAATCCGCCCAGCGGCTGCGTCTTCCACACGCGCTGCCCGCGCAAGCTGACCAGCGGGGTGTGCGAGTCGACCGAGCCCCCACTGGCTGAGGTCGCCCCTGGCCACCTCATGAGCTGCCACATACCCATCGATCAATTGCAAATACTGCAAAGCAACGGACAGGCGCCGTGACAAAGCCCGTTAGGGGGCATTAGTTTTTTTCGAATTGGCCCTCGCGGCCGCGCATGCGGCACCGCAGAGGTTCTGAGGAGGACACCAAGTGAACGTTGATCGTAATCGGCTCAGCCGTCTGCGCGAGAGCCAAGGAGATATCGGGAACCACGTCATCGACGAATTCGTCGCAGGCAGAATCTCCCGCCGAGACTTCCTGCGGCGGGGCGCGGTCGTCGGGATTTCGGTTCCCGTACTGGGCGGCGTCCTCGCTGCCTGTGGAAGTTCGGGCAGCCCGTCGTCGTCCTCGACCGGCACAGCCGCGGGCCAGGCCGGCGCCACCATCAAGGCCGCGATCATCGTGCCGTCGGCGGCCATCAACCCGGTGACCGTGGCCGATCAGGGCGGCCTGGACATGCTCGCCCAGACCGGTGAGTACCTGTGCTTTTCCGACCAGCACCTGATGCTGCAGCCGGTCCTCGCCGAGAGCTGGTCGGCCAACTCGGCCGCGGACGTGTGGACCTTCAAGATCCGCCAGGGGGTCAAGTTCCATAACGGCAGCCCGCTCACGGCTGACGACGTCGTGTACACCTACAAGCTGCAGACGAACCCGAAGAGTGGGTCAAGCGCACTGTCCGCCTTCGGCGGCGTGCTGGTTCCGGACGGCGTCAAGAAGGTCGACGACTTCACCGTCGCCTTCCACCTCGAGGCCCCCAACGGAAACTTCCCGTACCTGACCTCGTCGGACAACTACAACATGATCATCCTGCCGAACAACTACGATCCGGCCAAGTGGCAGTCCACGTTCGTCGGCACCGGCCCGTTCGTGCTGAAGAGCTACACGCCGAAGGTCGGCGCCTCGTTCACCCGCAACGAGCAGTACTGGGGCACCAAGGCGCTGCCGGCCGAGACCCAGTTCACGTTCTACGACACCCAGACGCCGCAGATCCTCGCGCTCACCGGCGGGACGGTGGACGTGGTCGGGCAGTTCTCGGTGACCGGCGGCGAGCAGTTGCTGTCCGGTGCGTACAACGTCAGCAAGCTGAAGTCGAGCGCTCACCGCGAGCTGTCGATGCGCTGTGACCAGGCACCGTTCACCGACCCGCGGGTGCGCCAGGCTGTCGCCCTCACCCTCAACCGGCCGCAGATCATCAAGGCGCTGTTCAAGGGCTTCGCTGACCCGGGCAATGACAGTCCCTTCGCGCCGGTCTTTCCCTCGACGGACAC
Organism: Streptosporangiaceae bacterium; assembly: GCA_033854735.1. GTDB lineage: Bacteria > Actinomycetota > Actinomycetes > Streptosporangiales > Streptosporangiaceae > JAWWPY01. The sequence continues at coordinate 10,038 of JAWWPY010000335.1, read as the reverse complement.
GAGCGTCGCGCAACGGGCGCAGAACGTCGCCAAGGCCAAATCGCTGCTCTCGGCCGCTGGGCACCCGTCCGGGTTCTCCACGCAGCTCATCGGCAATGACGTTCAGGAGATCGGCGAATACGCGCAGATAGTGGCGCAGTCCGCGAAGGCCGCCGGGATCACCATCAGCGTGAAAATGGAGAACTCGTCCACGTACTACGGCAAGGCCACGTTCGGGAACTCAGACTGGCTGGACGCCACCATGAGCCTGGTCGACTATGGGCACCGCAGCGTGCCGAATGTGTTCCTCACCGCGCCACTCCAGACGATCAACGCCAAGACGGGCACCGGCCCGTGGAACGCGGCCCACTTCGCCAACTCGCAGTACGACAAGCTCGCCGCGCAGTACATCGGCACCGTTGACCTCACCACGCAGAAGCAGATCGCCGGCCAGATCGAGACCCTGCTGCTGAATGAGACGCCGATCATCTTCGGGTACTTCTACAACTACCTGTCGGCCTGGGCGAAGAACGTAGGCGGCGTCTACCCGACGGCGATCGGCCACCTGTTCCTGAACAAGGCGACAAAGAGCTGAGCCGGCCGACGCCGCCGGGCGGTCAGGGCCGGTGACGCAGCGCGGGGATCCCGCAGAGCTGTGGCTCCGGTTCCTGTCCGGGCCGGATATCGACCGGCTCGGCCTCACCAACGCCGAGATCGTCGGCGCCGTGGAAGGCGCGGTGCGGGCGCATGGTGAGGGCCGGGCCGTCATCGAGCCGCGGGTCCACCTGACCCCGGACAATGGCGGCGCGGGTCACTTCAACGTGCTGCGCGGGTACCTGCCCGGGCGCGGCGCCGCCGGGGCCGCTGGGGTCGTTGGGGCCGTTGGGGCCGCCGGGGCCGTTGGGGTCGCCGGGGTCAAGGTCGTCGGCGACTTCGTCGCGAACTACGCCCGCGGCCTGCCCAGCGAACTCGGGCTGCTGACGCTCTACGACCCGGCCACCGGGATCCCGCTGTCGATCATGGACGCCACCCTGATCACGGCGTGCCGCACCGGGGCCATGACCGCGGTGGGCGCCAGGTACCTGGCGCGGCCGGACTCGCGGGTGCTCGGCCACGTGGGCGCCCGGGGCACGGCGCTGTGGAACGTGCTGCTGCTCGACGAGATGTTCGAGCTGGCGGAGATCCGGGTGACCAGCCGGCGGCCGGAGTCCAGGGAGGCGTTCGGCCGCCAGCTTGCTGAACTCACCGCGACGCCGGTCCGGGTCACGGCCACGCCGGAGGAGACCTTCGACGGCGCCGACATCCTGGTCGAGGCGTCACGGCTGACGGAGCCCGAGGTCCTGCTGCGGACCAGCGCGGTGCAGCCGGGGGCGTTCGTCGTTCCCTACGGCACGATCAGCGCCGTTGAACTTGACCTGCTCGATGTGATGGACAAGGTCGTCGTGGACGACTGGCGGGAGGCACAGGCCGGGCGGTTCGGCGCCCTGCGCGCGCAGGTGGACAGCGGGCGGCTCTCGCCGCAGTCCCTGTACGCCGAACTCGGCCAGATCGTGGCCGGGCAGCGGCCGGGCCGGGAACGGCCCGACGAGCGGATCCTGCTCTGGCACCGGGGCCTGTCCATCCTGGACATCGCCGTGGGCTCGCTCGTCCTCCGCCGGGCGGAGGCGGCGGAGGCCGGCACCATGCTGCGCTACCACTGACTTGACATCCTCCGTCGCCCGGATGGGCGGGGCGGCTCACTGACGCGACCGCAGCACACCGACAAAATGGAGGGAGGGAAGCCGTGCTTCGCCCGGCCCGAGCGCCGGGTCCCGGCACCGCGACCTTGATGACGGCCACTGACATGACAGGCAGTGCTCGCATGCTCGCGGCGGCTGAGGATCTCGATCCGGCGCTGATCCGCGAGGTCGCTTCGGGGCAGGCCGTGCAGATCGGGCCTGAGCTGCTGAGCGGAGTGCAGCAGCGCTGCGCGGCGGCCAGGGAGGTGCTTCGCGGTGGAGCCCCGGTGTACGGCGTGAACACCGGCATGGGCGCGCTCGCCGGTATCCGCCTGACCGAGCCGCAGCAGCTCTCCCATCAGCGCAATCTGCTGCTGGCCCGGGCGAGCGGGGGTCCTCCGTGGCTGGACGCCGCCGATATCCGGGCCCTGTTCGCGGTCCGGCTGCGCACCTTCCTATCCGGCGACGCTGGAGTCTCCGCGGAGCTGTGCCAGCGGCTGGTGGATTTCCTCGACGCGGGCATCGTCCCGGCGGTGCCGCGCACCGGTGTAGGGAGCGCCGGTGAGATCATCCCGCTGGCCCACGCGTTCGGGCCGCTGGCTGGGATCGGGCGGGTACTCGGGCCGGGGACCGGGACCGGATCCGGAGCTGAGACCAGGCCGGCCCGCGACGCGCTGCGTGAGCATGGGCTCGGAGAGTTCACCCTCGGCCCGAAGGAAGGGATCGCGTTGCTGGCTGGCGTGCCTGGCGCGACCGCGCTGTCGGTCCGGCGGCTCGAGGAGACCCTGGCCCTGGAGTCCCGGATGGAGGCCGCCGCCGCCCTGTCCATCACGGCCGCCGGAGCCCCGCGCGACCCTTACCTGGCCCCCTGCGCGCGCGGCGACGAGATCCTCGGCCTCGTGCTGGGGCGCCTGCGGCAGGCCGTCGGCGACGTCCCGGAGCGGAGCGCCCTGCAGGCACCGACCTCGTTCCGGGTGGCTGGCCTCGTCCTCACCCACCTGCTGCGGGCCGCCGATGGTCTCGCGTCCGCGATCTCGCGCGCGCTCACCGGGGTGACCGATTCACCGGCCTTCCTCGACGGCCGGTTCGTCGGCACCGCGGGATTCCACGGGCTCGACCTGGCGGCCCACTGTGACCAGCTGACCGCGGCTCTCACGCATGCGTGCGAGGTGTCGGCCGCGCGCATCCACCGGCTGCTTGACCCGCGGGTGACCGGCCTGCCCGCGCAGCTGGCCGCGACGCCAGGGCCGGACACCGGGCTGGTCACCGTGCACAAGCGCGCGGCCGGCGAGACCCATGCGATGCGGCGGCTGGCCACCCCGGCCACGACCGGTCTCATCGAGACCTCGGGTGGCCAGGAGGACGTACAGTCCTTCGCGTGGGAGGCCGGCGAGACGCTGCGTGAGGCGTTGCGGCACGCCCAGGCGGTGACCGCGTGCGAGCTGCTCACCGCCTATCAGGCCATCATCCTGGCTGGCCGCCCGGTCCAGCCCGGATGCCGCGCCGTGCTCGACTGGCTGGCCGCGATCGTCGACCCGATCGTGGCCGACCGGCCCTTCGGCGAGGACATCGAGCGGCTCCGCCGTGCGGGCGGGCCACCTGCCTGACCTGGCCGACTCGGGGAGCGCGTGGCAGCCGGGCGCGGTCAGCGGCAATAATGGGTGCTCGCGGCTCGCTGGCGAGTCGTTCTGCGCCTGGTCGCGCAGCTGCTCGCGACCCCGGCGGGCCGGAGACTGCAGCGTCACGCAGGAACCCGACGCACATCTACACCCAAGGAACCCGCTCATGACTGCTGCTAGCGAGACGCACAGTGAGGCACACGGGCACGAGCACCGTGATGTCTCTGGCGGCTGGCTGCGGCCTGCTGTCTTCGGCGCCATGGACGGCCTGGTCACCAATGTCTCGCTGATCGCGGGAGTCGGTGGCGGCGGCGCGACGTCCCACACCGTGATACTGACCGGCCTGGCCGGGCTCGCCGCTGGGGCGTTCTCCATGGCGACCGGGGAGTACGTCTCCGTTTCCTCGCAGAACGAGCTGGTTGACGCCGAGGTCCGCAAGGAGCGCTTCGAGCTGGAGAACCACCCGGAGTCGGAGCGCCGTGAGCTGATCGCCGTGTTCCGCAAGCGCGGGGTGGACGCGGATCTCGCGCGGAAGGTGGCCGAGCAGATCTCGGCGCACCCGGAAGCGGCGCTCAGCGTGCATGTGCAGGAGGAACTCGGGGTCGATCACCAGGAGCTGCCATCGCCGTACACGGCCGCAGGCGCCTCGCTGGTCACCTTCGCCGTGGGTGCGCTGATCCCGCTGATCCCCTACCTGGCTGGCCTCGCCTCGCTGCCCGCCACGCTGGGCCTGTCGGCCATCGCAGCGTTCGTCGGCGGCGGCCTCGTGGCCCGGCTGACCGACCGGCCGTTCCTCCGCGGAGCGGTGCGCCAGCTACTCCTCGGCGCCGTCGCCGCCGGCATCACCTACGCGATCGGCACCCTGGTCGGCCACATCGCCCCTTAAATGCCCCCCGCCCACCGCCCCACCATGATCACGGAACAACCCGGACGCATAGACCCAGAAATCCTCCGTGATCACGGCGGACGAGCGCGCCGCCTACCCATGGCCGCCGCCCCATCCCCGGGCCCTCCATGATCACGGAACATCCCGGACGCATAGACCCAGAAATCTTCCGTGATCACGGCGGACGAGCGCGCCGCCTACCCATGGCTGCGGGTGCGGGTGGCAGCCTGGTCGGCCACATCGGCCCGGACATGGGGCGGGGGGCACGGCTACCAGGACTCGGGGCCGAACGAGTCGTCTTCGTGGCTGCCGGGTGTGGACAGGAGTTCCAGGTCGGCCTCGACCATCATGCTGATCAGCTCCTCGAAGCCGAGCTTCGGCTCCCAGCCGAGCCGCTCCGCAGCCAGCGACGGGTCCGCGCAGAGCTGGTCGACCTCGGCGGGCCGGACGAAGGCGGCGTCGCAGACCACGTGCTCGTGCCAGTCCAGCCCGGCCACCCCGAACGCGCGCTCGACCAGCTCCTCCACGGTATGGGTGACACCGGTGCCAATCACGTAATCGTCGGGCTCGCTGGCCGCCAGCATCAATTGCATGGCGCGCACGTAGTCGCCCGCGAATCCCCAGTCCCGGCTGGCCCACAGGGTGCCGAGCCGCAGCTTCCGCTCGTGGCCGAGCTTGACCCGCGCGACACCGAGCGACACCTTGCGGCTGACGAACTCTGCGCCACGCCGCGGTGACTCGTGATTGAACAAGATGCCCGACACGGCGTACATGCCGTAGGACTCGCGGTAATTCTGGGTGAGGAAATGCCCGTACGCCTTGGCCACGCCATACGGGCTGCGCGGATGGAACGGGGTCCGTTCCGTCTGCGGGGACTCCCGGACCTTGCCGAACATCTCGGAGGATGATGCCTGGTAGAAGCGGATCTGGCTGCCGCCGGGTGTCCGGGAGGCACTGATACCGCTGCACACCCGGATCGCCTCAAGTACCCGCAGCACACCCAGGCCGGTCACCTCCCCGGTGAGTTCCGCCTGCTGCCAGGACATGGGCACGTAGGAGATCGCGGCCAGGTTGTAGACCTCCTCGGGCGCGGCGCGCTCGACGGCGGAGATGAGGCTTCCCTGGTCAAGCAAGTCGCCACGGACCAGCCGGACATCCCCGAGCAGTTCACGGACCCGCCGCACCCGGGGATTGGACTGTCCCCGCACCAGGCCCCAGACCTCATATCCGAGCGACAGCAGATGCTCGGCGAGGTAAGACCCGTCCTGCCCGGTGATCCCAGTGATCAATGCACGCCTGGTCAGCGGAGCCTCCGTGCTCGCGTATCGAGTCAAGTTAAGTCAGGGTCACGGTTGGTAAAAGGAAGTCACGTCATGGGAAATCAGCGTACGTTGCCGCAGCTTACCGAGCCTCGCCGCGGCGCGGTCCGGTCCCCGGCGCCGGGGGTCCGCCAGTGACCGGAATTGGGCTCTTCCCCGATGCCGGGCACCGGCCGTACCCGGTGGTAATGTTCGCTGCCTAACAGGCCACGCGGGCGGCCCTCGGGCACACCGACGGCCAGCGGTGGACGAGGAGGCTGACCTGCGTGATGACCACCGATGGTCCGCTCCGCGTTGCGCTGCTTTCCTACCGCAGCAAGCCGCACTGCGGCGGCCAGGGCATCTACCTGCGCCACCTCTCCCGCGAGCTCAGCGCGCTCGGGCACCACGTCGAGGTCTTCTCCGGCCAGCCCTACCCCGAGCTTGAGCCGGGCCCGCTGCTGCACGAGGTGCCGAGCCTCGACCTGTACCGCGACGAGGACCCGTTCCGCTGGCCCCGCCCGTCGGAGTACCGCGACTGGATCGACGCGCTGGAGTTCGCGCATATGCGGACCGGCGCGTTCCCAGAGCCGCTCACGTTCAGCCTGCGCGCGCTGCGCATCATGCGGGCCCGCCGCGCCGACTTCGACCTGGTGCACGACAACCAGGTGCTCGCCTACGGGATGCTCGGCCTCGGCCGGGCCGGGCTGCCGCTGGTGACCAGCATCCACCACCCGATCAGCGTGGACCGGCGGATCGAACTGGAGGCCGCCAGCGGCCTGTCCAAGCTCGCCAAATGGCGCTGGTACAGCTTCGTGCGGATGCAGGCCCGCGTCGCCCGCCGGGTCGGGCCGATCCTGACCGCCTCGCAGTCCTCCAGCGCCGACATCTGCCGTGACTTCAAGGTGGCGCCGGAGAACGTGCACGTCATCCCGCTCGGCGTGGACACCCGGCTGTTCCACCCCCGGCCCGCTCCCCGGGTGCCCGGCCGGATCGTCGCGGTGGCCAGCGCGGACTCCCCGCTGAAGGGCGTGGCGACACTGCTGCAGGCGTTCGGCAAGATTACGGCAGAACGGGAAGCGCAGCTGATCGTGGTGGGCAGGCCAGCACCGGGCGGGCCGACCGACCGCCTCGTCAGTGACCTCGCACTGGGCGACCGGGTTCGCTTCGTGCACGGGATCAGCGACTCCGAACTCGCCGACCTGACCGCGAGCGCCGAGATCGCCGTGGTGCCGTCGCTGTACGAGGGGTTCTCGCTACCGGCCGTGGAGCACATGGCCTCAGGGACTCCCCTGGTGGCCAGCGACACCGGCGCCCTGCCCGAGGTGACCGGCGATGCCGCCGTGCTGGTCACGCCGGGCGACGCCGAAGCGCTCTTCACCGTGCTGAGCGGCCTGCTCGACTCACCCGAGGAGCGCGCGCGGCTGGGCGCCGCGGCCTGGCAGCGGGTCCAGGAACGGTTCACCTGGAGCGCGGTCGCGCGAGCCACCGTCGAGCGTTACCGCCGTGCGATCGACGACGCGCGGGCTGAGGGAGCGGGGCCGTGCTGACCATCGACTTCGACCGCCTACCGGTCAGTCCCGGCGACCGCGTGCTGGACATGGGCTGCGGCGCGGGAAGACATGCGTTCGAGGCACTGCGGCGCGGAGCCCACGTTGTTGCCTTCGATGCGGATGCTGGCGAATTGGAGCAGGTCGGGGCCATGCTCGCGGCGATGAAAGAGGCGGGTGAAGCCCCGCGGGGAGCCAGCGCCGCGGTCGTGCGGGGTGACGCCACCGCGATGCCGTTCGCCGACGGCGCGTTCGACCGGGTGATCGCCGCCGAGGTGCTCGAGCACATCCCCGGTGATCAGCGGGCGATACGGGAAGTCACCCGGGTGCTGCGGCCGGGCGGGGTCGCCGCGGTCACCGTGCCCGCCTGGCTGCCTGAGCGCATCTGCTGGAGTCTGTCCGACGACTATCACAACGTCCCGGGCGGCCACGTGCGCATCTACACGCGCGCCGAACTCGAGGCGAAACTCCGGGTGGCCGGCCTGACCGTCGGCGCTCACCATCACGCGCACGGGCTGCACTCGCCGTACTGGTGGCTGAAGTGCGCGGTCGGCGTGCACGACGACGATCACCCGCTGGCCAGCGCCTACCACCGGCTCCTGGTCTGGGACATCATGAAGCGGCCGGCGCTGACCCGGCTGGCGGAACGGGCGCTGGACCCGGTGATCGGCAAGAGCCTCGTCGTCTACGCAGAGAAGCCGCAGGCGCCGGACGCTGGCCCGGTGGCGACGCAGCCCGAGCGGGCCTATGCCGCCAGGTGAGGTCGCGGGCGGTGCCGTGACGCCTCCCGGCCGGGAGCCCGCCCCGCAGATGCCCGCCCCGCAGGTGCCCGCCCCGCAGGTGCCCGCCCCGCAGGTGCCCACACTGCAGGTGCCCGCACTGCGCGGGCCCGCGGTACCCGGCATCCTGACTGCGGACGACGTCCTGGCCACGGGACACTGCATCGCCGCCGGCCAGCAGCGGGCCGGCGCGATCGGCTGGCCGGACGGCCATTGCGACGCGTGGAACCACGTCGAGTGCGCGATGGCGCTGAGCGCCTGCGGACTCACCGAGGCGGCGCGGCGGGCCTACGACTGGCTGCGGGTCACCCAGCGCCCGGACGGGTCGTGGCCGAAGAAAACTGTGGGGGACGTGGTCACTGACAGCGCGGCAGAGAGTAACCAGGTCGCGTACGTGGCGGTGGGCACCTGGCATGAGTTCCAGGTCACCGGGGACGAGGAATTCGTCCGCCAGATGTGGCCTACAGTACGCCGGGCGATCGAGTTCGCCCTCGCCCTGCAGACGGCCCGCGGCGAGATCGTCTGGAAACGGGCGGCCGACGGCACGCCCGCCAGCTACGCGCTGCTGACCGGCTGCTCGAGCACGCACCAGAGCCTGCGCTGCGCTGTGTCGCTGGCGGAGCACATGGGCGAGCCGCAGCCGGGCTGGGAACTGGCCGCGGACCGGCTCGGGCACGTGGTGGCGTGCCACCCGGAGGCGTTCGCCGACAAGAGCGAGTTCTCGATGGACTGGTACTACCCGGTCCTGGCCGGGCCGGTGCGCGGGCGGGCGGCGGTCGAGCGCCTGGACGCGGGCTGGCCCGAATTCGTCGTGCCGGATCTGGGCGTGCGGTGCGTCAGCGATCAGCCGTGGGTTACCGGGGCGGAAACGTGTGAGCTGGTGATGGCGCTCGACGCGCTCGGCGACCGGCCCCGTGCGTTGCGGCTGTTTGAAGACATCCAGCACCTCAGGGACGCCGACGGCGCCTACTGGACGGGCTGGCAGTTCGCGAACGAGGAGCACTTCCCCGCCGAGCGCAGCAGCTGGACCGCGGCGGCGATGATCCTGGCCGCCGACGCACTGGCCGACGCGACCGGGGGGGCGGGGCTGTTCCGGGCGGCGGGTGCGGCCGCCGAAGCGGGTGAGCGGCTCAGCTACCCGGCCGACGCCGCGGCCTGCGGCTGCGCGGTCAATGCCGCCGGCTGAGTCGCGGGCGCGGGCGCTCAGCCGGTGGATCACGCGCCGGGGCGCGGGCGCTCAGCCGGTGGACCACGCGCCGGGGCGCGGGCGGTCAGCCGATGCCTTCCCCGGTCCGCTCCAGCACGCGCAGCGACCCGTGCCCGGGCACTTCGGTGAACGCGCCCGACTTCAGGGCGCGCTGGTAGATCTCGTACGGCGGCCGCCCACCGTCCGCCGGGTCAGGGAACACATCGTGGATGGCGAGCGCTCCACCGGGCATCACCCATGGGGCCCACCCCTCATAGTCGGCCTGTGCGGCGGCGTCGGTATGACCGCCATCGATGAACAGCATGCCCAGCGGCGTCCGCCAGAGCCGCGCCACCTCCGCCGACCGGCCCACCACGGCGATCACGTGATCGTCCAGGCCGGCCTCCGCCATCGTGGCCCGCAGATGCGGCAGTGTGTCCAGCCGCCCAGTGCGCTGGTCGACCAGCGACGGATCGTGGTACTCCCAGCCGGGCTGGTTCTCCTCCGACCCGTGGTGGTGGTCCACCGTGACCACCACCTGGCCAGCCTGCCGCGCCGCGGCCGCCAGGTAGATGGTCGACTTCCCGCAGTAGGTCCCGATCTCCAGGATGGGGCCCAGGTGAGCGTGGGCCCCGGCGGTCGCGTGGAGTGCCAGGCCCTCGTCGGGCGGCATGAAGCCCTTGGCCGCCTCCGCCACCCGCCGGAGCCTTTCGGGTATGGGTGCGAGCCCCGCGGGAATGGGCGGTATGTCGGTCATGCTGTTCCGTTCTCCCCGGCGGTGCCCGGGAAATGGTCTACTTCGGTAATGGTGAGGAGCCCGCGATGAAGGTCACCGTCAATCCCGATCTTTGCGAGGCCAACGGGATCTGCGCCGGCCTCGCGCCGGAGGTCTTCGACCTGGACGACGAGGACTACCTGCACATTCTGCTGCCCGACGTGCCGGCCCGGCTGGCCGACCTGGCCCGCCGTGCGGTCGCGTCGTGCCCGAAGACCGCCCTGCGCCTGGAGGAGTGAACCAGGCAC
>JAWWPY010000334.1:0-3570 GCA_033854735.1 Streptosporangiaceae bacterium | reverse complement strand
GTGGCTTCCTGCCGGTGTGCCCGGCGCTGGCCTCAAAGCGCGTGCGCAGCCCGTGCGGTGTCTGGACTTTAGCCTTGTGACGGGCCGCCATCTTTGACACCGTCGAGCGGTGCTTGCGGGCCAGGGTGCTGAGCATGGAGGTTTCCATGACCCAGCGCAGCCGGTGCAGCCGGAAGACGTCTCCGGCGAGCAGGTAGTACTGGACGATGCCCCGGTACTCGGCCCCGAATCTGGCCACGATGTTGTAGTCGGTGTCGTTGACCATCGGGTTCCGGCACGCGGGTTTACCGCGTGACAAGTACGGGGCGGACTTGGCCTTGACCACGGACGCCGGGACGTGCAGGACCACCGTCCCATTCAGCGACCGGCGGTTGCGCTTGTCGGTCGCGGACGGCCTCCTGGTCCTGTGGTCACGGCTGGCGACCGAGATCTCATAGCCGAGGAACCTGGCCCGCTGGCTGCGGGCATGGGTGATCAGCGTCTTTCCCGGCGACAGTTCCAGCTTGAGGTCGTCACGCAGGAACGCCGCCAGCCGGTGCTTGATCTCCTCGGCTTCGGCTTTGGGCCCGGCGAACCCGAGCAGGGTGTCGTCGGCGTACCGGCAGTAGCGCAGCCTGCGGTAACCAGGATCACGAGGATCCTGGCTGGGAAGGCTGTGCAGCCGCCGGTAAAGAGACCGCACTTCACCGCGGTCGCCTTTCCGGCGGGCTCTGGCGATCGCTTCTTCCATCTTGCGGTACTCCGGGTTGCGCGCCTGGAGCCTGCCCCGGGTGTATTCCGGGATCAGGACCGTCTCGACGTAGACGTCCAGCTTGTGCAGGTAAATGTTGGAGAGCACGGGCGATGCGATCCCGCCCTGGGGAACCCCGCTCAGCGTGGCCCCCCACCTCCAGTCCTCCAGGTATCCGGCTGTCAGCATGTTACGCACCAGCCGCAGGAACCGGTTGTCGTGGATCTTCTCCGCCAGGATCGAGAGCATGACCTGGTGGTCAAAGCTCCCGAAGCAGTCGGCGATATCTCCTTCGACGAACCAGGTCGTCCCGGTCCAGGTATGGGCCACCTCCCGCAACGCGGTGTGGCAGCCCCGGCCTGGGCGGAACCCGTGGGACCGGCCAGAGAACACCGGCTCGTAGTACGCCTCAAGCAGCAGGCGGACCACTTCCCCGGCGAGCTTGTCCGACCAGGTAGGCATGCCCAGCGGGCGCGTCTTCCCGTTCTTCTTCGGGATGTGCACCCTGCGGACCGGCCGGAAACGGTAGCGCTCGTGGCGCATCGCCTCAATGATCCGGCCGATTTTCCGCATGGACATGCCGTCTGCGGTTTCCTGCGTGGTCCCGGGTGTCATCGCGCCCTTGTTGGCGTAGATCCGCCCGTAGGCCAGCAGATACAACTGCGGGTTGAACATCTGCCGATACAGTTCCTCACACGGCAGGCCGCGCGTGCCGCGCTCACGCAGGACACCCAGCACCGTTTCGGCGTTCTGCATTACGCATACCTCCCGGCCTTCGAATGTCCGGTCACCTGGCCCCCTTCGCCCTGCGGGCGGCTTTCCCGCCCTCCCTGGCCGGGCGTGACTCCGGCGGCTACTACGGGGCCTCCGTCGCCCTGGGGCTCGCGCCCGGTAGGCGATCCCACGTTCGTCGCTGTCGTACGTGGCAGCGTGATTTAGGCGTCCCACTCATCTCCTTGAATGCCCTCACTGGGCATCGCTCCTGGTCCCGGAGGCTGCACCATCCTTTTTCCACTCAGGCGGCAGGACCGGCGCCGGTTTCGGGTGTCTTTCCGGCGGATGTGAACTTCCATCTTCTGGAGATTGGGATTCAGGCAATCAAGCTTTCGCCATGTCACGCGGGTCCCCCAGAGCACCGTCCCTGACACCTGGACCCGGCCTCTGGTTAGCTGGCATGCTCTGGTCCCCTTCACCTTTCGGATCCAGGTAAGCCATCAGACCCAGGAACCTCCCTCCGAGTTCCTCCCGGCTATACCGGGGATACGACAGCGCGCTTCGTGGCGCACTGAAGCCGCTCGATCTTCCCCGTGGTTGTGGGCGATCGGGGCTTGGTCAGCCGCTCGCGTTGACGGCGAACGACCAGGAGTGCTTCGGCGTGCACGAGGCGCCGGATCTCCCACAGCCATCTCACACCCAAGTTGGGCCAACTTAGTGCGCAGCGGCTCGGATCTTGATGGCTTCGATGATCCGCGGGATATGGTCGGGTAGCGGGTCGGCGGCGGCGAATGCGTGTTCGCTGGGCCGGGGTACGCCGCCTGAGCCCGGAGCACGAGGACTACCCGCGCGCCCAAGATCGTCATACCGATGACTTTCTCGCTCCGCGCCGGTCTGTACACCGGAGACCGACTCACGGGAGGCTGGCGTCGTGCGGAAACTGATCTACGGCATGAACCTGACCCTGGACGGCTACATCGCCGCACCCGGCGACGACATCGGCTGGAGCGGGCCGCCGAGCGACGAATTGTTCCAGTGGTGGCTCGACCAGGAGCGGGCGAGCGGCCTGTCGCTGTACGGGCGCAAGCTGTGGGAGACGATGAGCTCCTACTGGCCGACCGGCGACCAGCAGCCCAACGCCACCCCGGCGAAGATCGCGTTTGCGCAAAACTGGCGGGACACACCGAAGGTGGTGTTCTCCTCGACGATCGACAAGGTCGACTGGAACACCCGCCTGGTCGCCGGCGACGCGGTCGACGAGATCACCCGGCTCAAGGCCGAGGACGGCGGCCCGATGGGCATCGGCGGCGCGACGCTCGCCAGGGCTGCCATGCGGGCCGGGCTGATCGACGAGTACGCACTGGCCACCTACCCGGTCTTGGTGGGCGGCGGCACGCCGTTCTTCACGGCGCTGGATAGCTGGGTCAGCTTGAACCTGGTGGAGACGCGGACGTTCCCTGGCGGCATCGTGCTGACCAGATACGAGACGAGGCGCTGAGCGGTCGGGTCATATGCGCGGCTCGTAGCACCGGGGGAACAGGCGCGGTTGCGTCACGCACGCGACCTCATAGACCGCGAAGACGGTCGGCACGTACGCCACCGGGCCACCTTGGGACCCTGAATTAGTGCGCAGATTCCCGCCCGACCCTGAGATGAACCCACAGGTCAGCAACGTACGCCGCCGCTCAGGCCTCAATCGTGGCCCAAGTCAGGTCACAGACTGCTGAGACTGTGCTGGACCTGGGCGCCCTAGCTGGACATCGGGTGGACCCTGACCTACAGATCAGAAGGGCCAGGCTGGCAACCAAAACTAGGATGCCTCCGGCGGGGGCGCTCGGGCTCCAGGATGATCAGGCATGTAGGGGTGCGCGCAAGCGCAGCGGGAGGAGCAGAAACCGCAGCTCAGGAACCAGTTCTGTGCACACTCCCGGCAGCCGTTGCCCCTCGCAGATGCTCCGCCGCTACGGTACTAGCGCCCGCGGCGCCCGCGCGCGCCGCTCCTACGACCGGATCATGGAAGCCAGACCGTGACCGGCGGCCGGACGATGCAAATGCCTGGCTGGCCATGGATCAGCTCACGTGGCTAGTTCAGGTCACTGACCAGGACGACGGGCCGTCGGCCCGTG
>JAWWPY010000333.1:0-4147 GCA_033854735.1 Streptosporangiaceae bacterium | reverse complement strand
GGTCACGTATTCGACGGTACCACCTTGACCTGGAGTACACTCTAGGTTCTACGGTGCGGTTCATGAGCACCGTGAGCAGCACGACTGGCACGCCGCAGCAGGCCGCGCCCGACCTCCGACGACGCGTGCTCATCCTAGGAATCTGCTCGATGAGCCTCCTGATCGTCGGCCTCGACGCCACGATCGTGAACGTCGCCCTACCGTCCATCCAGCATTCGTTTCACTGCACGTTGTCCGGCTTGCAGTGGACGGTCGACGCCTACACGCTGGTGCTGGCGAGCCTGCTGATGCTGTCGGGCTCAATCGCGGACCGCCTCGGCCGTCGCCGCATCTTCCACACCGGCCTGGTCCTGTTCTCGGCGGGATCGCTGGCCTGCGTGCTCGCTCCCGGCCTCGGCCTGCTGGTCGCCTTCCGGGTCCTCCAGGCTGTCGGCGGCGCGATGCTCAGCCCGGCCACGATGTCGATCGTTCGCAACACCTTCGAGGATCCGCGTGAACGCGCCCAGGCAATTGGTTTCTTCGCGGCGATGTTCGGCATCTCGATGGCCTTGGGGCCGGTGTTGGGAGGGTTCTTGGTCTCCGCGATCTCCTGGCGAGCGGTCTTCGTGGTCAACCTGCCAGTCGGGCTGGCGGCCATCGCGCTGGCCGCCTTGTTCGTGCCCAATTCCCGGGCGCCACGAGCCCGGCGCATCGACCCAGTCGGCCAGGTGCTCGTGATCGCCGCGCTGGCCGCGCTCACCTACGCCATCATCGAGGGCGGCCGGGTCGGCTTCAGTGCCGCTCAGATCGTGACCCTGCTGGCCGTGGCGCTTGGGTGCTTCGTCGCCTTGGTGCTCTACGAGCTGCGCCGAACTGAGCCGCTGCTCGAGATGCGTTTCTTCACCAGCGCCCCGTTCGCCGGCGCCGCCGCGATCGCCGTGTTCCTGTCCGCTGCGCTCGGCGGCTTCCTGTTCATGAACACCCTCTACCTCCAAGACGTCCGCGGCCTCTCGCCACTGCACGCCGGGCTCTACATGCTCCCCACCGCTGCGATGATGATCGTCTTCGCACCCATCTCCGGCCGCCTCACCGGACGCTTCGGTGCCCGCCCATCCATGCTCACTGGCGGCCTGGCGGTGATGGCCAGCGGCCTCATGCTGACCGGTCTCGCCCCTGGAACCCCCGTATCCTTCCTGCTCGGCGCCTACGCAGCGTTCGGCTTCGGCTTCGCACTCGTCAGCCCGCCAATCGCCAACACCGCCGTGTCCGGGATGCCCCCAGCGCAAGCAGGCGTAGCCTCCGCGGTAGCCACCACCAGCCGCCAGATCGGCCTTACGCTGAGCGTAGCCGTGTTCGGCGTCGTGGCTGGCGACGGCCTTGGCCGTGAAATCGGGCAGGTCTTCGCGCACGCCACTCGACCCGGCTGGTGGATCGTGGCCGCTCTCGGGCTCACGGTCGCAGCGCTCGGTTACCTGACGACCACCATCTGGGCACGCGGCACCACCCGGCGCACAGCGGAGCGCCTAGTAGCAGAGCCGGACTTGCAAGCGCGGATACAGGGCGTCGCGCCCGCCAAGGATCCGGTGAGGCACGGGCACCGAGATGCTTGACCGGCTCCTCACCAACATCCAAACACCCGCAGAGCGCGGTGAGCGTCACACCAGCGACATCTCACCGAACGTCGAGATCGCCGCCAGGCTCTACCTCAGAGGCGACCGTGAAGAACCACATCGCCTGCATCCTGGCAAAGCTCGGATCGCGTGATCGGGTGCAGATCACCGTCTATGTCTACGAACATGGCATCGTCCGGTGAGCTGACCGCGCACCTGGGTTATCCGCGGCATGACCCGTCCGGCCATCGTTCGGGGAACTCGCGGAACGGCACGATCAGCAAGAAGGTGCAGACCGGCATCGGGCCGGTGGGCATCGAGGTGCCCCCGGGACCGGGCTGGGGACTTCGAGCCGCGGCTGGTGCCCAAGCGGTCCGGGCGGGTCTCCGGCGGCCTGGACGACATGATCATCAGTCTCTATGCGCACGGGATGAGCGTCCGCGACATCCTGCACCACCAGCGGTAGGTCTATGGCACCGACCTGTCGAAGCAGACGATCACCACGATCACCCACCGGGTGATGGACGGCATGGCCGAATGGCAGAGCCGGTCCTCGACCCCGGTCACCGGTCCCGGTGAGAATTCACGGCCAGGAGTTCGTCGACGGCGCGGGCTACGGCTGGATCCGCGAGGATCCGCCTGTTGTCGGCGTCCACCGTGATCTCGTGCCGCACCTCGATCCGCGAACTAGTCGGGCGTGCCGCCCGGATGCTATTGAGCCCGCTCAGCGGGCTGTTTGAGGTGAACACCACCGCCGTGCTCCATCGGGCCCAGGGGTCAATCTCCCCGGCGGCAGTGGCGTACCGCATGAAGGAGCAGAGCATTCCGATGAGCTCGTCCCGTATCTCTTCTGACAGGCCGGCGCGATCGAGTGCGGGCGGGCCCACCTCGCGGACCAGGTCCAGCAGTTCGTCGCACAGCGGGCGCAGGTCCACGTGGCGGGCGCGGACCCGCATCGCCGTCTCGTTATAGGCGTCGATTTCCGGCCCGGGGATGGTGCCAGCCATGAAACCAATCGCCTGCTGGAACTCGAATAGCAGCGAGTCCGCGTCGACGGTTTCGGGATCGAATAGCACGAGCGGCACCTGCGCCCCGCCCGCGGCGGCCAGCCCGTCCGCAAGATCGGCCGCGTACACCGCGCCGGCACAGAACCCAAAGATCGCCCGGATTTCGGGACCCTCGTTGAGCAGGCGATGCATCCAGTGCGCGCGGTAGCCATCCGGACCGCGTTCGGCGACTGCGAGGTCCGGCTGCACCGACTCCCAGACGCTGTAGCCGCCACCAGTCAGGTTGGCGACGAGATCGGCGAACCGTGCCTCGGGCCGCCCCGTGCCGTCGAAGTCGAGCGCCAGCACGACCCCGTCGGCGGCGTCGCCGTCGACTAGAGTCTTCCAGCCGTCCGAATGGTTCACGGCGGAACTCCTTTCGCACGGGGGTCTGGCCGTCTCCGCCATCACACACCATTGAGACCGTCCGGAGAACCCCTGGACCCTGTTCCCAAGAATCCAGTCAGGTTATCTACCGTTTCCGGAACGGGTATCACTTTCTATAATGGCCTCGACTGCTGCAAGAACCGAGGGGGTTGCGCTTCCCGTGGACATGGTTCGAGATATCGGCACCGCTTCGCGCGGATTCCTCCCAGCTACACGCAAGGAAACGGCCCTCTGGCTGATCGAGAAGTTGGCGCCAGACAGCGCGCCGAACAATCTTTCGCTGACCTTCACGGTGTCGGGCGAACTGGATCGGGCGATCCTGCACGCGGCCCTGACCGTCGTGTTCACTCGCTACGACGCGCTGCGTTCGGTTTTCGTCAGCACCGGACCGAACATCGTGCGGTACGTCCTGTCGCCGCAGGAGATGCCGGTCGAGATTGAGGACCTCAGTGCCGACGCCGACCGGGCACTGGTCGACTTCGTGACCCGCGCGTTCGCCTTCGACGGTCGGCCGATGTTGCGCGCCGGACTCCTCTCCGGGCCCGACGGCCAGACCATCTGCCTCGCATTTCACCACCTGATCTACGACGTCATCTCCGGCGCGGTGTTGCTCGCCGACCTGGCCGAGGCGTACAACCGACTCGCCGACGGCAGGGATGCTGGTACCCGGCTGCGTGAGCACGTTCCCGTGTTCGTCGAGCCGGAGCCGAGCGCGCCGAGCGTCGAGTTCTGGCGCCGGCAGCTGGCCGACTTTGACCCGGGAGCGCTGGATCTAGCGTGCGGCACTCCGGGTTCGGGGCCGGCGACGCTGAGGGCGGGCAAGATCGACCTGGAGCTGGCGCCGCGCACCCGCGCGGCGCTCCAGCGGCTGACGCGGGATCTGCGCGCGCCCGAGGCCGTCGTGATGCTCGCCGCGTACGCCGTGCTCCTGGCCGCGCACGGGGTCGGCCCGGATATGACAATCGGCTCACCCGTCGACGTTCGGCCACGACACGGCCCTGGTGTGGTCGGAAACCACACCAATGTGCTGCCGCGGCGGATCCGAGTTGACGGCGCGGCGGGGTTCCGCAGTCTGGTAGGCCAGGTGCGCGGCACGTTCTTCGACGCTATGAAGCACGCCGCGGT
>JAWWPY010000332.1:0-43124 GCA_033854735.1 Streptosporangiaceae bacterium | reverse complement strand
CCCGGCCGCGTGCCGCGGGGCGCGGCCACGCCTCATCTGCTGGCCTGCGCAGGCCCGTCCGGTGGTCATCGGCTGGCTCACCCTTCGCCGTGGGGTTTGAACCTTACCTATCACGACATCGTTGTCCAACCCCCGTCCGCCAGGGCCGCCGGCGGAAGCGCGGCGGGAGCGCGTGCCCGCCACGGGCCCGGCCCGGCCGCCCCGGGCCAGGACAGTGCGATCCGGGCCGGGCCACCTCCGCTCTGCGGTCACACCGGGGCTCTCAACTCAGGTCGTTACGGCGTTAGCGCAGGAAGCGTGCCCAGAGAGTGACGTTTTTATAACAGTTCAACATCGTTTCCCGGCCATACCGTGAAGAGTCAACGGCCGACCTGGTCGATGGAGGGCCGGCCGCCCGGCTGAGACCAGATCGTGTCCCGAGCCTCTTGACACCGTTGGCAGATCGGCACAAAGTGTGCGGACAACGATGTCCGCCGCGGCCCTCCCTGGGATGCCGTCGGGGGATGCCGTAGTCGATCGACGGAGAACTGGGTGAAGGACGACTCATGGGCAGGGCGCGCGGCGGAAGACCCCGCCTCCGGTGAAACGCGCCAGCGTCACTCACCGGCTGCGCTGCCGCAGAGACACATCTCAGCTTCGCCTCGACGGTCCGGTAGGGGTTTTTTCAAGGAGGAACAGTGCTGATCCGCCGAAGTAGACGCAGCGGGATGATCGCGCTGCTTGCCATCGTGTCCGCAAGTTCGCTCGCGTTGTCCGCCTGCTCTTCGTCAGGGTCCAAGACTTCGTCCGGGTCCGGCCCGGTCACGATCACGGTGGCGGTGACGGCGAATCCCTTGATGACGACGATCGAGCAGCTCACACCGGCCGGGTTCGAAGCCAGCCATCCCAACATCAAAGTGAAGTTCGTTACCTACGACGAGAACACCGAGCGCGCCAACGTGGAGAAAGACGTCGCCGCGGGCGGCGGCCAGTACGACGTCGTCATGATCGGCCCGAACGACATCGCCTCCTGGGCCAAGAACGGCTGGGTCAGCGACCTGTCCTCATACGCCAGCGGCGACCCGAGCTACGACGTCGGCGACATCCTCCCGCCGATCCATGACGCGCTGTCGTCGAACGGCAAGCTCTACGCCGTGCCGTTCTACGGCGAGTCGTCGTTCATGATGTACAACAAGCAGATGTTCGCCGCCGCCCACGTGACGATGCCCGCGAACCCGACGTGGGACCAGATCGCGACGCTGGCCGCGAAGCTCAACAACCCGTCCCAGGGCGTGGCCGGGATCTGCCTGCGCGGCCTCACCGGCTGGGGTGACAACCTCGCCGCCTTGGACACTGTCGTCAACACCTTCGGCGGCCAGTGGTTCGACACGAACTGGAACGCGCATCTCACCTCGCCCGCGTTCGAGCAGGCCACCAACTTCTACGTCAACCTGGTCAAGAAGTACGGCGAGAAGGGCGCGGGCAACGACAGCTTCAACCAGTGCCTGAACATCATGGAGCAGAAGAAGGCAGCGATGTGGTACGACGCCACGGTCGCGGCCTCGACCCTCGACGCCAAGCCGAGCCCCGTGGCCGGCGATCTCGGATTCGCGCCCGCCCCGGTCGACAAGACCAAGTCATCGGGCTGGCTGTGGAGCTGGGCCCTGGCCCTCGAGGGGGCGTCGAAGAACAAGTCCGCGGCGTGGCAGTTCATGGACTGGGCGACCTCGAAGAAGTACATCGCCTATGACGCCTCGAAGAACGGCTGGGCGAGTGTCCCGCCCGGGACGCGTACCTCGACGTACCAGAACCCGCTGTACCAGGCGGCGGCGAAGGATTTCGCCGCGCTGACCCTGCAGCAGATCGACGCAGCCAACGTCAAGCAGCCAGGGGTCGCGCCGCAGCCTGTTCCTGGCGTCCAGTATGTGGGAATCCCGCAATTCGAAGCGTTCGGGCAGCAGGTCTCGGCCGAGATCACGGCGGCGATCGACGGCCAGGAGTCGGTCGCTACCGCTCTGCAGAAGAGTCAGTCGATTGCCCAGCAGGCAGTCATCACGGCTGGCCTGAAGAAGTAGCGAGCATGCCCTGCCCCCGTGGCGGCGTCCCAGCCAGTGGCCTCACCGGCCGGGACGCCGCCGCGGGGCACGCCCATTGCGACTACCGGGGACATGCGGACCCGCTGGGAGGACAGCTCGTTGGTTAACGTGATCGAATCGGCGCCCCCGGTCCGTCAGATGCGCGCCAAGCGCGCCGGGCGGCCCGGTGCCGGGCCATGGATCCGCCGGGTGCCGCTCGTCCCAGCGCTGGTGTTCATGTTCGTGGTCACTCAGTTCCCATTTCTCCTGACGCTGTGGTACAGCTTCCAGAGGTACAACCTGAACTTCCCGACGAATCCCCGGGATTTCCCGACCCTGTGGAACTACCGGCAGATTTTTGGCGACCACATATTCCGCACCGCGGCACTCAACACGGTGCTCCTGACGGCCGTGCCTGTCATCTGCTCAGTGGCCTTCGGGATAGGTATCGCGCTGCTGCTGAACCGGTACGTGTTCGGGCGCGGGTTTCTCCGCACGCTGATCATCAGCCCGTTCCTGGTTATGCCGACGGCTGCGGCGCTCGTGTGGAAGTTCACGATCCTTGACACCACATTCGGGATCCTGAATTTCTTCCTCAGGCCGTTCGGCCTGGGGAGCGAAAACTGGATCGGCCAGCACTCGCAGATCACCATCATCGCGTTCCTGACCTGGCAGTGGACCCCGTTCATGGTCCTCCTGGCGCTGGCCGGCCTGCAAAGTCAGGGCCAGGATCAGCTGGAAGCCGCCCGGGTCGACGGCGCGGGAAGCTGGCGGATTTTCCGCTCGCTCACGATGCCCCAGCTGCGCCCGTACATCGAACTGGGCGTCCTGCTCGGTTCCATCTACATCGTCCAGGCCTTCGACGGCATATACATCATCACCGCCGGCGGCCCGTCCACCGATACCACGAACCTGCCTTACTACATCTATGAGACTGCGTTCCAGGCGTATGACATCGGCCGGGCCTCAGCGATGGCCGTGGTGGTCGTCATCGCGACCATCCTGATCGCGACGGGCGCCCTCCGGGTGGTCTCCAGTCTCTTCAGCAGCGAAGGGATGGAAGGACGATGAGCCGGTCGTCGCGGACCCTGGCCGACCGCCAGACCAAGCCCCTGACCCGGCTGCTGCTCGGCTTCCTGACCTGGATCATCGTGCTCATATTCTTCTTCCCCGTCCTATGGATGGCGCTGACGGGTCTTAAGACCGAGCCGGATGCCGACACGAGCACGCCGCATTTCATCTTCAAGCCGACGTTCGCCGAGTACGCGTCCGTCTGGAAAGGGGCGGGCGGCCTGAACGGCCTGCCGCCCTACCTGGAGCACTCTGCCGCGATCACCGTCCTATCGACGCTGATCGTGCTGCTCCTGGCGTTGCCGGCGGCCTACGCCCTGTCGATACGCCCGGTCCCCAAGTGGCGGGACGTGCTGTTTTTCTTCATCTCCACCAAAATGCTGCCCGTGGTGGGCTCCATCATCCCGCTCTACGTCATCGCCCGGACCCTGCATGTGCTTGACCACCAGCGCCTGCTGGTCGTCCTGTACGCCGCCATGAACCTGCCGATAGCGGTGTGGATGCTGCGATCGTTCCTGCTTGAGGTGCCGTCGGCGATCATCGAGGCGGCGCGGGTGGACGGCGCCGGGCTGATCCGGCAGATGCGCTCGGTGATCCTGCCCATCATCAGCCCCGGCCTGGCCGCCACCGCGCTCATCTGCTTCATCTTCGCCTGGAACGAGTTCTTCCTCGCCGTCAACCTCACCACGGTCAACGGGGCGACCATCCCGATCTACCTGGTCGGCTTTGTCCAGCCGGAGGGCCCGTTCCTGGCCCACTTGTCGGCGGCCGCCACGGTGGCCTGCCTGCCCGTGCTGCTGGCGGGCTGGGCGGCGCAGGACAAGCTCGTCAGTGGCCTGTCGTTTGGCGCGGTCAAGTAGGGCGGCCGACCCGGCCCAGGCGATTCGGCAGGTCGAAATAGTCCGAGGAGAAGTCCGGCGAAAGTGATGGCCCGATGCGAGCAGCGGTAATCAAGGAGTCTCACGAGGTTGACGTGATGACGGTCGAGGACCCGGTGCCGGGTCCCCGCGAGGTGGTGGTGGAAGTCGCGGCCTGCGGCATCTGCGGAACCGACCTGCACATCCTGGAGGGCGAGTTCGCACCGTCACTGCCGATCATTCCCGGTCACGAGTTCACCGGGGTCGTCGTGGCCACGGGAACTGACGTCCGCGAGATGGCGGCCGGGACACGCGTCGCGGTCGACCCGTCGCTGTACTGCCACGAGTGCCACTACTGCCGGATCGGACACAACAATCTGTGCGAACGGTGGAACGCGATCGGGGTCAGCGTGCCGGGAGGGGCCGCCCAGTTCGCCGTGGCGCCGGTAGCCAACTGCGTCCGGCTGCCTGACCACATCCGCCTCGAGGACGCGGCGCTGATCGAGCCGCTGTCGTGCGCGATACGCGGCTACGACGTCCTCACATCGCAGCTTGGCTCACACGTCCTCATCTACGGATCCGGGACCATGGGACTGATGATGCTCCAGCTGGCCAAGCGCACGGGCGCCGCGTCGGTCGACGTCCTCGATATCAATCCGGAGCGGCTGGCCACCGCGGTGGCTCTCGGCTGCTCCTCGACCGCCGCCTCGGCCGACGAGCTTGATCGCCCGCGTGGCTGGGAACTGGTGATCGACGCCACCGGTGCGGGCGCGGCGATCCAGGACGGCCTGTCCCGGGTCGCGCCGGGCGGCACCTTCCTCCAGTTCGGCGTCGCCTCCTACGACACCAGGGTCACGATCGAGCCCTACCGGATCTACAACAAGGAAATCACCATCACCGGCTCCATGGCGGTGCTGCACAGCTTCGAGCGGGCCGCGGAACTGTTCGCCGCCGGCGTGCTCGATCCGGATGTCTTCATCAGCGACCGGCTCCCGCTGAACGACTACGCCGAGGCACTGGCCCGGTTCAAGCGCGGTGAAGGGCGCAAAATTCAGGTGCTGCCTTAACTGCGACGTTCCCGGGGTAGGTGGCCCGTTGTGGACGACGCGCTGCCTGACGAGCTCGCGGCGCGGATGCGCGGTGCCGGGATCGACCCGGGTGTTCCGTTGCGGGACGAAAATAGCCCGTGGCCGGTATGGCTCCGGTTGCGCGAGCGCTACGGCCGCCGGGCGACCCTGATCGACCTGTATCACCTGGAGGCGGCTCGCCAGGCGGTCCCGCCGGAGGCGCTCCCGGCGGCGGACCGGGAGCGGCTCAAGGCCGCGGCGCTGCCAGTGATCTTCCCGGGTTTCACCGAAGCTCCGTGGACCGGGCGCCCCGGCGAAGGCATCGAGGTCGTCGGCTACGACCCGGACTGGCCGCGGCGTTTCCGCCGGTGGCAGGGACGGCTGGCCGCGGCCCTGGGCGCCGCGGCGGTGCGGATCGAGCATGTCGGCTCCACCTCGGTGCCGGGACTGGCCGCCAAGCCGGTGATCGACGTTCAGGTCAGCGTCAGCGATCTCGGAGACGAGGAATCCTACGTCGCGGCCACGGAGTCAGCTGGCCTGGTCCTGCGGACCCGCGAGGACGCACGCCGGTTCTTCCGGCCCCCGCCCGGGACACCGCGCGACGTGCATGTGCACGTCTGTCAGGCCGGCGGCCAGTGGGAACGCGAGCATCTGCTGTTCCGTGACTACCTGCGGGCGCGGCCGGAGGCCCGCGCTCAGTATGGCGAGCTCAAACGGGAACTGGCCGCGGTCTGGCCCGACGACCGGGCCGGGTATACCGAGGCGAAAAGCGGGTTCATTCTCGACACGCTCGACGACGCCGAGCAGTGGGCGGCGGCGGCCGGCTGGCGTCCCTGACTCAGCCCTCCGGATCCGGGCGCGCCGGGTCCCACCGGACGTGAAGCGCGGGGGGCTTGCGGAACACCAGGCCGCGGGGCGCGCTCGGGCGTTCCGGATCCAGGCGCAGGCCGGGCAGCAGGGTCAAAGCGGTCCGCGTCGCGGCCTCCGCTTCCAGCCGGGCCAGATGCACGCCGAGGCAGAAATGCGGGCCGTGCGCGAAGGCCAGATGCAGCCGGGCATTCGCGCGGCGGACATCGAACCTGTCCGGGTCGGGAAAGACCGCGGGGTCACGCCCGGCGCCGGCGATCGACACGGTGACCAGGTCCCCCGGCCTGATGACCGCGTCCCCGATCCGCACCTCGCGGGCCGCGTACCGGTCGACGACGGCAGCGGCGGGCTCCAGCCGGAGTGATTCTTCTATCGCGCTCGGCATCAGGCTGGGATCGCCGAGGACGAGCCGGAGCTGACCGGGCCGGCTGAGCAGGTGCAGGATCGCGTTGGTGATCATCCCCTCGGTGGTCTCTATGCCGCCGAACATCAGCACCGCCGCGTTCGAGACGATCTCACCGGTAGCGAGGCTGCCGCTCGCCGCCGCCTCAGCCAGCAGCGACGACTGGTCCCCGGCGGCCAGCGTGGCCCGCAGGCTGGAGCTGAGCAGCCCGAACGCGTCGTCTCCCGCCGAGCCCGCCGGCGCGCCCCGGGTCAGCGCCGAAACGGCCTCGACGATGGCGCCGTACCACGCGAGGACCGCCGAGGGGTCCGCCGCACGGAGCCCGAGCGCTTCGGCCATGACCGCTACCGCGAGCGGGCCGGCCAGGCCAGTACGCAGATCGCCAGCGCCCGCGGGCTGCATCGCGGTCACCAGGCGGCGGGTCTCCGACTCGACAAAGGCGGCCAGCCGGGCCCGGACCTCCGCGTGGCCGAAGCCGTGGGTGAACGGACTGCGATGGCGGGCGTGCTCGGCGCCATCGAGCGAGAGCATGCTCGGGCCGACCACCTGGGCGGTCGAGAACCGCGGGTCGTCCACGGTGAATGCCGCGGCGTCGCGCATGACGCGCAGCGCCAGGTCGCGGCGGGTGACCAGCCAGCCGCCGAGAGCGGGCAGCCACGACACGGGCTCACGCTCCCGGAGCCTGGCCAGTACCGGATGCGGGTCGTCCTCGAGGTCGGCGAGAGTGACCGCCGCCCCCAGCGGGAACCCACCGCTAGGCGCGTCCTCTCGCTGGCCAGGCACAGTGCCGACGCTACTGCACTGGATCACGGGGAATTCGGGGCGGCGGCCGAAGCAAACCGCGGGCCCCGAGCCTGCGCCCGGGACCCGCGGTTACCGGCAGGCAGTTACGGCCGGTGGTCACCTGTCGGCGGTTTACTGGCCGGCGGTTACTGGCAGGCGGTTACTGGCAGGCGGTTACTGGTCGGCCGGCGAGGGCCAGGCGGGCCGCTAGGGGCCGGCTACCGAGGCGAGCAATTCCTTGCGGGCCTGATCGACCGCCGCGAGGATGGCGCCGCGCAGCACCGGGCCGCCGCTGACCCCCGTGGGTACGATCTGCGGGCGGGCCGGGCAGATCCGGCCGACTTCGGCGGCGACCCGCCCGGACAGGGCCGTCCCGCCGGCCCGGCCAACCTCGCCGCCGAGCACGACGAGCCCAGGATCGAGCACCACGCAGACCGCTGCCACCCCGGTCGCCACCCGGGCCGCCAGTTCGTCGAGGAAGGCACGCCCGCGCTCGTCGCCCAAGTCGGCCGCGCCCACGGCCGAGCGCACGGCGGCCGCGGCGGACCCGGTGAAGCCGTATTCCGCGGCCAGTGGCCCGACCGCTTGCGCACCCACCAGGGACTGGAACGCACCGGTGGCAGGGTGGCTGATGTCCTGGGGCAGCGGAACCCCGGGCACCGGGAGATAACCGATCTCGCCGGCCGCCCCGCCGACGCCGCGGTGCAGGCGGCCGCCGATCACCGTGGCCAGGCCGAGCCCCACGCCGATCCACATCAGCACGAAATCATCGACACCCTGGGCCACGCCCACCGCTCGTTCGGCCATCGCCGCCAGGTTGACGTCGTTCTCGATCGTGACCGGCCTGCGCAGGTCACTGCGGAGCGCCTCCAGGACGCCCTCCTGCCATGCGGGCAGGTTGACGGCCAGGCGCGGGTCGCCAGTGTGCGGGTCGAGAACTCCCGGTGTGCCGATCACGAGCGCCCGGAGCCTGGACAGCTCGACACCCGCGGAGACGCAGGCCGCAGCGACCGCCCCGCGGACCAGTTCGACCGGGTTCCCGGTACCGTTCGGGTCCACGGTGACCTCGGTCACCACCCGCCCGGTGACGTCGGCCACGCCCGCGCTGACCTCGTCGTGCTCGACATGCAGCCCGGCCACGTAGGCGGTGGACGGCACGACCGCATACAGGGCGGCGTTCGGGCCTGGGCCGCCCGCCTGCTCCCCCACGGCCTCGACCAGGCCGCGCTCCTCGAGCCGGGCCAGCAATTGCGAGGCGGTGACCTTGGACAGCCCCGTCTGCTCGCCCACCTGGGCCCTGGTCATCGGGCCGCCGGTGAGCAGTAGCTCAAGTGCCGCGCGGTCGTTCAGCTCCCGCAGTAGCCTCGGCGTGCCGGGCCGTCGCTCCATGCTGCCCCCCTTCCTGGTGATCGTGTCACGCGCCGCCGCCTGGCGGCCAGGTCCGCGTGCATGACTTGCGGCCTTGGCCTGGCGCCGAGCGGCCTGGGACAAATTCTGTCTCAATCTGGCCACAGACTCTATCTGATAGGAAACTTTCCTGTTAGTTTCACACACATAAATCCCGCCGAGGCGGTGCCGCCTCGACGCCCCGACCAGCAGGCAGGCATGCCGGACAGCAGGGCCGGAGGCGTCCACCCCCAGGACGCGGCGCCCCGGACACGAGGAACGAAGCCGGGAAAGGAGATCCACCAGTGAACTTCACCAGATCGGCCGTCGCGATCGGCGCGGCCGTCGCACTCGCCGGGGCCGCGGCGGGTTGCGGCTCGAGCGGCGGCGGCGGAACGTCCGCGGCAGCGGCGCCAGCGAAACTCACCGTATGGCGGATGGGCCCATCCGTACCCTCCCAGGTGACCTGGATGAACGGGGTCGTCTCGCAATTCCACACGCAGTTCCCCCAGTACAAGAAGACCAAGGTGGTGGTCGACTGGATCCCCTGGGGCAATCGCGTGACCGACTGGACCAACGCCCTGTCCAGCGGAAAGGGCGGTCCCGACATCACCGAGCTGGGCAACACCGACACACCAGGCATAGCCACGCAGGGCGCGCTGGCCAACATCACCAGCAACGTGCACGGGTGGTCCAACGGCTCCGGCATCATCGCGGGCAACCTGGCCAACGACACGGTGAACGGCAACGTTTACGCGGTGCCGTGGTTCGGCGGGGTGCGCGGCATCTGGTACCGCAAGGACCAGTTCGCCAAGGCAGGCATCAGTTCGCCGCCGACCACCTGGGCGCAGTTGCTCACCGATGCGAAAGCGCTCACGAAGGCCTACCCGGGCAGCTACGGGCTGGGCGCGCCGAGCAACTACACCAACGCCATCGTCAGCTACATCTGGGGCGCGGGCGGCCAGGTGGCCACGCAGCGGGGCGGCAAATGGGTCGGCCAGCTGACCACGCCGCAGGCCGAGGCGGGCATCAAGTTCTACGCTGACCTGTACCTCAGCCAGCACCTGTCGCCATCGAAGTACATCGGCCAGACTGAACTCGGCGCCCCCGGGGCCACCTCCGGCGGCTCAAACGAGGACTTCGCCCTCGGCAAGCTCGACATGTACATCGACGGCCCCTGGGCGCAGTCGGAACTGACCGCGGTCAGCAAGAAGTACGCCGCTGACTGGTCCTCGTTCCCCATCCCGAGCGAGAATGGCCCGAGCCCCGCCCCGGCCTTCTCGGGCGGCTCGGACCTCGGCGTCTGGGTGAAGAGCAAGTACACCCAGGCCGACTGGGATCTGATGTCCGTGATGGACAGCCCCACCCAGGCCACCACGTTCGCCAACGCGCAGGGCTTCTTCCCCGAGTTCACCTCGAAGCTCAGCGGCGGCGCCTACGCCGGCAACCCGGTCATGGCCGGATTCGCCAAGGCCGCCGCGTACACCCAGATCTCGCCGCTGAACTCGAAGAACTGGGCGACCGCCGACGCGACCGACGCGATCATCCCGACCATGATGAAGGCTCTCATGCAGGGCGCGAACTTCAGCGCCACCGTGAGCAAGGCCAACACCCAACTGCAGAACGTCCTCAACACCGGATCGCTGACCGGCTGATCGCCCCGAGCCGTCCCGGCCGGGGGCCGCCACCCCCCCGGTGGCCTCCGGCCGGGACGCCCCACGAGGAGAGTGCCCCGACTCATGGTGGATACCGCCGCGCACCGGCCGGGCGCGGATGCGGCGAGCGCCCCCCGTGCGCCCCTTGGCCGCCGGACCCGCGCGCCCCGTCTCAGCGCACTGGTGCGCCGCCGCCGCCTGGCGCCGTACCTGCTCCTGCTGCCGTCCATGGCGGCGATCGGCCTGGTCCTGATCTGGCCGGTGGTCCAGGTGGCGCTCTACTCGTTCCAGAACTACGGCCTGCCGCAGACTGACGGCGCAGCGCCGGTGCAGTGGGTGGGGCTCGGCAATTTCTCGACGACCTTCGCCGATCCCGAGTTCTGGCTCTCGCTGCGGATCACGTTGCTTTTCGCCGCTGCGGCGGTCACCCTCACCCTGGTCACCGGGACGCTCGTGGGACTCCTGCTGCACAATCTCGGGCGGTTCATGTCGGTGTTCGTGAGCACCGCCGCCCTGCTCGCCTGGGCCACGCCCCCCGTCTCCGGGACCGTCGTTTTCTACTGGATGTTCAACCCTGACGGTGGCCTCGTGGACTGGGCGCTGGCCAGGATGCCGCGCTGGCTCGTGGGCAGCACGGACTGGGCGGGCTTCAACTGGACCACCTCGGGCGCGCTGCCCGCCTACACGGTGGCCACCATCCTGGTTGTGTGGACGGCGTTCCCGTTCATCGCGGTGACCGTGCTCGCCGGGCTCAAGACGATCCCCGCCGAGTTGCACGAGGCGGCCAGGGTAGATGGGGCCGGGGCCTGGCAGGGGTTCCGTAAGATCACGTTCCCGCTGCTCAAGCCGATCTTCCTGGTCCTGCTGCTCTTGTCGTTGATCTGGGATTTCAATGTTTTCACGCAGACCTATCTGCTCACCGGCGGCCTGGGCAACCGCGACGAGTACAACCTGTCGCTCTATCTCTACGACAAGGCGTTCACCTTCCCGCCCAGTTACGGGCTGGGCGGCGCGCTGGCGCTGATCCTCACGATCATCCTGCTCGTTATCACCGTCGGCTACGTACGGGCATCGGTCCGGCAGGGGGCCCTGACATGACCAGCACAGACATGACCAGCACGAACATGACCGCACCGCCGCGCGCCGTGCCCCGGCCGCGGATCAGCCCGGCAGCGGCCAGAAAAACCAGAAAAACCGTCCTCAACGCCACCGGGCTGCTGGTCGCCCTGCTCACGCTGTTCCCGATCTTCTGGATGATCTCCACGGCCTTCAAGCCGTCCCAGGAGATTTACTCGCTGACGCCGCACCTGCTGCCCGCTCACCCCACCCTCGGCAATTTCGGCCAGGTGATGAGCGGCCAGGCGTCCGGCATCGGATCGGTCTGGCTGTTCTTCCGCAACAGCCTCACCGTCACGATCACGACCGTCGTGCTGGCCTCGCTGGTCTCGCTGCTCGCCTCGGTCGCGGTGGCCCGGTTCCGGTTCCGGTTCCGGGCCTCCTACCTGATCATGCTCTTGATCGTGCAGATGATTCCCGCGCAGGCCCTCGTCATCGCGCTGTTCCTCGACTTCAATCGGCTCGGCCTGCTGCAGAGCCTGAGCGGCCTGGTGCTCGTCTACACCGCGCAGGCACTCCCCGTCTCGATATGGATGCTGCGCAACTTCGTCGCCACGGTGCCCAGGGAACTCGAGGAGGCCGCGGCGGTGGACGGGGCCGGGCCGATGCGCATCTTCTGGCGCATCCTGTTTCCCCTCGTCGCCCCCGGCCTGGTGGCGACCAGCATCTTCTCGTTCATCACCGCCTACAACGAGTTCATCGTGGCGCTCACGTTCCTGGGCCAGGCCCACTCGGACTACACCCTGCCGATCTACGTGACCTATTTCTTCAACCGCGGCGGCGCGGCATGGGGCCCCATCATGGCCGCCTCGACCCTGTACACGATCCCCGTGGTGGCGTTCTTCCTGCTGGTGCAGCGGCGACTCGCGGCAGGCCTGGTCGCCGGGGCGGTGAAGGGGTGAGCGCCGGCTTGTCCGCCGACCCGGCGCTGTCCAAGCTCGCCGACGCGATCCTGATCCCCCCGTTCCCCGGGCCGGACGTGCCCCGCTGGGTGCTCGCCGCGCTGGAACGGGGCCTGGCCGGGGTAACCGTGTTCGGCCCCAATATCGCCGACCCGGAGCAGGTCGCCAGGCTCACCGCCCGACTGTGGTCGGCGGGCGGGGTACCGCTGATCGCCATCGACGAGGAAGGCGGCGATGTCACCAGGATCGCCCACCTGACCGGGAGCCGGTACCCGGGAAATGCCGCGCTCGGCGCGGTCGACGACGTGGCCCTGACCGCGGATGTCTACCGGGCCCTCGGCACGGACCTCGCGGCGCTCGGCTTCAACGTGGATCTGGCCCCGTCCGTGGACGTGAACACCGCCGCGGACAACCCGGTGATCGGCACCAGATCCTTCGGCGCCGATACCGGCCTGGTGACCAGGCACGCCGCGGCGGCGGTCAGCGGGCTGCAAGCGGCGGGGGTGGCCGCGTGCGCGAAGCACTTCCCCGGGCACGGCAGCACCCGGCTGGACACCCACGACACTCTGGTCACCGTCGAGGCCAGCCTCGAACTGCTGGCCCGGCGGGATCTGCCGCCGTTCGCCGCGGCCATCAAGGCTGGGGTCCGTTGCGTGATGCCGGGCCACCTCCGGGTGCCCGAGCTCACCGGCGACCTGCCCGCGACGCTGTCGGCCGCCGCGCTGACCGGGCTGCTCCGCGGCGAGTGGGGATTCTCCGGCGTGATCATCTCCGATGCGCTGGAGATGCGGGCGGTCAGCGGGCGGTACGGCATTCCCGAGGCGGCCGTACGGGCCGCAGCCGCTGGCACCGACCTGCTCTGCCTGGGCCGCGACCAGAGCGAGGACAGCTATCTCGCGGTCCGTCAGGCGCTCTGTGCGGCCGTCGGCACGGGCCGGCTGCCGGCGGCGCGGCTGGAAGAGGCGGCCGCCCGCGTGGCGGACCTGCGCGCCTGGCTCGCCAGCGCCGGCACCGGGGCGGCCAGCGGTGCCCCAGCGGCCGCGCCGAGCGAACGGACCCAGGTGGGGCTGTGGGCAGCGCGGCGGGCCGTGCAGGTGTCGGGTCCGGTGCGCCCGGTCGCCGACCCGGTCGTGATCGAGGTGTCTGGGCGGGAGAACATCGCCGTGGGGGGCGTTCCGTGGGGTCTGGGTCCCTGGCTGCCTGCTGCCGCCATCCAGCGGGTGCCGGCCAGCCTCGCCGAGTCCGGCGTGCCCGCGCTCGTGGACGCGGCCGTCGCCCGGGCGGCCGGGCGGCCAGTCATCGTCGTCGTCCGCGACGCCCACCGGTATCCGGTGACCCGCGCCGTGGTGACGTGCCTCCTCAAGGCGCGGCCGGACGCGGTCGTCGTGGAGATGGGCCTGCCGCTGTGGCGGCCGCCGGGCGGCGTGCACATCGCCACCTACGGCGCCGCCCACACCAACGCGCAAGCAGCGGCCGAACTCCTGGGCCTCACGGCCGGCTGACACGTGGCCGCCGGTGGGCGCGTCGTGTTGGTCCCGCTGCACCGGCAACGGCGCGAATCACCATGATCTAGTGATGACCTCTCACCTAGCTGGTGGCAAGCGTGGATCTCTCACGAGGCTGGCCCGGCCAGGTAGGGACATGCCGGTGATTCAGGGAGATGACATGACATCACAGGACAGGAAGCAGATCATCGGGCCGCGCTGGCTGAGTTCTCCGAGAAGGCGAGGGGCGACGTCATGAGCGCTCGGGTGGCGATCGTGGCCGGTGCAGGCGGTGCGCTCGGGCACGCCACGACGGCGGCCCTTGCGGCCGGCGGCCTCACGGTGGTGGCGGTCGACCGCAACGAGCAAGGGATGCGCGCCCTGCCCGGTGGTATCCGCCGCGAGGTGGCCGACACCACCGACCCAGCCGTGGTGGGGCAGCTCATCGACCGGATCGCCGGCGAGGTCGGGCCCCCTGGCGTGCTGGTGAACACCATCGGCGCGTTCCGCCTGGGAGACGCCCTCGCCACGACTCCCGAGACGCTGCGGCTCATGATCGACGTCAACCTGGGGCCCGCGCTGTGGCTGAGCCAGGCGGTCGCGCCGCACATGCGGCAGCAGGGTTCCGGGGCCATCGTGCATGTAGCTGCGCGCCCGGGGATCGAGCCGTCCGGCGGCATGGCGGCTTACAGCGTGAGCAAGGCCGCCCTGGTCCACCTGACGCGCACCCTCGATATCGAGCTCCGCCCGCACGGGATCCGGGTGAACGCGGTCGCGCCGCAGCTGATCGACACCCCCGCGAACCGGGGCTCGTTTCCGGACGAGGTGATGGCGCACGCGGTCGCGCCTGAGGCGATCGCCGGCGTGATCGCATTCCTGGTGAGCGACGATGCGGCGCCGGTGAGCGGCGCCATATTGCCGGCGTACGGCGGCTAGCGAGACTGACCTGGCGCGACCCGGCGGCGAGCGAATCACCATGATCCGGTGACGACCTATCACCCGGCAGGTGGCGAGCCTGGGCGTATCGCAAAGCGTGCACGGCCGCGAGGGGACGTGCCCTAGTTTCAAGGGAGATGCTGTGACATCACCAGCCGCCGCGGCGGCGGGCAGCGCCGCCGACCTGCCCGATTATGCGCCCATCCCGCAGTCCGCTCTGGGCCAGGCTCTGAACGATCAGGGGTACTACGTCGGGCGGGTGGAGCGGAACCTGTACTGGGTCACCGACGGGGTCTACCAGTCGGCGTTCCTGACCACCGACGACGGGGTGGTGCTGTTTGACGCGCCGCCGTCCATCGGGGGCAACCTGCGGCGGGCCGTGGACGAGATCGCCGCCGCCAACGGCGTGAGCAACCGGGTTACCCACCTGGTGTACTCGCATCACCACGCCGACCACGCCGGCGCGGCTTCGCTGTTCGACGGGGACGTGGTCCGCGTCGGGCACGAGGAGACCCGGCGGCTCCTGCTGCGCGACGATGACCCAGCCCGGCCGGTCCCGGAGGTCACCTTCGCCGACCGCTACACCCTCGATGTTGGCGGCGAGCGCGTGGAGCTGGCCTGGCACGGCCCCAACCACTCGCCGGACAACATCTACATCCACTTCCCCGGTCACGACACCCTCATGTTCATCGACGTCGTCAACGCCGGCTGGGTGCCCATCTACAACGTCAACCTCAGCGAGGATGTCCCCGGTTACATGCAGGCCCCGGCGACCGCGCTGGCCTACCCGTGGACCCACTTCATCTGCGGGCACCTGGGCCGGCTCGCCACCCGCGAGGACGTCGCGGTGCACCAGCAGTACATCGCCGACATCGAGGCCAGCGCGCGGGAGGCGCTGGCCACCGTCGACCCGGTGCCGTTCTACATGAGGTACGGGGAGAACGCCTGGGCTGGGGTCAAGGCCCACCTCGACACCGTCACCGAGCGCGCGGCCGCGCCCATCATCGCCAAGTACACCGGCGTCCTGGCCGCCGCGGACATCGAGGTCTTCACCAGGACCACCACGTTCGCCATCATGCAGTCGCTGCGCCTCGATTCCGGGCCCAGCGGACCGGTCCACCCCTGACCACAACGCATCTGGGTCTGGCGGGCATAGGTGGCCGACGGTGACCGGCTGAGCCGTGCGGGGACCGGCGGCGGGGAACGATGCCCCTAAGCTCGTCGCATGGCCAGGTACTTCGACATCCATCCGGCCAGCCCGCAACGGCGCGCGATCATCCAGATCGCCGATATCGTCCGTGCAGGCGGCGTGATCGCCTACCCGACGGACTCCTGCTACGCGCTCGGCTGCCAGCTCGGAAACAGGGACGGCATCACGAGGATCAGGTCGATCCGCCACCTCGATGACCGGCACCACCTCACGCTCGTGTGCCAGGACTTCGCCCAGCTAGGCCAGTTCGTGTACGTCGGCAACCGGGTGTTCCGGGCTATCAAGGCGGCAACCCCGGGCAGTTATACCTTCATCCTGCCCGCGACCAAGGAGGTACCGCGCAGGTTGCAGCACCGGGGAAAGAAGACCGTCGGGGTGCGGATCCCCCGGCACGTGGTGGCCCAGGCGCTGCTCGCCGAACTCGGTGAGCCGCTCGTCTCGAGCACCCTGCTGCTGCCTGGCCAGGACGAGCCCATGACCCAGGGGTGGGCGATCGCCGACCAGCTCGGCCACGCCGTGGACGCGGTGATCGACTCCGGCGACTGCGGCACCGAGCCGACAACGGTCATCGACTTCTCCCAGGAGAAGCCCGAGATCCTGCGGCGTGGAGCAGGCGACACGTCCGGGTTCGAGTGAACCACGGCCTGGCGAGCACCGATGTTCCCGGAGCTGCACTTAGGCGGATCCGGCGTGCGCCTGAATGTCGTGCCGCGGTTAGCCGCCTGGCGGGATGATCTCGGCCGAGAAGTTGATGTCCTGGCCGCCGCCGGTGAAGCGGAACGGGCGGGCCGCGAGGGTCGCCGCCGTGACCACGTAGTTGCGGCTGGCCTGGACGACGAGCCGGGTGCCGCCGGGCAGCCACCGCACCCAGTCGGCGTCCTCGCCGACCGTCATGCGGACCTGGGGGGCCAGGCGCACGGCACCGGTGGCCGTGCTGACTATCGCCAGTTCCGCTGTTTCTCCGCCCGCCTGCGGGCTGTCATTGACGAAGACGGCAAGCTGGCGCCCGTCCGGCGAGAACGCGCCGCCGAGGACGAATCCGTACCGGAGCGGGCTGCGCAGCGTGCGACTAGCCAGCGTGGCGGTGTTGGTGATCTTGACGGGGCAGGACGGGAACCGGCAGTTGGCCGGCATCCAGGCCAGCAGGCTATACGCCGCTCCCCGCGGGGTGTAGGCGCCGATGGCGCCCAGGGCGCGGCCGATCACCATCAGCTGCCCGGTCTGCGGATTCCACACGGCGAGATCCGCCGGATGTGTGCGGGCCGGGGCATCGTCTGACTGCACCACGATCCCATTGGCTACCGCGATGCTGAGGCCGCCGGGCAGGTACCAGCCGGTGGGAAGGGTCAGCTGGCGTGACCGGCCCGAGGCGCCGGCCGGCAACTCGGCCAGTGTGTTGTCGGTCTGCGAGATGTACAGGCGCTGCCCGCCGGCCGACGGGAAGGCGAACTCGCCGGGGCCGATGTCAGTGCTCTTGCCCGTAGCGGGATTCAGTTCCTCGATCGTCCGCGGCCAGAACGCCCCGTCCACGTAGCCGCCGCTGAACTTGACCCAGTAGATATGCCCGCCCAACGGGACCAGCGGCACGGCCGGGTCGGCGTCGACCTCGGCCACGACCCGCCTGGTGAAGGTGGCCAGGTTCCCGATAACCACGCGGTCGTTGCTGTCCACCCAGGCCAGCGGCACCGCTAAGGCGGGCGCCGCGCCGGCCCGGCCCGTGGGCACCGGACTGCGCCCGAGCGGCTGATGCGGCCAGACCAGGCCGAGCGCCACCGTCACGGCGACCAAGGCGGCGACGACGATGGAGCCCGTCAGCCTGATCCGGCGCCGCCTCTTCCTGGCCTCGGCGAAAAGTGCCAGGACGACCTGATCGTCATCCGCCTCCCGGGCCGGCGGCCGGGCGGCGTCACGGCCGGCCGCGCCGTTACCCGCAGAAGTGGCCGGCCTGCGGCCAGTGTCCGGGCCGGGCGGCGCGATCACCGGACTACCTCCGCGCCTCTGCGCGGCCCGGTGGTCCTTGCCACGCGCCTACCATGGAACTACTATGACTAGGACCATGCTGGATGTCAACCTCGACCGCGCGGGCCCGGCAGCGCTGCACGATCAGGTCGCCGCGCAGATCCGCCGGGCTATCGCCGATGGTGAGGCCCGCGCTGGTGAGCGGCTTCCGCTGGCCAAGGACATCGCCGCAGTGCTGGGGGTGAACAAGAACACCGTGCTGCGCGCCATGCACGTGCTCAGGAACGAGGGACTGCTGGAGTTCCGCCGCGGCCGGGGCATCACCGTGGCCGGCACGCCGCAGCGCGGCGCGGTCCTCTCGCAGGTCAGGAACCTCATGGAGTTCGCGCGCCAGCACGGCTATCAGCGCAGTGAGATCATTCAGATGATCAAGGACCTGCCGCAGGACACCTAGCAGCCATGATCAGCCGCAGAGCGCCGGCCGGCCGGGCACCGGAAGGGCGTCCCGCTCCGGCGCCACAGGGAGCCGGGGCCTTCATTTCTTCGACTGCGCGCGGCATTGCGGCCGGTTTGTCCTAGTGATCCGGGCTGTGGGTAGCGGGCGGGCGGCCATCTCCTGTTTCCCGATCGATTTGTGGCTTATTCGCTGCCGTCCTTGCCTGGCTGGGCCATACGGTGCCGCCGTAGCCTGCATAATGCTTCATATGAGGTTGTCCGCCCGTGCCGACTATGCGCTCCGTGCTGCCATCGAGCTCGCCACTGCCGAGGGGAGCCACGTCACGGCCGAGCAGCTGGCCCGGGCACAGAAGATTCCTGGCAAGTTCCTCGAGGCGATCCTTACCCAGCTACGCCGGGCGGGTCTGGTACGCAGCCAGCGGGGCCCTGAGGGCGGTTTCTGGCTGGCCAGGCCAGCCGAAGACATCTCGCTCGCCGACATCATCCGGGCCATCGACGGCCAGCTGGTCGGCGTCCGTGGCGAGCGCCCGGAGAACATCGGCTACATCGGGGCGGCTGAACCGCTGCAAAGCGTCTGGATCGCGCTACGGGCCAACGAACGCGCCATCCTGGAAGAGGTCACGCTCGCGCACATCGTGACGGGTCAGCTCCCGGCCCGCGTCGTCGAACTCACCGACGACCCCCGCGCCTGGGCCTGATCGCGCCCTACGCTTTTCGCGCCATACCCGTTTGTGCCTACCGTGGCGAGGTGGTCAGGCCTCCCTCATGAGGGACTGTCAGACGGGCACCATGTCGGTCGCGTCCCGTACGCGCCGCGCGACCTCGTCGAACGCCGGGTGATCCGAGCCAAGCGCGACAGGACGCAGCACCTGGTCGGAGTCCATGCCGCGCGCCCGCCCCGCCGGAACGCGCAGTTCCGGCTGGCTGGTCCCGCCGAACGACTTCGCTACGGCAGCGTCCAGGCCGCGATCGGCGGCGTCCAGGCCATTTCCCGTGGACTGCCGGGCCGCGTGCCCCCCGACCCCGGCGAGCACCGGCTCGTTCTGCAGCTCGGCGAGCGCGAAACTGTCGGACACTTCTCCCAGGACGTGAGATAGCGGGGTGCCGAGCGCCGTGCAGATGGCGGCCAGCAGTTCGGAGGATGCCTCTTTCTGCCCGCGTTCCACCTCGGACAGGTATCCCAGTGACACCCGGGCGGCTGCAGAGACCTCGCGGAGGGTGCGACCCTGCCGAAGGCGCAGTCGCCGCAGAACGTCACCAAGCAAGTGACGAAGCAGGACCATCGTCGCGCTCCCTTCGCGAAGTGGGTGTGTCGACTCCACGGTACCCGCCCTAACCGACAGTAGGGGAGAGCCTAGTGAGCCGTGTTCGCTGCTGACGTAACGCTGTAATCAGCTGGACTCTTCCCCAAGCCGGTGCAAAAGCAGGCCAAGGGTCTCCTTGACCGTCTGCTGCCGGACCTCGTCCCGGCTCCCGGCCAGGACCAGGCTGCGGACGCTGGTGCCCCCAGCAGCGCTTACGGCTATATGTACCGTACCGACCGGCTTGCCCTCCGTGGCGTCCGGGCCGGCCACGCCGGTGGTCGCCGCGCCGAACGTGGCGCTCAGGCGCCCCCGCACGCCGTCTGCCATGGCCGCGGCAACTTCGGGGGACACCGCCCCGAGTTCGTCGAGCAGGAGGGGCGGGACGTCCAGGAGCGTTGCCTTCAGGCTGGTCGCGTAGGCCACAATGGCGCCGCGGAAGGCCGCCGACGCGCCAGGGATACCGGTCAGGGCCGCGGCGAGCAGCCCGCCCGTGAGCGACTCGGCGACCGCTACCGTCTGCCCGCGCGCGGCCAGCAGGGCAATGACGCGCCCTGCGGCCTCGTGGCTCCCCGGATGGACTGGGCGGGTGGCGCTCACGGCGCCTCTCCGGCCGGGTCCACAGAGCTTCCCGGCGGCGGGCCGGTGGGCTGCGGGCCAGTGGGCTGCGGGCCGGCGGGCTGCGGGCCGGCGGGCTGGCTGGGCATGGGCCGCCGGCGCAGCCGGACTGCTCGGACGCCGTAGTCGACACCCGTCACCAGGGTGACTACGACCGCCGTGGCCATCACCACGTCCCGCAGCACCCCCGGAGGACCCGGCAGGACGTACAGCGCGATAGCGATCACCTGGAGCAGCGCTTTCACCTTGCCACCGCGGCTGGCCGCGATGACCCCGCGGTGGATCACCCAGAAGCGCAGGCCGGTGACGGCCACCTCCCGGGCGAGGATCACGCACGTCACCCACCAGGCGAGCGCCCCCTGGGCGGACAACGTCACCAGGGCGGCTCCGGTCAGCGCCTTGTCCGCGATGGGGTCCGCGATCTTGCCAAAGTCCGTGATGAGGCCACGCTGACGCGCGATCTTCCCGTCGAGCAGGTCGGTGAAGGACGCGGCGCTAAACACCGCGAAGGCGGCGATCCGCCAGCCCGTGCCGCCGGCCAGCAGCATGGCCACGAAGACGGGCACGAGGCACAGCCGCAGCACGGTCAGCCCGTTGGCGATATTCATCACACCGGGCGGCGAAAGCACAGCCTGCTGGGGATCCGAGGACTGCATCTTCCCCCTGCCTGTGGCACCCACAGCCCGCAGCGGGCTGGTTCAGTGTTTCTCTGCGGGACGCCGGCTGCCGGCCTGCCCGCTTACTCCGGGCCGACCGGCGAGGGCCTCAGCGTCCAGATCCACCCCGTCTGACCCGGTGACCCGGACGGTGACCATGTCACCGGGAGCCAGGCGGCGCTGGGCGCGAACGGCCGTGGTCCCATCCACCTCGGGCGCCTGGTGCGCGGCGCGGCCGATGTACCGGCCCCGGCCGAGGCTCTCCTCGATGAGCACCTCCGCTGTCTCGCCGATCCGCGCGGCCGCACGCTGCGCCATGACCTCGTCGGCCAGATCGGCGAGATCGTCCACCCGGCGGGCGATCTCGCCGGCGTCGAGCTGCCCGCCGAGGGTGGCCGCCTCAGTCCCCTCCTCATCCGAGTAGCCGAAGACGCCGATCGCGTCCAAGCCGGCGTCGGACAGGAAGCGCTGCAGCTCAGCCACATCGTCCTCGGTCTCGCCGGGGAATCCGACGATGAAGTTGGAACGGACGCCCGCCTCCGGGCAGGCCCGCCTGATCTGCGCGAGCAGCTCGCCGAAGCGTTCCCGGTCACCGAATCGCCGCATGGCGCGCAACACGCTGCCGCTGGCGTGCTGGAACGAAAGGTCGAAGTACGGGGCCACCCCCGGCGTGGAGGTCATCACCTCAACCAGCCCGGGGCGAAGCTCAGCGGGCTGCAGGTAGCTGACCCTGACCCGGTCGATGCCGGGGACCGCCGCCAGATCGGGCAGCAGCTCCTCAAGCAGCCTCAGGTTCCCCAGGTCCTTGCCGTACGAGGTCGAGTTCTCGCTCACCAGCAACAGTTCCCGGACTCCCTGGCCGGCCAGCCAGGCCGCCTCGGCGATCAGGTCCTGCGGCGGACGGGACAGGAAGGCGCCGCGGAACGCCGGGATCGCGCAGAAACTGCACCGCCTGTCACACCCTGACGCGATCTTCAGTGGCGCTACCGGGCCCCCGGCCAGCCGACGGCGCAGCGTCCGGGGCCCGGACGCCGGGGCGGTCCCCGGCGGCAGATCCGGGATTACTGCGCCCGCCAGCCCGTGTCCGGGTGTGTGTACCCCGGATTCCCCGGACCGGCCAGCTGGGGCGAGTGGCAGCAGCCGACGGCGGTCCCGTGGCTGGTGGGCGGGGAGCCGCTGGCCGGCCAGTACACCATCGAGCCGTGTGGCGATATCGCCGTAGTCGTCGAAACTCAGCACGTGCGCCTCAGGGAGCGCCTCCGCCAGCCCGGCACCGTAGCGCTCCGCGAGGCATCCCGCAGCGACGACCTGGGCGCCGGACGACGAGGCCCCGAGCAGTTCATCGATGGATTCCTGCTTGGCGGCCTCGATAAACCCGCACGTATTGACCAGTACCACGCTGGCCTCGTCGCCCTCGGTGATGGTCCAGCCGCCTGCTTCGAGCCGGGCCGCCAGTTCCTCAGAATCGACCTCATTCCTGGCGCAGCCCAGCGTCACCACGTTGACCGTACGGCCCGTGGACGGCGTGCTTTGCTGACTCGATGACACACCGGCAGACTACGGTAAGCCAGGCCGTGCGAAGGCCCGCCGCAGGTCAGCTGGTTACCCTATGGCTCGGCCCGAGGCTGAGCGTGACCGGCTTGCCCGAAGCGCCGGAAGAGTCCACTTTCCTGCCATTGACCGTCAGCACGATCCCGCCGGGATTGCCGATTTCCATGTCCACGGCCTGCGGGAATGTCCATGCCTTCGTGTTACCCCCCACGACGTAGGCCTGGGAGATGAACTGCCCGGTCGGGCTGGTGAACTGGACCCAGCAATCTTCGATAGCCGTGAGCTGGATCACCACGCTGCTCGGGACAGCCGGTTTCGGCGAGGCGGACGGAGCGGTGGAGGGCTTGCTCGATGGCCGCTGGGAACTGGCCGAGGCGGGCGCGGCGCCGGTGGCCACGGTGCGGCCAGCGGTGGCCGCGCTCACCAGACGGTATCCGCCGTAGCTGAGGAGCAGGACGAGCACCACGGCCATGGCCAGGGTCCAGTTGGGTGGGCGGCGCTCGTTCAGCCTGATCGCGGTGGCTGGCTCGAAGACTTCCGCGGCCCTGATGGCCGTCGGTGCGCCGTGCACATCGTCATACTCCCTGATCAATTCCTCGTCATCAGCCCCAACGGTTCTGGCGATACTGCGGATATGACCGCGAGCGTAGAAATCGCCGCCGCAAGCCGAGAAATCACTGCGTTCTATGCCCCGGATGATCGTCTCTCTGATGCGGGTCCTGTGGCTGACCTGCGTAATGGTGAGACCGGCCTGGCTTCGAGCCTCCGCCAAGGCGTCACCAATGCTCACACCGCGCCTCCCATTGCCTTCTCGCACTGCACGCCGCCCCGGGGGTGCGTGTGCAGTGACCGGATGCGTATGGGCCCAGAGTGCAGGACCAATAGCAAGTGTAGACATCCCACGACACGCCGCGAAGGCCACGGGTCCTGCTCAGTTATTCCTGCCCGCCCCGCAGCGAGTCAACCACTTCACGCAGATCATCGGGCCGGATCCGGACGTCTCTGGCCTTGGATCCCTCGCTCGGCCCGACGATCCCACGGCTCTCCAGAAGGTCCATGAGCCTGCCCGCCTTGGCGAACCCCACCCGCAGCTTGCGCTGCAGCATCGAGGTGGAGCCGAATTGCGTGCTAATGACAAGCTCAGCGGCCTGCATAAGCAGTTCAAGGTCATCGCCGATGTCGGCGTCGATCTCCCGCTGCTTGCCTTCCGGCGCGGCAACATCCTCCCGGTATGAAGGCCGTGCTTGCTTCGTGCAATGCGCAACTACTTCGCGGATTTCCTTTTCTGTGACAAATGCGTTCTGAAGCCGCAGTGGTTTACTGGCACCCATCGGCAAGAAGAGCGAATCTCCCTGCCCGACCAGTTTCTCCGCGC
This sequence comes from Streptosporangiaceae bacterium, assembly GCA_033854735.1. Classification (GTDB taxonomy): domain Bacteria; phylum Actinomycetota; class Actinomycetes; order Streptosporangiales; family Streptosporangiaceae; genus JAWWPY01. The sequence goes on along the minus strand of JAWWPY010000332.1, from coordinate 19,417 downwards.
CTGGCTGGTCCAGGATGACCCGGCTGTCGGTCAGGCTCGAGGTGGCGAAGGCGAGCCGCGATGGCACGTTCGCCTTGATCAGGCCCGTCACCACGTCCACGCTCGGCCGCTGGGTGGCCAGCACCAGGTGGATCCCGGCGGCGCGGGCCAGTTGCGTGATGCGGACGACCGCGTCCTCGACATCGCGAGGGGCGATCATCATCAGGTCGGCGAGCTCATCCACGATCACCAGCAGGTACGGGTACGGCGTATAGACGCGCTCACTGCCCGGTGGCGGGGTGAGCTTGCCCGCCCGGACCGCCTTGTTGAAATCGTCGACATGGCGGAACCCGGAGGCGGCCAGGTCGTCGTAGCGGCGGTCCATCTCCCCGACCACCCACTGCAACGCCTCCGCTGCCTTCTTCGGGTTGGTGATGATCGGCGTGATGAGATGCGGAATGCCCTGGTAGATCGCTAGTTCCACCCGTTTGGGGTCGATCAGGATCATCCGCACGTCGTCCTGGCTGGCCCGCATGAGTATCGAAGTGATCAGCCCATTGACGCAGGTACTTTTCCCGGCGCCCGTAGCCCCGGCGATCAACATATGAGGCATCTTGGCCAAGTTCGCCACGACGGTATGCCCCTCGACGTCCTTACCTAGGCCCACCACCATCGGGTGGTGGTCGGCGACAGCGACGGCGGAGCGGAGCACATCCCCGAGGCTGACGATCTCCCGGTCCGCATTGGGGATCTCCACGCCGATGGCCGACTTGCCCGGGATCGGGGAGAGCATCCGCACGTCCGCGCTCTTCACCGCGTAAGCGATGTTCCTGGACAGCGCCGTGACGCGCTCCACCTTGACGGCGGGGCCGATCTCGATCTCATACCTGGTCACCGTGGGCCCCCGGCTGAACCCGGTGACCTGGGCATCGACCTCGAACTGCTCCAGCACCCCGGTGAGGGCCTGCACCACGATGTCGTTGGCCCGGGTCCGCGCTTTGGGAGCCGATCCCGGCCGGAGCAGGGCCGGCGGAGGCAGCGTATAGCTCGCGTCGGTCGCCCCGGCCAGGGTGAGCTGCTCAGCCCGGCTGGGCAGCGGAACCGGCTCGGGCGCCGGATGCTGGGCCGGCGGGCCAGGTGACCCGAAGCCGAGCATGTCGAGCAGCGACTCGTCCTCCTCGGCGGCCAAACCGGCTGGGCCGGCCGCGGCGCCCAGGTCGCCGCCCGGCGCACGGCCGGGCGGACCGGATCCCGCGGCCCCCGCCAGTGCGCCAGCGCCGCCCTGGCCCGGGCCGGCCCCGGCGCCCCGGCGCACAGCGGTGCCACCCAGCAGGATCGGCGTGTCATAGGGCTTCACATGCTCGCCCGGCTCGATGGCCTCCGGGCGCTTGCGCCGGGGCCGGCCCTGCGGCCCGGGCTGCTGGCCCCCGTCCGGCTCCGGCACGCTGACGCCGCTCCCGAAGTTGCGTAGTTCCGCGAGCCTGCTGGGTACCCGGTGCAGCGGGGTCCCGGTGATCACCAGCACCCCGAAGCCGCTGACCAGGGCCAGCAACGGTGCGGCGACCCACGATGTCACCGCGGCCACCAGTGGAGCCGACGCGAAGAATCCGATCAGGCCGCCCGCCGCGCGTATGCTCGCCGCGCCGTCGGACGGCGAAGGTGTGCCGTTGGCGATGTGCACCAGCCCGAGCGCACCGACGAGCAGCGCCGTCCAGCCGATCACGACCCGCCCGGTATCCGAATTACGGTCCGGGTGCCGCAGCAGCCGCCAGGCCAGCAGGGCCAGGAGGATGGGCACCGTCCAGAACGCCGACCCGAACGTGCCACGGACGGCTGCCGTCATCGCGCGGCTGACGAAGTTCCCCATGTCCCACCAGGTGGTGGCGGCCAGGATGATCGCCGCGCCCAGCCAGGCCAGCCCCGCCCCATCCCGGCGGTGCAGCGGATCGAGGTCCCGGGTGCTCTGCCCGATCCCGCGCGCCGCGAAACCGACCGCGTGCGCGAGCACCATCCAGGCGGCGGCGACGGCGCTGACGGCCCAGCCGAGCAGGATCAGGATCGGGTCAGATTTCGGCTGGGGGCGCGGCGGCTGCTGCCGCCCGTTGCGGGGAGTGCCTTTTCCGCGAGGCTTACCCTTGGCCGGGCCGCGGGAGCCGCCCTTCGCGGGCCGGGCAGGCTGTGCGTTGGCCCGGCTGCGGGGCCGGCCCGCGCTGCTCGGCGAGCGTGCGGTCCCCGGCACCCCGCTCCTGGGCCGGGCGGTGCCTTTGGGGACACGTGTAGCCATGATTCCACCGTACCCAGGAACCTTCAGCCCCCAAAGAACCGCAGGGAGCGTGTCGCGCACCAGCAGGCCGTATCGCGCGCACGGCAGGGGCCGGCGTCCGGGTAAACACCGGTCATCCGGTAGCCAGCGGGACCGCGAAGATTGGGTCACCACCATTGGCACTGCCCAGCGCAGGGCTCAGGCTGGATCAAGAAGCGCTCAGCCGCAACGAAGGACAGCCTGAACTGGATGAGGACGACAGGGTCGGCCCACGATGAAACGAAGTGCCGCGTAACCAGAATGACCGAGCGATCCGGAGCCGTGGTGGCCAGCGTCACCACGTCCGGCCTGGACGGGCGGGTGCGACCGTGACGGAGGCCGATCCAGTACGGGCCATCTCCCGGCTGTTCGCCACCGTGGGGACCAGCGCCTACCTCGGCGAACCGGTCAGCCAGGCCGCCCACATGCTCCAGGCGGCGACCCTGGCTGAGTCCGCGCGCGTGGACTCAGCGCTGATCGCCGCCGCCCTGCTGCACGATGTCGGCCACTTCACCGGGCTGGTCTCCGGCCACGACCTGATCCGGGGCACCGACACCCAGCACGGTGACGCCGGAGCGGACTGGCTGGCCCAGTGGTTCGGCCCCGAAGTCACCGAGCCGGTGCGGCTGCACGTCGCGGCGAAGCGGTACCTGTGCGCCGTCGAGCCCGGGTACTTTGACACCCTGTCGGCCACCTCCGTCTACACGCTGAACGTGCAGGGTGGGCCGATGAGCCCGGCCGAGGCCGCCATCTTCGAAGCCGACCCGGCGGCCGGCGGCGCCCTCCGGCTGCGCCGCTGGGACGACGCGGCCAAGGATCCGGCCGCGCGGGTACCGCCGTTCGGCTACTTCCAGTCCATGCTCCGCCGCCTGGTCCGCTACTCCGGGGCAGCCGGCGCGACCCGGTAGTGACGGGTGATATTTGGTACGCCTGTGCACGTCTGGCTGGGGTGGGAGGTCTTATGCGTCCCGGCGGGTGATCAGGAGGGCTGCGGCCAGGAGGGCGGCCGCCGGCCAGGCGATGAGAACCAAGCCCGCGGCGAGCACCGCCCCGGGAGCGCCCGTCCTGATGTTGGGGCGTCCAGGCCCAGGATGATCCGCATCGTGGTGGTCTCGCCTGCCCCGTTGCGCATCCCGTGCCGTCTGACCAGCGCAAACCGGCAACCGCGCAGCCCGGCAGCCCCTGCCCTCTCTCACGATGGCTGGCTTGCCGGGGGCGAGACATCGTTGGTCCGCACGCGTCCGGTTAGGTCGTGGCTTCGCTGGCTGTTGATGGCTGTGTGGACGGCCGCAGGGCGTCGGCCACGATGCCGGCCAGTCGTCCCGGCTGACCGCCGGGCCCGCGGCGCTGGTCGGCGAGGACCGACGCGGAGAGCAGCGCCATCACGTCGTTCGCGTTGAGGTCGGCGCGAACGGCGCCTACGGCTTGCGCGGCTTTGAGCATGTCGGCGAGGGTGCGCTCGAATCGGGCTCGCAGCGTTTCGGGCATGCGTAGCTGCTGCGCGGTGCCCGGCGTGAACGCCTCGCACAGTGCCGCGCTGCGGTGGGCCTGCTCGACGGCGAGCGTCCAGAACGCGAAGAACGCTTGGGCGGGGCTACGGTCCGCCGCGAGCGTGGCGGCCTGGTCGAGCAGCTCCGTCGTTCGCGCGGCGATGACCTCTGCGAACAGTGCTTCCTTGGTCGGGAAGTGCCGGTGCACGGTGCCGGCACCGACCCCGGCGCGCTTGGCGATGTCAAGCAACTGTGCGTGGGCCCCTTGTTCGGCGAACAGCTCCTCGGCTGCGACGAGCACGCGTGCGCGGTTGCGCGCCGCGTCGGCGCGCAACTGAGGGCGGAGATCGCGGCTGTCAGATGTCATTGGCAAACGGGTTCACGAACCCGTATCGTCTAAGCGGGTTGATAAACCCGATTCTACGACCTGTGGAGAAAGAAACCAATGACCACACCGCGCCGCACCATCGTCGTGACCGCCGCGACCGGACGCCAAGGCCGGGCCACCACCACCGCACTGCTGCAGCGCGGCTGGCCGGTGCGTGCGCTCGTTCGCTATCCCGGCAGCGCGCCGGCCGCGGAACTGGCCGCAGCCGGCGCCGAGGTAACCGTCTGCGACCTCGATGACGCCGACGCGATCGACGCCGCGCTCGGCGGCGCTCACGGCCTGTTTCTCTACCAACCGGGGTTCATGTCTCCCCAGCTGACCCCTGGCCTCGGTCCCGACAGCGAGCTGACCCGAGGCCGCACCGTCATCAACACCGCGCTCACCGCCGGGATCGAGCATCTCGTGTACTCCTCGGGGCTGGGCGCCAATCTCGGTCTGAGTCCCCTGTACGCCCCCAAGCAAGCCCTCGAACAGCAACTAGTCGCATCCGGGGTACCGTTCACGATCATTCGACCTGTCGGCTTCATGGAGAACTACGCCGGCCCAGGACGCGGCCTTCAGCCCGGCGGAACGATCAGAACCCCCGCGCCACCGCACATCATCGAGCAACTCATCGCTGTCTGCGACATCGGCGCGTTCGCCGCGATGGCCTTCGCCAACCCCGACCTGTACGCCGGCAAGGCATTCGAGCTCGCTGGCGACGAACTGACCGTCCCCCAGATCGCCGCCGCCATGACCACCGCGCTCGACCGGCCCGTCCGCTACAGCCAGATACCGATCGAGGAGATCCGGCGCGCCGACCCCGCCCGCGCCGCGTCGCTGGAACGCCTCTACAACCTCGAACCCCCGCGCGCCAACATCCCCCACCTGCGAGACCAGCACGCGGGACTACTCACGTTCGAACAATGGCTCGCCGCTGACGGAGCCGAACAGATAGCCGCCTACCTCGAGTCGGCGACCCGTAACTGACGCCACAAGTACCGCGGCGGCTACGACTACACCACCACGGTCCAAGACCTGACCGGCACCCCGGCCCGATCCCTCAGGAGCCGTGGTGGCCAGCGTCACCGTCGAGCCCGGGTACTTTGACACCCTGTCGGCCGCCTCCGTCTACACGCTGAACGCGCAGGGTGGGCCGATGAGCCCGGCCGAGGCCGCCATCTTCGAAGCCGACCCGGTAGTGGTAGCTGTGCACGTCGGCGAAGCCACGTCGGGCGTAGAGGGCCCGCGCCGGTCGCCGGTTGGGCCAAATCGCGGCGTTGACCGCCGCGTGCGGCCAGCCGGCCGGGCTGCCAGGCGGGAGGCGATCGCGGACCCATGTGCTGTGGGCCAGGCTGTCGCACCCGGCCGGGCGGGCGGTGAGAGTTACATCGCGTGTCGAAGCGCTTCGACCCTGATCTGAACGAGGCCCATCCGCCGTCTGTGCTGGTAGACCAGGCGTTACCGCCCAGCTCCGGATCCGGCCGGAGTGTGCGCCTGCCGAAGTGTGCTTGACACCCCCTCGGTTCCGGCGGAATATCGAAGCGCTTCGACTCCCGGCCTGGGCTCCGGGTTCCGCCGGGGGAACGAGCCGGGGGAACGAAAGGAGACCCGAACATGACGAGGACGCTGTGGCGCCGGGCATGGGCTCCGGTGCTCGCGGTCGCCGCTTCCCTCGGCCTCGCGATGGCCACATCGCCGGCGGCCCTGGCTGCGACGTCCAGCACCTACTACTTCAAGTACTTTGCCACCTCGGGCACCATCTCCCCCTGGTACACCAACGACAGTTCCTGGGGGGTGAACGCGCCAAGCGGCACGGGCTTCGTGGCCATGGTCTCCGGAGAGGACTGGGGCACCTGGTCCCCGGTGCACGCCATCCCCAAGCGGCTCAGCGCGGTGGGCTCCGGCAACACGACCTGGTTCTCCCAGTCGGCCTCCCCGGCCTCCGGGGCCGGCTACGACGCCACCTACGACATTTTTATCGACCCCACAGCCGCCCCGACCAACCGCAACTCGATCGACGAGATCATGATCTGGGTCGGATACCGGTACAACCAGCCCCTGTCCAACAGCTACAACTCGGCCGGCGAGGCGGTCCCCTATGCCACCAACGTGAGCCTGGGCGGCAACTCCTACAACGTCTACCTGTACAACTGGCCAGGCGGCGGCTACACCATGACGTATCTGAACCCGGCCAGCCCGGGCTGGTTCTCCGGCAGCCTCACCCCGTTCTTCAGCTACGGCGAATCCCACGGCTGGTACCCAAGCAGCGACTACCTCAACAGCGTCATGGCCGGCTGGGAGTTCGGCCACGGCAGCTACACCGCCCATTCGTGGGGTGTCTCAGGCTTCTGATGGCGCCACCCGGTAGTGGTACGCGTGAGCGTCACGGAAGCCGCATCGCGCGTAGAGCGCTCGCGCCGCGGAATTACAGGTCCGCCAGGGCCGGGCGGGGATGTGGATCTCCGCTCAGACCTCGATGACCACGGGAATGATCATGGGCCGACGACGGTAGTTCTCGTTGACCCACCGCCCGACGGTCCTGCGGACCAGCTGGCCGAGCTGGTGCGCGTCGTGAATGTCGTCGGCGGCGGCCCGGGCCAGCGCCTCATCGAGGCGCGGCCGGACCTCGCTGAACGAGGCGTCGTCAATGCCTGATCCGCGCGCGTGGATCTCCGGGCCGGCGACCAGCTTGCCGGTGGTGGAGTCCACCACGATGACCACGGACACGAAGCCCTCCTCGCCCAGGATCCGGCGGTCCTTGAGCGATGACTCGGTCACCTCGCCGACGGACAGGCCGTCCACGTACACGTAGCCGCAGGCGACCTTGCCGACCACCGACGCCCGCCCGTCCACCAGGTCGACCACGACGCCGTCCTCGGCGATCACAACATTGTCCTCGGGCACCCCGCTGAGCTGGGCGAGCCGCGCGTGCGCGCGCAGGTGCCGCCACTCGCCGTGCACCGGCATGAAGTTGCTCGGCCGCACCAGGTTCAGCACGTAGAGCAGCTCACCGGCCGATGCGTGCCCGGACACGTGCACCATCGCGTTGCCCTTGTGCGCGACACGCGCGCCCCAACGGGTCAGCTCGTTGATGACCCGGTAGACGGCGGTCTCGTTGCCGGGGATCAGGGACGAGGCGAGGATGACCGTGTCCCCCTCGGCGATCCGGATCGGGTGGTCCCGCCCGGCCATCCGGGACAGCGCCGACATGGGCTCGCCCTGCGACCCGGTGGAGATCAGCACGATCTCGTCGACCGGCATCCCCTCCGCCTCGCGCGGATCCACCAGCAGGCCGCCCTTGACCGACGGCACCCGCAGGTAACCGAGATCCCGGGCGACGCCCATGTTCCGCACCATCGAGCGTCCCACGAACGCCACCTTGCGCCCGTGCGCGGCGGCCGCGTCGAGCACCTGCTGCACCCGGTGCACATGGCTGGCGAAGCAGGCCACGATGATCCGCTGCTGGGCCTCCGCGAAGATCTGGGCCAGCACCGGCGCGATGTCGCGCTCGCTGGTCACGATGCCCGGTACCTCGGCGTTCGTGGAATCGGACATCAGCAGGTCCACGCCGTCGGCGCCGAGCCGCGCGAAGCCTCCCAGGTCGGTCAGCCGCCCGTCCAGCGGAAGCTGGTCCATCTTGAAGTCGCCGGTGTGCAGCACGACCCCCGCGGGTGTCCTGATGGCGACGGCGAGCGCGTCCGGGATGGAGTGGTTCACCGCGAAAAATTCGAGCCCGAACGGGCCGAACGTTTCCGCTCCGCCCTCGGCCACTTCCACCGTGACCGGGTTGATCCGGTGCTCGGTGAGCTTGCTGCGGATCAGCGCTAGCGTCAGCCTCGAGCCGACCAGGGGAATGTCGGCCCGCCTGCGCAGCAGGTAGGGGATGGCGCCGATGTGGTCCTCGTGGGCGTGCGTGAGGACCACCGCGTCGATCAGGTCCAGCCGCCCGTCCAGGGATGAGAAGTCGGGCAGGATCAGGTCCACGCCCGGCTGGTCCGGCTCCGGGAACAGGACGCCGCAGTCGACGATGAGGAGCCGCCCGGCGTGCTCGAACACGGTCATGTTCCGGCCGATTTCGCCCAGGCCACCCAGGCCGGTGATGCGCAGGCCGTTGCGGGGCAGGCGCGGCGGGGTGCCGAGTTCGGGGTGCGGGTGGCTCACCAGGCTGTCCCGCCCGTGGCGGCGGGCCGCCGGCCGGCGCTCACGCTGCCGTCCCCGGCAGCTTCACGCCGCCAGCGACCAGATCGGTGCGCAAGTGTTCCCGCTCCGCCGGCGTAGCGTCGGCGAGCGGTGGGCGGACCGGGCCGCCTGGCAGCCCGAGCAGGCCGAGGGCGGCCTTTGTCATGATCACTCCCTGGTTGCGGAAAATCCCCGTGTAGACGGGGAGCAGTTCGCGGTGGATCGCCAGCGCGCCCGATACATCCCCGGTCGTGTACGCATTGATCATCTCGTACAGGCGGTCGCCGACGACATGCCCCACCACGCTGACGAACCCGGCTGCGCCAAGCGCCAGCCAGGGCAGGTTCAGCATGTCCGTACCGCAGTAGTACACCAGGTCCGTGGCGGCCATGACCAAAGAGGTGGCGGCCGGGTCGTCCTTGGCGTCCTTGACCGCGATGATCCGCGGGTGCAGGGCCAGTTGCAGCAGGGTCTCGGTCGCGATCGGGGTTCCGGTCCGGCCGGGGATGTCATAGAGCATCACCGGCAGCCCGGTCGAGTCCGCGACGGCGGAGAAATGGGCGACCAGGCCGCTCTGCGGGGGCTTGTTGTAGTAGGGGGTGACTACGAGCAGTCCATGCGCGCCGGCGCGCTCCGCCTGCCGGGCGAGTTCGCAGGTGTGCGCGGTGTCGTTGGTCCCGACGCCGGCCACGATGGTGGCCCGGTCCCCCACCGCCGCGAGCACCGCGCGCAGCAGTCGGTCCTGTTCCTCGTCGGTGGTGGTCGGCGACTCGCCCGTGGTCCCGCTGATCACCAGGCCGTCGCAGCGCATGTCATCGATCAGGTAGCTGGCGAGGCGGCCCGCTCCGTCATAATCCACCGCGCCGTCAGCAGTCATCGGCGTGATCATCGCGGTCAGCATCCGGCCGAACGGCGCCGGGCCGGACCGCCCGGCGCCGGCGCCAGGGTGGCCTGCAGACATTGGCTGGGTTCCTGTCATGCACCGAACGCTACCGGGCTGCGGCGCGCCGGGGTACCGGCATGCGCTGGCGGCCTACTGAAAGACGCGGCGACATGGGCTCGGGGGTACCCATGTCAACCGCGTCTACCTGGTAATCGCGTGGCAGCGCAGCGACGTTACGCATGGTGGTCCGTCAGCCCCGCACCACGACAACGCGGTGCCTGGTGCGCACATGCGAGTCACAATGCACCGCGCCGATGCCATCCCCCCACAACGCAGTGCGTTGCGCGCACATGCGGGTCACAAAGCACCGCGCTCATCGGGTCATCCCGCCAGTTCGCGTTCCAGCGGGGTCCGGAAACGTGGGACGAACCGGAGGTCACCAAGCCATTCGCGGAGCCGGGCCGCCTCGGCCTGGACCAGGTCATCTGCCTCACGGCCGACGTCCTCCAGCAGCCTGATGGCGATCTCACCGTCACCTCGCTGGGCCCAGCCGCCGACGACCCGGCCGTCCAGCCACACGGTCGGTCCCACGTTCCCGGTCCGGTCGAACAGTGCCTTGGTGTGGCCTCCGAGGAACCAGCCACGATCCAGCCAGCCCATCACGGTTGGGTCCAGTGCGGGCAGCAGCGCCACCCACGGCCCGGGGTCGGGCGACGTGTCTACGTCCGTAGGCAGGACGACGCCGGGCACGCCGTCCAGGTCCACCTCACGCACATCGAGGTCAGCTATGGCCAGCTTGACCTCGGACTTCGGCCAGCCGGTCCACCACTGCAGGTCCGCGAGCCGGGCCGGGCCGAACGCGGCCAGCCAGCGGCGGGCCAGTTCGGTGCGGGCATGGGCCGCCGGTGGCGGCTTCCCGGCCGGTGGGAGCCATCGCTCAGCCAGAGCCCACTGGTACCTCTGCGACAGCAGCGAGCCGGTGGGAAGCCCGCGCACGATGTGACCCTGCGCGCCCAGCAGCAGCAGAACGCGGCTGGTGATGTTCTGGATGGCCTGGTATGGCTTGCCCTCGGCCATCACCAGTCGCGTGCGCAGCCTGGGCTCATCGGCGGCCAGCTGCTCGGCCGTGGCGGTTCCGCCGCGGGCGGCCAAGGCGCCGAGCACCGAGCGCTCCACGTCCGCCAGCCAGGACTCAGGATCAACGACGGCGGTCAGCTCGCGCAGATGCTTGACCAGCAGCCGCCGCTGCTCCGCCGCGATCCGCGGCATCGTGGACTCCTCGATCACTCCTCGGAGGTCGCTGGGCACCACGAACATGGTCCGGCGCATCCCGAGCATCCGGACCAGCGCCCGCCGCTCGTACAGCGCCTCGGCGACGGCCGCCGGGGCCACGGAGTCGGTCCTGGCCCGGACGGCGAGGAAGACCGTGGCCGGATCGGTCGCGTGCAGCGCCACGACGCGCCGGGCGGCCTCGACCGGATCGTCCGCACGGTGGGCCGGGCACAGCGCGTGCCGGATGCCCAGCCTCCGGCGCCGCTCGGCGACATCAACCCGCAGCATGCCAAGCATGATGCCGCATGCCACCGACAGCAGGCCGCCCGTGCCGGTCAGCTGTCCCCGGGGGGTGGCGGCCCAGGAGGTGGCTGCTGCCCGGCCGGCCGCTTCTGCAGCCAGCCGGTGAGCGCTACCGCGCCCGCGACCACGCCGGCGGCACCGAACTGGGCCGCGACCTTGGCCGCCTTCAGCGGCCCCGGCAGGTCCACGTCCGATAGCGGTCCCGCCGCGACCGTCCGGGTCCCGGCCGGGGCATCGATCCGGAAACCGCCGGGATCGACCTGACTGCTGACATTCCGCAGCTCCAGGCAGCCGATCGGCTGCCCTTCGAAGTACGTCGTCTCGCGCAGCGCGATGCCGAGTTCCGCGTCCACCACCACTTCGATACGCCCGGTAAGCGAGCCGAGAAGCCAACCGCCCCGGCGCGGCCCTCGCATCTCATTCACGTCGCCGGCCACGACAAGGAATCCGCGGCGGCCGTCCACCTCGGCTTCGCCCGCCGCCAGCTCCCAGCCGGACAGCAGGTACGACTGGTCGGCCAGGCGCGCGAAGTCGGGCCTCAGCGGCCGGGCGGCCCCCGTCGCGACCCTGTTGGGGTATACCTTCCACAGCCGCTCGCCGTCGCAGGCGATGGTCACGGGCTCGTCCGGCCGCGCGCCGGCCAGGTGGTCGATCCGGTACCGGCCCGGCGTCGCCACCGTTAGCCGGCTGATCCGGTGAACGGTGTCCGGCGGGAACCGCTCGCCGAGCGCGTCCCACAGCTGGTCCGGACCGAGAATGCCATCGATAAACGGTGGCAGCTTCGCACGCAGCGCGCCGCCCATGCGCATGAGGACCGCACCATCGACCCACTCATGCGCCACGGCAGTGAACGCCTGCGGTGGCAGCCCGCTCCGGTACAGCAGGGTGACCAGGTCGTCGGTCACCGGCATGAGCTGCGCCTGGTCCGTCGGACGCCCGGGGCCCGGAATCCCTGGTTCGTCGTCGGCCCATGTAACTGACGCGGGCGAACGCACCGGCACGTGCCTCGCGGCGAAGCCAATCGCGGCGGCGGCGGGGCCTGCCACCAGCCTGGCCACCTGGCCCGCCACGCCAGGGATCACGTAGTCGCGGTCGCAGGCTTCCTCGCCGGGCGGCTCGCTCTCCTCTACCGGCATTCCAGCCGGGGGCCGGAACTGGCCCGGTTCGGCGGCTGCCGGCGGATCGAGCAGCAGGTCCGTCAGCTCGGTGATCGTCAGTTGCTGGCCGTCGAACACTTCCTCGTAGCTCAGCAGGATGCCCAGTTCCGTATCGACCAGGGCGAACACCTGGTCCGGCAGGTGTCTCCTGGTCATGTCCATCGCGGAACCTGCCGGTCGGGGCGTGGCCACGATGCGGTGCGCGGTTCGCCCGCCGACGGCGGAGGTGCCGGCCAGCTCGAGGGCGAAGTCGGCGAGCAGTTGCGAGGGGGCCGTGAGGTCGGCGAGCAAGTATGGCGCCCCTCCGGCGTTCCGTCTGGTGGCGACACCCTCGCTGATGTCCCACTGCGATTCCCCGTCGCAGACGGTGAGCCCGGGTCCGGGCCCGTCCGTCACGCCGACCCGGTAACGTCCCCCCGGTGCGAGCAGGACCTCACCCCTCGTCTCGTCGATGATTGACTCATCATCGGGCGACTCATCGTCGGGCAGTTCCTGGTCCGGGCCGCCGTCGGCAAAGGGCCAGCCGTCTAGATGCCGCGACCAGTGCCCGGGCGGACGCTCCCGCATCGCCTGGTCGTGCTCCTTCTTCGCCTGGACCTGGTACATCCTGGCCCGCAGCTCGCCGTCGTGCCGCGCGTGCACCGTGGCGGACAGGCAGAGCCGGGTCCAGTCGGCCCGGTAGAGCAGGACCACCAGCCCTGGTAGGCCGATCTGCTCGGGCTGAGCCGCCATGGCGGGCCTCCTGGCGTCCGGTGATTGGAAGACGGGCCGGCGATTAGAAGACGGGAATGATGTCCTCGGGGTTGATGTCGTCGGCGACGTCCACGCCCTCGATGTCCAGTTCTGGGATGGCCGGGAAGTCGATGCCCCATCGCGTCACGATGACCCGGACCCGGGCCAGCGCCACCCGCCAGTTCTCGGCCTGCTCGTCGTAGGACAGCACGCCCAGGCCGGCGTCGCGGGCATGGCGCATCAGCACCCGGTGGTTCGGCAGGAAGTAGGGCGGGAGTTCCCAGAAGCCGCCCGCCTCCGGCGGCTCCCACAGGATCATCGACAGGAAGATGAAACCGGCCCGTAGCTGACGGGTGATCAGGTCCTTCACGTCGTCGGTGAGGCCGGGCCACTCCTTGTCCAGGATGGTCATGCAGATCTGCAGGTGACGTGATTCGTCCCGGCCGATCCGGTGGAACATGTCGGCGAACACCGGGTGCGTGGTACCCGTCGCCATCCCGCGGAACAGGGTGGACGCCGCCATCTCGCCCATCATGAAGCTGGTGAACAGGACAGCGAGCGAGTACTTGCCGACCGCCCGATTGTAGCCGGTCCAGTACCGCCCGCCGTTGTGGTAGAGCCAGCCGATGTTGTTGTGCGCGGCCTGCTCCAGGGGCGTGGACGGCGGCCAGTCCAGCGGGCCGCCCGGCCAGAGCTTGGCTATCGTGCGCTGGCAGCACTCCTCGTGGTTCATCTCGTCGCGGGTGATGGAGAAGAAGCACTTGCGGACCGGGTCCTCTTCGTGCTGCTCGAACGCGTGGATGGTGGCCCGGGCGAACACCGCCGGGCCCGAGGCGTCGAAATTGGCCAGCACAGAGAACCAGTACATGATCCCCAGCCGCTGCTCGGCGGTGAAGTCCTCAGCGCGCAGCCCGTCCCATGGCAGGTCAGCCGGGTTCCAGGCGGCCAGCTTGGACTTCTGGTAGATCGCGGCCAGCTTCTCGGTCTCGACCCGCCACTCCATCGGGTAGATGTTGGGCTGCGGGACCTCGGGGGCCGGCCAGAACCCGCCCTCCGGAATCACCAGCTCCCTGTCCGGCTCTGCCACGTCAGCTCCATCCCCGTGCTTGGGACAGCCTGTGCCCTACCACAGCGTAGGCCTACCACCGAGCTGCGATAAGGTACGCCTGTCCCGGGTCCGCCCGGGATGGTGCAGAGCCCAGCGAAGCCGGTGCGATCCCGGCGCTGTCCCGCAACGGTGATGCCTCCCGGTGGATGACCCCGGGGGGACGAGCCCGGCCGCCTGGCCCGCGCCGACGCGTCGTCCTCGGAGGAAGGGCGGCTCGTTTCGGTACCCGCCGGGTGTGCGGCGGGCGCACTTCGTCCTCCACGACCCGATGGAGGATGATCATGCGGTCTCGCTCCCGCAGCCTGCTGGTTCGCTCCCGCAGTCTGCCGACCCTGGCCGCCCTGGCCGCCATCGCGTTTCTCGCCGCCTGTGGTAGTTCACAGCCCGCCACGGGCAGCCCCACCACGGGCAGCCCCGCCACGGCGGGCAGCTTCCCCACGAAGATCGCCGCCGCCAACGGGACCGTCCACATCGGTTCGCGGCCGGCGGCGATCATCTCGCTGTCCCCCACGGTCACCGAGATGCTGTATGCGATCGGCGCGGGGAGCCAGGTCAAGGCGGTGGATGGCGACTCGGACTACCCGCCGCAGGCACCCAAGACGAAGTTGTCCGGGTTCCAGCCCAATATCGAGGCGATCATCGCCGACCACCCGGACCTGGTCGTCGTGTCCGGCGACACCGGCGGGCTGACCAAGCACCTCGCCGCTTTCAAGATCCCGGTCCTGGAACTGCCCGCGGCGGCCAAGCTCTCCGACGTGTACGCCCAGTTCGACGAGCTCGGCCGGGCCACCGGTCACCTCGCCCAGGCTGAGCGGGAGGACGCGGCGCTGCGCAGCCAGCTCACCCGGATCGTCGCCGCCGCGCCCCACCACTCGGCGCCGCTCACCTACTACTACGAACTCGACCAGACCTACTACTCGGTGACCTCAGCGACTTTCGTCGGGCAACTGCTGGACCTGCTCGGCATGAAGAGCATCGCGGACACGGCCACCGGAGCCGCGGCGGCCGGCGGCTACCCGCAGCTGTCGGCCGAATTCATCATCAAGGCCGATCCGGACTACATCATCCTGGCCGACACCATCTGCTGCCACCAGAGTGCGGCCACCGTCGCCCAGCGCCCGGGCTGGCCGGCTCTGACCGCGGTCAAGAAAGGCCACGTCGTGGCGCTCAACGACGACATCGCCTCCCGCTGGGGCCCACGCATCACCGATCTGCTGCGCACTGTCGGGACCGCCATGGCCAAGGGCGCCGGCCAGTGAGTCCCCCCGGTCCCCGGCGGGCGCTCGCCGTGGCCATCGCCGCGCTCGTGGTCGCCATGGCCATCGGCGTGTCGGTGGGCCCGGCGGACCTGACGCCGGCCATGGTCGGCGAGGCGCTGCTCGCCCGGCTGCCCTGGCATCCAGCCCTGTCCGTCCCGGGAATCGATGTGACCATTGTCTGGCAGGTGCGGCTGCCACGGGTTGTCCTGGGCGCCCTGGTCGGGTCCATGCTGGCCGGCGGTGGAGCCGCTTACCAGGGTGTGTTCCGCAACCCGCTCGCTGACCCGTACCTGCTCGGCGTGGCCGCCGGCGGCGGGCTGGGCGCGACGATCATCATTATCTCCGGGGCGGGCCAGCCGCTGCTCCCCCCGGCCGCGTTCGCGGGCGCCATCGCCGCCGTCGCGGTCACTTACCTGCTGGGGGCGGGGGCCCGAAGCGCCGGTGCCACCAACAGCGCTGCCACCGGCAGCGGCCCGGGCGGCGCCACCGCCTCGATCGTCCTGGCCGGCGTGGCGGTCGCCGCCCTGCTCACCGCCGTGCAGACCTATCTGCAGCAACAGCACACGCAGGACCTGCAGCAGGTCTACTCGTGGATCCTCGGCAGCCTGTCGCTGGCCTCGTGGTCCGAGGTGCTCCTCATCCTGCCGTACGCCGCCGTCGCGGCCGCACTGCTGCTCGCCCACCGGCGGCTACTCGATGTGCTGCGGGTCGGCGAGGTAGAGGCCAGCAGCCTCGGCGTGGACATCGCGCGGGTGCGGCTGACCGTGGTCGTCGCGGCCACGCTCGGCACCGCCGCCGCGGTGGCGGTCAGCGGGCTGATCGGCTTCGTGGGCATCATCGTCCCGCATACGGTGCGGTTGCTGGCCGGCGCGAGCTACCGGATCGTGCTGCCCGTTTCCATGATCGGCGGCGCGGCCTTCCTGGTCCTCGCTGACGTCGCCGCCCGGACGGTCCAGTCGCCCGCCGAGGTACCGATCGGCGTGATCACGGCGCTGGCCGGGGCGCCGTTCTTCCTCTTCGTGCTCCGCTCCCAGTACTCCCGGCGTGACCTCGCATGATCACCCTGGACGGGGTCGGGGTCCGCTACGGCTCAGCGTCCGCGCTGGCCGGGGTCACCGCCCAGGTGCCGGCCGGCCAGTGGCTGGGCATCATTGGCCCCAACGGAGCGGGCAAGACGACTCTGCTCCGATCCATCGCGTGCTTGGTAGCGCATGACGGGCAGATCGCTATCAGCGGCCAGCCGACGTCCAGGCTGCGCCGCCGTAAACTCGCCCGCCTGGTCGCCTACGTGCCGCAGTTCCCCGAGCTGCCGCCCGAGATGACGGTCGCCGACTACGTCCTGCTGGGCCGGACCCCGCACATCGGCTACCTGCGCATGGAGACCGACGTGGACCGGCGGATCTGCGCGGAGCTGCTCGAACGGCTGGCCCTGTCGGCGATGTCAGGCCGGAGGCTGGCCACGCTGTCCGGCGGTGAGCGGCAAAGGATCGTTCTGGCCCGTGCTCTGGCCCAGCAGGCGGCGGTGCTGCTGCTCGACGAGCCGACCAGCGCCCTGGACCTCGGCCGCCGGGTGGATGCCCTGGAACTCGTCGATGAGCTGCGTCGCGAGCGGTCACTCACCGTCCTGTCCGCGGTGCACGACCTCACCCTGGCCGGCCAGTTCGCCGACCGGCTGATGCTGCTGGACGGTGGCCGGGTCGCCGCGGCCGGCCCCCCAGCCGACGTGCTCCGCGCCGACGTGCTCGCCGGCCACTTCGGCCCCGGGGTCCAGGTGCTGGCCACAGCCTCAGGGGAGCTGGTCGTGATGTCCCGCCGGGCCGGCGTCCCCGGCCCGCCCATCCCCACCCTGCGCCACCCCTGAGCCTCTTTCCGTACGACACCTGTGCCACTCAGGTGCTGCCCCAATGACACCGATGCCACTCCGGTGCGGTTCTGCGGTCACACACCCAGGCCGCGGCCGATGATCTCCTTCATGATCTCGGTGGTCCCGCCGTAGATGGTTTGCACCCGGCTGTCGGTGAACGCGCGGGCCACTGGGAACTCACGCATGTAGCCGTAACCGCCATATAGCTGGACGCACCGGTCGACAACCCGGTTGCACAGCTCGGTGTCCCACCACTTGAGCATGGACGCGTCCTCGTTGGACAGCCGGTCTTCGTTGTGCTCCATCACCGCCCGGTCGGTGAAGGCCCGCGCCACGGCGAGCTCGGTGGCCATTTCGGCGAGCACGAACCGGTTGTGCTGGAAGCTGCCGATCGGCCGCCCGAACGCCTGGCGCTCCTTGCTGTAGGCGAGCGCCCCCTCGAACACCGTCTCAGCCCCGGCGAGCGCGGTCGTGCCGAGCGCGACACGCTCCCTCGGCAGGTTCTGCATGAGGGCGATGAAGCCGCCGCCTTCGTCGCCGAGCAGGTTCTCCGCTGGGACCGAGACATCGGAAAAGAACAGTTCCGAGGTGTCCTGGGCGTGCATGCCGATCTTGTCCAGGTTGCGGCCACGCTCGAAGCCGGCCATGCCGCGCTCGACGACAAGCAGGCTGATGCCATGGTGGCCCGCTGTCGGGTCGGTCCGGGCCACCACGATGACCAGGTCGCTGAGCTGGCCGTTGGATATGAAGGTCTTCTGGCCGTTGAGGATGTAGCGCCCGCCGTCGCGGACGGCGGAGGTGCGGATCCCCTGCAGGTCGCTGCCGGCGCCTGGCTCGCTCATCGCGATGGCCGTGATGAGTTCCCCTGAGCAGTAGCCGGGGAGCCAGCGGTCGCGCTGCTCGGGCGTGCACAGGCGGCGCAGGTACTGGCCGTTGATGTCGTTGTGCACGGCGAAGCCGGGGCCCGTGGTGCCCGCCCGGGCCAGTTCCTCGTTGAAGATCAGGTAATACCGGTAATCGGGGTCTCCCCCGCCGCCGTACTTCTCGTCGATGTCGATCCCGAGCAGCCCGGCCTGGCCGGCGGCCAGCCACACGTCCCGCGAGACAACGCCCTCCCGCTCCCATTGCTCGTGGTGCGGCGTGACCTCCCGGCTGATGAACGAGCGCGCCATGTCCCGGAACGCGTGGTGCTCAGGAGCAAAGATGTCCCGTTGCATCGGAATGCCTTCCCGCCAGTTATCGCCTGCTGTGACGGTAACCCCCAGCAGGCGGCCAGTCACGCCCGGGGCAAAGATCGATAAGCACCTGCGGCATATCCGCTGTTGCGACAAGATTGCATCTATCATTAAGGTAAAGATCATCTGAGTAGGCGAGCGAGAGGACCCGGATGGCGGACGTGGGTGCGCGCCTGGCCCGGATCCGCGCTGGTCTGACCCCGGCCGAATGGGCCCGCACCGGCGGCATGGCGGCGGCGGTCATCGGGCTGAACGTGGCGGGCTGGGTGATGCTGGCCGCGGCTGTGAGCGGCCACTACCACATCAGCAAGACGGAGATCTTCGGGTTCGGGACTGGGATCCTGGCCTACACCCTGGGCATGCGGCACGCCTTCGACGCCGACCACATCGCGGCGATCGACAACACCACCCGCAAGCTCGTCAACGACGGTAAGCGGCCGCTCTCGGTGGGATTCTTCTTCTCCCTGGGCCACTCCAGCGTTGTCTTCGTGCTGGCGCTGCTGCTGAACTTTGGCATCCGCTCCCTGGACGAGCAGGTGAAGGACAACGGATCGCAGCTGCACGCCATGACCGGGGTCATCGGCACCTCGGTTTCGGGGACCTTCCTGTACATCATCGCCGCGATGAACCTCGTCATCCTGCTCGGCATCGTCAAGGTGTTCCGGGAGATGCGCACCGGCCGGTACAACGACGAGCAACTCGAGGAGCAGCTGGACAAGCGCGGGCTGATGAACCGGTTCTTCGGGCCGCTGGCCCGCAGAGTGGACGCGCCGTGGAAGATGTACCCGATCGGCATCCTGTTCGGCCTCGGCTTCGACACCGCCACCGAGGTCGCCCTGCTGGTCCTCGCGGGCACGGCCGTCGCCAGCGGCCTGCCGTTCTATGCCGTTCTGTCGCTGCCGATCCTGTTCGCCGCCGGGATGAGCCTGCTCGACACCGCCGACGGCTGCTTCATGAACTTCGCGTATGACTGGGCCTTCGCCCGCCCCATCCGCAAGGTGTACTACAACCTGACCATCACCGGCCTGTCGGTGTTCGTCGCCCTGTTCATCGGCACCATCGAGATCCTGGGGCTGATCGGTCAGGAGGTTCACATGGCTGGCGGGTTCTGGGGCTTCATCCAGGGCTTCGACATCAATAAGGCCGGATTTGTCATCGTCGGCGTCTTCGTGCTGACCTGGGCCGTTGCGCTGGGCGCCTGGCGGTTCGGCCGGATCGAAGAGCGGTGGGACGTGGCCAGCGCGGCAGCCAGTGCCAGCGCGGCAGCCAGTGCCAGCGCGGGGG
>JAWWPY010000331.1:0-8744 GCA_033854735.1 Streptosporangiaceae bacterium | reverse complement strand
GCCTTCGGCATGACGATGATGATCTTGATTGGATTGCATCGGAGAACTGCTCCCTCGCGGATCGGGCTCGGGGCCAGCGGCACGCAAAAACCCGCGGCGAGGGAGCCGGCCTTATCGGCCCCCGCCGCGGCAGATAAGCAGGAGGGATCCGCGCAGCATTGTTAGTGACACTAGCAGACTCAACGGATCCCATGGCGACTGCTGCTACCCATGACAGCGCCATGGACGTGGCTCGCGGGCGCGGAGAATGCCTCGCGGAATAATGCCTCGCGCCGGCCCAGGCTCGATGGCTTGAATAGTGGGATGCAGATCGAGCGGTTCGACCCGGAGGCCGACACGGCTCTGACGCGGGCGTGCTACCAGGCCTATGCCGCCAGCGCGCCGGTCGACGATCCGCACTGCCCGCCCATGTCGCTGCAGATCTTCACCGGCTGGCTGGCCTCCGGCTGGACCGAAGATCACCCCGAGGTGTGGTTCGCGGGAGATTCACTGGACGAGGCGGACGGCTGTTACATGGCCACGATGCCACGGCGCGAGAACCGTCATCTGGCCTATGTCTACCCCCAGGTGCCCCCGGCCAGACGGCGCGCGGGCATCGGGACCGCCTTGGTGCGCCACGCGGCGGCCCGGGCGGCCGACCAGGGCCGTGCGACGCTGACCGCCGAGGTGCTGGACGGCTCAGCCGGCCAGGCGTTCGCACAGGCTTTCGGCGCCCGGCGCGGCGTCACCGAAGTGCGCCGCCTGCTGGACCTGGCGGCCGTGCCGCCCGGCACGCTGGCGCGGCTCCGGGCCGAGGCGGACCGGGCCGCGCACGGCTACGAGCTGCTGTCATGGGAGGGAACCGTTCCCGAGGAGTACTTCGGCCAGGTCGCCGTGGTCAACGCGGCCCTCGCCGATGCCCCGATGGATGCGGGCACGCAGCCTCAGTCCTGGGACGCGGACCGGGTGCGGGACGGCCAGCGGCGCATCGAACGGCTGGGCATCCGCCGCTACACGCTGGCGGCACAATGCGTCAGCAGCGGTGACTTCGCCGGGCTGACCGAGCTCAGCATCGACCCCGAGACTCCGGATTGGGGACTCCAGGGGCTGACGGCGGTCACCCGGCCGCACCGGGGGCACCGGCTCGGGCTGCTGGTCAAGGCGGCCATGCTCGAACTGCTCGCCGAACGGGAACCGCAGCTCAGACGGGTCGTCACCAGTAACGGGGACAGCAACTCGCACATGATCGCCATTAACGCGGAACTTGGCTACCGGGCCCTGGACTCCCAGACTTCGTGGCAGCTGGACGTGGCGGACGTGCTCGCGCGGCCCCGGCGGCGCTGAGGCCGCGGCCCGGGATCGTGTCCCGTCGGCCGTAGACGTCAGTCGTAAAAACCCAGCCTGCGCAGCTGCTTCGGGTCGCGCTGCCAGTCCTTGGCCACCTTGATCCGCAGGTCGAGGTAGACCTTCGTGCCGAGCAGGGCCTCGATCTGCTGCCGGGCCCGGGTGCCGACCTCCTTCAGCCGTGCCCCCTTGGCCCCGATGACGATGGACTTCTGGCTGGACCGCTCGACGTACATGAACGCCTGGACATCGATGAGGTCGTCGCGGCCTTCCCGGGGCGCCATCTCCTCCACCACGACGGCGATGGAGTGCGGCAGCTCATCCCGGACACCTTCCAGGATTGCCTCCCGGATCAGCTCGGCGACCAGCTGCTGCTCGGGCTCGTCGGTCAGCTCACCGTCGGGGTAGAGCGGGCTTCCCTGCGGCAGGTGGCTGACCAGCACGTCGGTGAGCACATCGAGCTGGTAGCCGGACACCGCGGATACCGGGACGATGTCCGCCCAGTCGCCGAGTTCAGTGACGGCCGACAGTTGCGCCGCGACCTGTCCCTGGGAGGCCTGGTCGACCTTGGTCACGATCGCCACCACGGGGGTCTTGGCCAGCCCGGTGAGCTCGCTGGCCAGGTACTTGTCCCCCGGCCCGATGCCGTCGGCTGCGGGCACGCAGAAACCGATCACGTCCACCTCGGTCAGCGTCGCGCGGACCAGGCTGTCCAGCCGCTCGCCGAGCAGGGTGCGCGGGCGGTGCATGCCGGGCGTGTCCACGATGACGAGCTGGGCGTCAGGCCGGTGCACGATGCCGCGGATCGCCCGCCTGGTGGTCTGCGGGCGGCTGCTCGTGATCGCGACCTTGCTGCCGACTAGCGCGTTCATCAATGTCGACTTGCCGACGTTCGGCCTGCCAACAAAGCAGGCGAACCCCGACCTGAACTCCGGTGTCTGCGGCGATCCCACGCTGCGATTCTCCCCCACACTGGCTCCCGCACGCTCCATGCCGGGCCAGCGGGGCTGTTCTGCCCGGCGGTCGAGGCGCTCAGTCGCGGTAGGCGGCCGTCGCGATCTGGACGAACGACCGGATCAGCGGGTTCGCGTCGCCCTCGTTCCACGCCGCCACCACGCGGCTCGGCGCCATGTCGATCAGCGGTACCACGGCCAGCTCCCCGGGTGGGT
Source organism: Streptosporangiaceae bacterium (assembly GCA_033854735.1). Lineage (GTDB taxonomy): Bacteria > Actinomycetota > Actinomycetes > Streptosporangiales > Streptosporangiaceae > JAWWPY01. The sequence continues at coordinate 6,252 of JAWWPY010000331.1, read as the reverse complement.
CGTGCCCGAGCGGGGTCATCCCGACCGTGCCGTTCCAGAGCACGGCCTGCAGGCACTCCTGGACGGCACGGACCATCGGACCCTCGCGAGGCTCGCCGCCGTTCCAGTACGACCGCCAGATCGGGTCGGTGCCGTCCGGGAACTGGAACCAGCGCCGGTCGGCCAGGTCGGCCAGCTTCAGGCGGCCGCAGCGGGCCAGCGGATCGTCGGCGCGCAGCACAGCGCCCACCGGGTCAGCGCGCAGCTCGTGCACCGTCAGGCCGGTCTCGTCGAACGGCCCGCGGGTCAGGGCGATGTCGACCTGTCCGGCGCGCAGCCCGCAGGTCGGATCGGTCAGGTCGGTTTCGCGGATGCGGACCTCGACGCCCGGGTGCCGCCGGCGGTACGCGGCGGCCAGCCGCGTGGCGCCCCGGTCGGTGCTGTCGCCCAGGATGCCGACGGTGATGGTCGCGGCGCCGGCCGCCGCGGCCACGCGCACGCGTATCCGGTCGGCCTGGTCGAGCAGGGTACGCGCCTCGTCCAGCAGCGCCGCCCCAGCCGGGGTGAGCGTGACGCCTGCGGCGGAGCGGTGCAACAGAGCGGCACCGACGTCGGTCTCCAGCTGCTTGATCGCCCGGCTCAGCGGCGGCTGGCTCATGTGCAGCCGGGCGGCGGCCCGGCCGAAGTGGAGTTCCTCGGCGACAGCCACGAAATAGCGCAGCGTACGTAGCTCCATGACCGGCGACGATACCCGTACGGTATCGACACCACTTAATCGGTCTTGGACGGCCGCGGTGCCCGGGCGGTGGAATCGGAGCATGACCGACGAACCGATGACCGACCCCGCCGTGCAGGTGGCCGGCGCCCGGGAGATCGCCCCCGACCTGCTGGTGATCCCGAACCACCGGGTCGGGCTGGTACCCAACATCGGCATCATCGGCGGTACGCAGGCCGTACTGGTCGTCGAGACGGGCATCGGCACCGCCAACGCCGAGCAGGTCCTCGCCTGCGCGTCCGAGGTGGCGAAGGGCCGTCGGTTGTACCTGACCACGACGCACTTCCACCCCGAGCACGCTTTCGGCGCGCAGGTGTTCGCCGGCCAGGCCACGTACCTGGTCAACCGCACCCAGGCCGACGACCTGAAGACGAAGGGGCCGGGCTACCTGGAGATGTTCCGGGGCTTCGGCGGGTCGATCGCCCGCCGCCTCGACGGCATCCGGATGCCCACCCCTGATGTGGTCTACGACAACGGGTACGACCTGGACCTCGGCGGCCGGACCGTACGGCTGCGGCCCACTGGCCGGGGCCACACGAAGGGCGACCAGGTGGTCGAGGTGCCGGACGCCGGCGTGCTGTTCACCGGGGACCTGGCCGAGACCGGGCAGTTCGCCATCTTCCCATGGTTTCCGCCGTACGACACGGACGTCTCCGGCGTGCGCTGGCTGGCGGTGATGGACCGGCTGGCCGCCACCGGACCCCGGGTGGTGGTTCCCGGTCACGGCGACCTCGGCGGCCCGCAGGTGCTCGCCGGCGTCCGCGACTACCTGCGCGAGCTGCGCGACGAGACCTGGCGGCGGCGTGACTCCGCGATGGGCGAGGACGAGATCGTTGCCGAGGTCCGGGCGTTGCTGATCGAGCGGCATCCCGAGTGGGTCGGCCAGGAGTGGATCGAGCGGGGCGTCGGGTGCCTGTGCACCGAGCACGCCGCATGACCCCCTGGATTAGCAGGGCGATCAGGGCACGAGGGTGGCCCGCAGCACGCCGTCTGTGCCGGCGAGGAACAACGTGACCGATGGGCCCAGGTCGCGCAGCACGGCCAGGTCGGCCGGGTCGGCCGCGTCGCTGTCGCTGACCAGGGCCGCCGCTTCCAGGCCGGACGCACCGCTGGACACCGCCATGGCGACCGCGAGGCGCAGCGCGGACAGCCTGAGCGACGGCAGCGCCACCGCCGCGGCGGCGTAGGTGCGGCCTGTCTCATCGCGCACGGCAGCCCCTTCGGCGGAGGCCACCCGGGCCCGCGCCGCGCGGGCCAGCGTAATGATCTTGGTATCTTCCTGGCTAGGTCCCGGCTCGCTCACGACGCTGAGTGTAGTGCGACGTGACCGGGCACCCGGGCCCCGGATGGAGAGGTCAGGCCCCGTCTGGCCGCTGCTGGTCGCGGCCGGGGACCGCGGGCACGAGCCGCTCGACGGTGACGGTACTGATCCGGTTGCGCCGCCCGGCCAGGCTTTCCGCGGTGAGCCGCAGCCCGGCCACAGTGGCCACCGACCCGGCAATGGGCACCCGGCCCAGGGCATGGGCCAGCAGGCCGCCGACCGTCTCCACGTCTTCCGCGTCGATCCAGACACCGAACAGTTCCGCGAGGTCCGTCACGGGAAGCCGGGAGGTCACCCGGGCCCGCCCTGGCTCCAGCCATTCCACCGTCGGCTGCTCCTGGTCGTACTCGTCCGTGATCTCACCGACGATCTCCTCCAGGATGTCCTCGATGGTCACCAGCCCGGCGGTGCCCCCGTACTCGTCGATGACGATCGCGAGGTGGATCCGGCGTTGTTGCATCTCCCTCAGGAGTTCGTCGATCGGCTTGCTCTCCGGCACGAACGTGGCGGGCCGCATGACCGACTCGACCGTCTCGACCGCCTCCCCGTCCGGGTTCTCCTGGCTGCGGTTCACCAGGTCCTTGAGGTAGGCGACGCCAATCACGTCGTCCTCGTTGTCCCCCACCACCGGTATCCGCGAAAAGCCGCTGCGCAGGGCGAGTGACACCGCCTGGACCAGGGTCTTGCCTCGCTCCACGAAGATGATGTCGGTCCGCGGGACCATGACTTCCCGGACGATCGTGTCGCCGAGTTCGAATACGGAGTGGATCATCTCCCGCTCACCCGGCTCGATGACCCTGTTCTGCTCCAGGAGGTCGACGAGGCCGCGCAGGTCCTCCTCGGAGCCAAACGCGCCCTCCCGCGACCACCGGCCTGGCGTCAGGACGCTGCCCGCGGCCAGCAGCAGCTTGGGCAGCGGACCCAGCAGCCGGACCAGCGGGTAGAGCACACCGGCCGCGGCCAGGGCCACCCGCTGCTCATGCTGGCGGCCCAGGGTGCGGGGCCCGATTCCGGCTATCAGGTAGAGAATTGCGATCATGATCACGGCGATGAGCAGGAAGGTCCGCCAGCCCGAGCCCAGCCAGTGGAGCAGCGCCGCGGCCATCAGCACCGTGGCGGACGTCTCGCAGGAGACCCGGGCGAGCAGCAGCACGCTCAGGTAGCGGGAGGGTTCAGCGAGGATCGCCTGGAGCCGCGAGAAGGCATCTCGGTCCGCGCCCGGCGCGAGCGCATGCGCACCGGCCCGGGACGCACGCACCAGGGCAACCTCGGCGCTGGCACAGAACCCGGCCAGCAGCGCTAGAACTACCGCTGCGACAACCAGCCACGCCATGCTGGCATCACCCGGGCCCTTCCTGCCCTTCCTCGTCGCGGCCTGACCCGCGCTCTGCCCGCCACGAGCCGAGCAGCTTGTCTTGCAGGCTGAACATGGTGGCATGCTCCTCGGGGTCGGCGTGGTCATATCCAAGCAGGTGCAAGATGCCGTGCGTGCACAGCAGCTCGAGTTCGTCCAGCAGCGGGTGCCCGGCGCGGGCGGCCTGCTCGCCGGCCACCTCGGGGCACAGCACCACATCGCCAAGCAACCCGGGGAGCGAACCGGGCTCGCCGCCCCCGGCCGGGTCCCCGCGGCTGGTACCGGGCGCGGGCGGCCTGAGCTCGTCCATGGGGAAGGCCAGGACGTCGGTGGGGCCGGGCTCACCCATCCAGCGCTCGTGCAGGTCAGCCATGGTCGCGAGATCAACCAGGAGGACGGACAGTTCGGCGAGAGGGTGAATGCGCATCCCGTCCAGGACGTGCCGGGCCAGGGCCGCGAGGTCGGCCTCGTCGACGCTGATCCCTGACTCGTTGGCGATCTCGATGCTCACCGTCGCCCGCCGCTCACTGAGCGCGCTTGCCCGCGCCACGGGAGTCGGCACGGCCCGGGCCGCGCTCCGAGCGCCGCTGGATGGCGTCGCCGCGTCCCGGCAGCCGCTCCGCCGCATGCGCCGGGCCCCGGACCCGCGCGTCGTAACGCTCGTAAGCATTGACGATGTCGCCGACAAGCCGGTGCCGCACCACGTCGTTGCTGGTCAGCCTGGCAAAGTGCAGGTCATCCAGACCCTCGAGGATGTCCTGCACCTGACGGAGCCCGCTGGGCTGGCCCGAGGGCAGGTCCACCTGGGTAATGTCGCCCGTGACCACCATCCGGGAGCCGAACCCGAGCCGGGTCAGGAACATCTTCATTTGTTCTGCTGAGGTGTTCTGTGCCTCGTCAAGGATGATGAACGAGTCGTTGAGCGTCCGCCCGCGCATGTACGCCAGCGGCGCGACCTCGATGGTGCCCTGGGCCATGAGCCGCGGTATGGAGTCCGGGTCCAGCATGTCGTGCAGCGCGTCGTACAGCGGCCGCAGATACGGGTCGATCTTCTCGTACAGCGTGCCGGGCAGGAATCCGAGCCGCTCGCCGGCCTCCACCGCGGGCCGGGTGAGGATGATCCGGTTCACCTCTTTGGCCTGCAGCGCCTTGACCGCCTTGGCCATGGCGAGGTAGGTCTTGCCCGTCCCAGCGGGTCCAATGCAGAAAACGATCGTGTGCTCGTCGATGGCATCGACGTAGCGCTTCTGGTTGAGCGTCCTGGGCCGGATGGTCTTGCCCCGTGCCGACAGGATGCCCAGCGAAAACACCTCGGCCGGGCGGATCCCCGATTTCTTGCGGAGCATGGCCACGACCCGCTCCACCCCGTCGGCGGTCAGCTCGGCGCCACCCGCGAGCAGTTTGGTGAGTTCCTCGAAGAGCCGCTCCACCCGGGCTCTTTCCTCCGGCGCCCCGGTTACGGTGATCTCGTTGCCGCGCACATGAATATCGGCGTCGAACGCCTCCTCGATCACATGCAGAAGCTCGTCCCGTGAGCCCAGCAGGCTAACCATCGAGTGGTCATCCGGAATTACGATCTTGACCTGGGTACCGCCATCGGATGGCTTGCTGTCTCGGGGATCGCCGGAAGTCTCTGTCAATTCATTCTCTCTACCTGGGCCCAGGCGCGTGCCCGCGCCATACGCTCGTCATGCTATCCGCGCGGCGTCATCCGGGTGGCCAGGCCAGCCTGCGGCCACCCAGCACGTGGGCGTGGGCGTGGGCCACGGTCTGCCCGGCCTCCGGGCCGGTGTTGAACACGACGCGGTACCCGCTGTCGCCGATTCCCTCGTCCACCGCGACCTGATGGGCCTGAGCTGCCAGTTCAGCCAGCAGCCCGTCGCCCGCCGCGGCGAGCGTGGCCAGGTCCGGATAGTGCTCTTTCGGTATCACGAGCACATGTGTAGGAGCCTGTGGGTTTATGTCCCGAAAAGCAACTGTTCGCGGCGACTCGAGCACACGCGATGCCGGGACATCGCCCGACACGATCCTGCAGAATAGGCACTCTGGCACGAAGCGATCTTAGCTTGCTGGAGTCTTGGAACGACCGACGACATATATGGTTGCAATGTTGCGAACCCACAGCGCACGCCCCCCGCGGTGCACGGCTCTTGCAGAGTTCGGTTCTTCGCGCGTCTCCGCGGTGTGTTGCCTGGAACGGTCATGGCATTGCGGGAGAGGCCACGGAGAAGCATGGGGGGGAACGATTCGGTGATGCCGAGTGGAGCAGGCGGGTCGGGTGCACGCAGTCGACATGCCTCCCGGTGAACCAGACGGCGTGGCAACGCGTCCTATTCACGTGACCGAGACCCTAGTAGCGGATGCTGCGGTGGGGGCGGTTGCGGCTGAGTGGGGTGCGGACCGGGCAGTGACCGCCATCTACAGCACGCACTATCGCTCGCTGGTGCGGCTGGCGGCCTTCCTGGTACGCGACGTCGGTACTGCGGAGGAAGTGGTGCAGGACTCGTTCGTGGCCATGCACGGAGCGTGGCGCGGTCTTCGCGACAGCGACAAGGCGCTTTCCTATCTGCGCCAGTCGGTCGTGAACCGCTCCCGGTCCGTGCTGCGGCACCGGATGGTCGTGGACAAGAACGCGCCGAAGCCGGCGCCGGACATGCCCAGTGCCGAGCACGGCGCCATCGCCGCGCTCGAGCGCTCGGCGGTGGTGTCCGCTCTGCGGGCCCTTCCGGCCCGGCAGCGGGAGGCCCTCGTGCTGAGGTACTACGGGGACCTGTCAGAAGCCCAGATCGCCTCTGCGATGGGGATCAGCAGGGGAGCGGTCAA